>CAYYPG010000007.1:0-7339 GCA_964473505.1 uncultured bacterium | reverse complement strand
TAATGTGTTTTTTGGATTTCACAATATCTAATCGAACCATCATTTTACAATATAATTAACTTATAATGTGTTTTTTGGATTTCACAATATCTAATCGAACCATCATTTTACAATATAAAAGAGTTTTTATATCATTGAGTTCCAAAAGAAAATCTTAATTATCAGTGGTAAAACACAAAATCTTATATCGGTGCATTCTGAATTTAAGATTCTTATTTTTCTGCATAGCCGAAACACATTGATATCATTCCGGGTTTGTAGGTTTTTAAAAGAAAGCACTACACAAAACAAAGATTATCATCCACCATCAGATATAAAAACGGCAAATTGCGACATAAGTACATTTATTTACCGGGATTAAACTGCATTGATGTTATGTAAACTACATTCTTGGGTTTTACTATTTATTATTCTCGAATACATTTTTAGGGCTATCTACTCCGCTTTTATAATTAGTATTCGCTAAACCCACTATATTTGTTTCGTAAATTCGATGATACGATATGAGTTTTTGTTGTTCTTTAAACTTGAACATATTAGCCGAGACATATGCATCAGCAACAGAAAAAATTTTTACTAATGCTAACCACCATAATAAATTTATTGCTCGGTTTTTTAAGTCAAGATTACCCGTTCTTTTATAATCAATGTGGTTTTTTAATCCGTAAAATGTGAGAGTTCCCTCTATTCCGGCAATAAGAATACCCTTAAGATAATTTTCCGTATAAAATTGTCCACCACCAGGCAATAAGGCTGACAAAAACATAGCTTTCTGACTCGATTTATAATAAACATTGGAATCTATTGCTTTTTTTACAGTATCTTTTGGGGTTTGGCTTATTAATGAATTACATAAAATAAAAAAGAAAATTATTATCTTTATCAACATTGGACCATTTTTATGTCTCATTACTATTACGGAATCACGATTATCTCAATTCGTTGATTAGAGACTTGAACAGTCCCGATATTATTTTCAGTGGTTAGTCGGCTATGAAGATAAATATCTTTGGAGGCCAAAATCGAATCGATAACAACCGTATTAGACTGCGAAAAAGTCGATATCTCTGAATCAACATTTCTAAATTCAAGACGCGTAAATTGATCGAAAAAAACAAGAGATGCTTCAGTTGTTTTGTTTGGTTTATGATTGTATCCAATGCAAATAAATCTTTCCTTCGGTATTCCCCATGATGCTAAGAAATTGGCCACTGCCTTTGCTTTGGCCAACGATAACTCACTAATTGATGGATATTGAGATTGTAATTCAGGAGGAATCGTTACATCATCACAATGACTAGCAACAATGATTTTCTTCTCGGTCTCTTTAAGTTTGGGGACAATTTCTCTAATCAGACTCTGAGCTGGTTCGGTTAAGACAATACTACTAGGATTGGGAAACAATTCATCCCAGATATAAGTCTGGACAAATTGTGGTTGCTTATTGGCGGTTAAATTGTTTAACCGCATCTCCTGTTCTTTAACTTGGGACTGCCACAACCAATTTTCTTGTTTAACTCTGAGCAGTTCCATTTGGAGCGGAGTAAATTTTACGTTATAAAATAACAAAAATAATATGATTATTAATCCTGACAAAAACCACCCAACAAATTTCATAAAATACGGTTTTCCCAAAAAGAAATTGACATAACTCCTATCATATTTTTGTCACGAACAATTATTGATTTCAGTCTAACGATGCGAGGGCAGACTTTAACCGTTTGATTTTATCTTCGTATTTCGATTTTCGTTCTTGCTCTCGTTCGACAATTACTGGTTTGGCTTTGGTTAAAAAATTCTCATTCGCAAGTAAACTATTAATTTTATCCAGTTCTTTCTGTAAATTTTGCAACTCACTCTCTAAGCGCTTTCGCTCTATATCAAAATTTATTACATTGGTTAAAGGAATATACACTTCTAAATCTTTAGTAATGACCACTGAAGATTGGGGCGGTCTATGGTCAATAGCCTTAATTTCAGAAACTTTAGCCAGTTCTTTGATTATTTTGCTGGGAATATCGGAAAGCAGATATTCTTTAAGTGCATTATCGCGGGCATTGATAAAACAGGTAACTTTTTTATCGGCTTCGATATTCATCTCAGCTCGGATATTACGAATACCAGTTATTACTTCTTGGAGTTTCTCCCAAAGAATAATGTAACTTGATTTTTGGTCAAGTATCTGTTTGGTTGTATTATCAATTTTAGGCCAAAAGGCATCTAAGATACTTGATGTTGGGTAATAATTAAACCGATGCCACATTTCTTCAGTTAAAAATGGCATGAAAGGATGGAGCATAATTAAAATATCCTGGAAAATTGCCTTCAGCACATCCAAAACTATCTTATCATTATTTTTAAGTCGGATTTTACTGGTCTCCAGATACCAATCACAAAAATCATCCCAGAAAAAAGTATATAGTGCATTGGCTGCATGAGAATAGGCATAATGTTCTAAAGCATTGGTTACTACTTCCACGGTTTTATAATGTTTTTTAATAATCCATATATCAATGGGATTTTGGATTGTAGCGACAATCATCGAATTTAATGAAAGCTCGTTCTCGTTATTTTCGGCCGTGGTTGTTTCTAAATACATCCTAATTAATCTGCCAGCATTCCAAATTTTATTAGCAAAATTACGACCTAATTCAACCTTTTTCTCCCAGAACCGATAACTTTGATTTTCGGTTTCTAAATAGGCTAAGGTAAATCGCAAAGCACAGGCACCATATTTTTCAATTAGTACTAATGGGTCGACTCCAATTCCCTTGGAACGACTCATCCGTTCACCGGTTTCGGCAAGCACCGTTGAATGGATATACACATCCTTAAAGGGAATATTTTTGACAAACTCTAATCCAGTCATAATCATTCGAGCAACCCATAAAAAGATAATATCTGGGTCAGTTGACAGCAAGTTAGTTGGATAAAATTGCTTTAAATCTTCGGTTTCATCTGGCCAACCTAAAGTTGAGAAAGGCCAAAGAGCTGAGGAAAACCAGGTATCTAAAACATCTTCATCTTGCCTAATATTTTTACTATGACATTTATCGCATTCTTGAGGGTCCTCTCGTCGGACCATTAAATTATTGCAGTCATTACAATAAAAAGCCGGAATTCGATGTCCCCACCATAATTGACGAGAAATACACCAATCACGAATATTATACATCCAATCTAAGTAGACTTTTGTCCAGCGTTCAGGATAAAATTTTATTGATCGGTCTTCGACTTTCTTTATAGCAGGTTCGGCTAAAGGTTTTGTCTTTAAAAACCATTGTAAAGAGACTAACGGTTCGATAATGGTTTCACAGCGAACACAAGTCCCTACACGATGTGTATAGTCTTCAACCTTTTCTAAATATCCTTGATTAGACAAGTCCGCAACCACTAATTCCCGGGCTTTTTCTCGACTCAATCCTTGATATCTTACAGGTGCTTGCTCACTAATTTTAGCATCTTCATTAATAACTTTAATCACCTCTAATTTATGTTTCTGACCAATTTCAAAATCAGCAGGGTCGTGAGCCGGCGTAACCTTAACTGCACCGGTACCGAACTCCATATCAACGGTTTCTTCGGCAATTATGGGTATGATTCGGTTCACCAAGGGCAAAATAGCTTTTTCTCCAATTAAGGACTTATACCGTTCATCATTAGGATTTACCGCAACCGCGGTATCGCCAAGCATCGTTTCTGGTCGAGTCGTGGCCACAATAATATAATTACTTTTGGATTTCGAGTTTGCCGTTTTGAGTTTATATTTAATATACCAGAGTTTTGATGCAGTTTCTTTATACTTAACCTCTAAGTCCGAAATTGAAGTATGACAACGCGGACACCAATTAATAATATAATATGCCTTATATATCAGTTTGTTTTCATAAAATCGGACAAAGGCCTCTCGTACCGCTCGAGATAATTGCTCATCCATAGTAAATCGGGTTCGAGTCCAATCACACGCCGCGCCTAAAGATTTTAGCTGTTCTAAAATCATATTGGCATGTTTCTCTTTCCACTCCCAGGCTAATTGTAAAAACTTTTCTCGGCCAATATCAAAACGCGTTTTGCCTTGTTTAGCTAATAATTTCTCAATTTGATTATGGGTTGCAATACTTGCGTGGTCAACTCCCGGTAACCATAAAGTCTCATAACCTTGTAATTTTTTGAAACGAATCATAATATCTTGAAGGGTACAATTTAAGGCATGTCCCATATGTAAAACGCCAGTTATGTTCGGCGGTGGTATGACGATACAATATCTTGGCTTTTTACTTGTTAAATCCGGGGTAAAATATCCATTATTTTCCCAAAATTTATACCAAAATTGTTCAATTGACTTAGGTTCATATCGAATCGGAAAATTCATAATCTCTACCTAAGGAAAAAATTCAAAAATGCGTTATCAGTCTCGATCAATAATTCTTTTTCGTTTATCAAATATTCTCCAGGACTAAATTGATTTTTCTTAATCAAACCAAATTCAGTTTGAATATAATTGCCGACATTGGTGTTTTCGTAAATTGGGCATTGGGCATGAAATTTCTTCATTTTGTTATAACAATTGTAATGTTAATTTGTTCATCTTCTCGTCTTTTGTAATTTCTTAACTCGGTTTACATACAGATTTTTTTCATAAATTCTATTATAAAAGAATTTAATTTTGTGTCAACCCGCATCACCAAATAATTTAATATCCATTTCGCGTATTTCCGCTATTTAGTTTGGCGGAACCCAAGGTCTGAAGTTAGGAAGAAATTGCTGAATCGTCCAGATATTAGTTTTTAGATGCTCGGTAATTTTAATGGTATTAATCGTGATATTAGAAATATTCTGCAGTGCCAAAAAGATACATATCTGGTCAGCAAGATGGCTATCAAAAACACCGTGTTCGGATAACAGGTATGATTTAAATGACTGATACACTTCTTCCGCAACCGTTTCGGCCGGTTTACCTTTGGACCCTAAACTAGAAAATCCGGCAATGATGTTTTCATATTCCGCTCGGAGAAAAAGATATGTTCCAGGACATGCGGCACGAACCTCTTCCGCAATCCATTCAATTTCAATCTGAGGAAAATCGATTTGCAGTAATTTAATAAACTGAGATGACTGTCGTTCAGCAATTGTCCGGGGTAAATTAGCAACTTTGGAGACTAAAGTTAGTTTTTTTAATTTTCCGCGTTCCATAATGGTTGATATTTTTCTTATGTTAGAACTGGGTTTAAAGTCAATTATAATTGAACCCCGACCGACTGGGAAAAACCCGTATTGCAAAATTTTGGCTTCAACATTATAACCATATCTTCGCAAAAACGGCAATAATACTTCAGCCAGATAATCGAATGGAGGACTGAATGGCACATGCGTGCCACCTTTAATTAACAAACGACTTTTAGTAGTTAATAAAATTGGAATTAATGCTTGAGCAACCAAGGTTACTGAACCGGCGCTACCGCGTTCCGCAGCAACATTAAATTCATATTCTTGGGCTTTAACCTCACCCGGGGCAAATGTAAGACGAGTTGAACCAAAAGTATTTCCTGAAACCTCAGCATTACAGATTTTTGCTACTGCATTCACTGCAGTTAAATGCTGGGCAAGTAAACCTGGTTTTTTACGACCTTTTCTAATATTATAGATTTCAAAAGGAATTTTGAGGGCTACTGAAAGACTGAGGGCGGTGCGCAAAATTTGACCACCGCCCTCACCATAAGAACCATCAATCCGAAGCATTCATTACCAGTAAAAATGCTTTTAACTGGAGCAATTTTTAATCTTGAAACATACTGAATAGAGCATCCAAGATTTTTTAATTTATCTTTTACTTCATCTTGGACTCTAATTTCTTTAAGACTTCAGGTAAAGTGGTATATTCCATTTCTGCAAGGGGTAGACGATGTGGTTCGAATGGACCGTGTGCCCGCATAAAATTAGCAATTTTGTTGGCTTCTTTTCGGGAATAATCGAACGACGGGTCGTCGAACATATCTCTTGGACCAATTAATTTTCCATTTGAAACTTGAAATCCATATGCAATCACTCGGGGTGGCCCATCAAAACGTGAGGGATTGGCTTGTTTCTGGGAAGTTGGCATAAGTGGGCCATAATGGGAACCACGCATCCAACCAGTAACCAAGTGAGGAAAAGCAAACGGTTCTAAAATTTCACCGATTGAAGGTAAACCGGATTGACCGCGTACAATTAGCACCGGATCATCTTTTCCTACATAACGACCAGCAATCAAATATAATTTTTGAGTTGAACTGACTGCGGCAATTTCACCCTTTTTAGTATAAACCGCTTTGATAATGTAGTTTTCTGCTGAACCGATTAAAACCAATAAATCATACATCTCTTCAGGCGTAGATAAAATGAAATTCTTATCCTTTTTAATATCATGAACTTCATACTTGAAGCCTTCATGCATTGAAGGATCGATAATAAGTCCAATGGTATTGAATGGGTCGGCGAATATTTTAAACAATGGAAAATTCCAAGCTCCTGGAGCACATTTGTCGCCCATAAACACTACAATCGGTTCGGATTTCCGCTCGACAAATTCCATTTCTGCAACACCAGGTCCCATACCTTTAACATTACCGGAAAACGCATCAGAGAGCATATCTTGACCTGCGCCGTAGAGTTTCATTTTCTTGGCGAGTTCAGTGCCAGCCTCAAATACTTTCCAGGCTAAACCATGAATTTCCTTAGAATCGCAACCTTTGTTATGAGTCATAATTAGTTCCAAATCATCACCGCAACTGGTAACACAATAATCAATCAGGGTCTTGTTTTGTCTTGCTTTTTCCAAAAGCGTTTCTGCTTGTTTCAAAATGTCAGGATGAGACGATGAATGTCCGACATAACCGCCGATATCGGCTTTTATCACTGAAACGGTGACTTTAGCGTTTTCTTTATCCGAAATCGCTGATTTCGGCGTCTCTTTCTTTTGTTTATTAGATTCTTTCATTTGTTCCTCCTAAAAATTGTTGTTTAACATTCAGTTCATAAGAATTTATTTAGTATTTTCGTTTTTTATATAAACTAAAAAAATATTTTTATCATATCATATAAAATATCCAAACACTCTGCTGATTGCCACGCAAGTATTTTGGCTTTTACCGTTTCAATCAATTAGACCATTATCGTTACTATTCGATGCTTAATGATTATATTCTTGGATATAGTACTGGCTAAAGACCGCAATACCAAGGAATATAATTTGCAATTATAATATGAATTTGGGCCAAAAATCCAAAATATATTAACAAATATTTTACTTATAAATATAAATTTGTCAATGAGATATTGCAATATATCCAACACATACTAT
>CAYYPG010000006.1:0-45394 GCA_964473505.1 uncultured bacterium | reverse complement strand
TTTAGTTAATTGTTTATCAAACAATAGATTAGACTATCTAAGGGATAGACAGGGGAGATATCCTGGGAGTATACCCATAGGTTATCCCCTGGGCCATCTATGGGATAGCCCTTTAAATTATCCTCGGACTTATCCAGAAGACCGGGCAGTTCGCTAGAGAATCAAAAAGATGATGAAGTATGTAAAGAATAATATGAATTAGAAAGAAAATAGATATGCTTAACTATAACAAATTTCCACAAACATTGACAATATTTCAAAGTAAAAGTATGTAAAAAGGGATAAGAAAATTTTTATTGGTTGCCGAGTTTTGCTTATTGGGCTTAGGTATAATGGTATGTCAAAAATGCAAAATTATTATTTACTTAAGTGAATTTATATATATAATTAAAATATTAAAACACAAACAAACCTATAAATATAAAAGCAAATGAAACATATTAATCTCATCATCCTGATCCTGTTGGTCTCAATCTCCAGTGCACATAGTCTAAATGATACCAATGCGGTCCGAATTGGGTTAGCGCTTTCCGGTGGCGGTGCATTGGGAATTGCCCATATTGGCGTGTTAAAAGTATTAGAACAAGAACAAATTCCTATCTTTTATCTTACCGGCAATAGTATGGGTTCTTTAGTTGGTGGACTATACGCTGCTGGTTACAGTGCATTTCAAATTGAAAGTATTGCAATGAGTGTCAATTGGTGGTCACTTTTTAATGCCGAAATTCCTTTTGGCGCAAGATATTTACCAGAACGTCAACAGCGTCAAAGATATTTTCTTCAATTACGACACCATAATCTGTTTCCAATTTTGCCCAGTGGTTTGGTCCCAATCCAAAATGTTGATTTTTTGTTAATGAAATTGTTATCGCAAATTGAATACGACACATATTACAATTTTGATAGTCTTCCAATCCCATATCGGGTAGTAGCAGTAAATTTAGTTACAGGGAAAAAAGAGATTCTTCGCCAAGGACGGTTAGCGCAAGCCATTAGAGCTAGTATTGCAATCCCCGGAGTATTTGCTCCAGAAAAAATTCAAGGCGAAGAATATGTTGACGGTGGCATAATTCAAAATTTACCCGTTGACCCGCTGTTTGAATTCCATCCGGATTTTATAATTGCATCTTTAACAATGAGACATACACCGGAAACCGGAATCTCATTAATTGATGTCGTCTCGCGCAGTATGGATTTAGTTGCGATTGAAGATTTGTATCGTCAGAAAGAATATGCAGATATTTTGATTGAACCGAATGTTGAACCGTTTAAACGTTCTGATTTTTTTAATGCCAAAGAACTTATTAATGCCGGTGAAGAAGCCACAAAAAGAATAATACCTTTGATTAAAGAAAAATTAAAAGGGAAAAAAATAATTTCTCAACGGAAAAGTGTCAACAAAAGACCACCAACAATTATTCGAGATATCAGAATCGAAGGGCTGAGAACAACTCATAAGAGTATCGTTAACCACAAGTTAACTATTGGCAAAGGAAATCCCCTAAAATTTGACCAGTTGATTAATGATTTATTAAGACTTTTTAATACCGACCTTTTTGAAGATGTTGACTATCATTTAGAATTTAGCGGTGATTCCGTAGATGTTATTATAGAATTACAAGAAAAACCTTTTGGTTTCTATTTGATTGGTATCAGTTATGATAATTATGATAATATCCTTTTGGGCTTAGAAGTTGGTCAAGGTAATTTATGGGGTTCGGGAGCCGCTATTCGAGGAGCTGTTCATATTGGTAATCCTAATGAATATCGGTTGGGGTTGAATGGCACGCGATTGTTTCGTTTGCCGGTTGGTTATCGATTAGATGGCTTCCATCGGTCTTTTCGTAACTCTTATTTTGAAAATCGAATGTGGTCTGCGGATTACTACACGAATATTAGCGGAGGAATTTTTGAAATTGGTTATATTTTAGGACATGACGCTTTTTTAAATATTGGCTTTAATAGTTATAAAGCCAGTTACGCTAAGCCTGATTTACCATTTTTTAATAATTTTTCGGATAACGAATGGATAATCGGTCCTTTGTTTAGGATTGAATTTAACAATTTTGATAATTTATATTTTCCCACTCGAGGTATGACTTATAAAATAACTGGTTTTTCTTCGGTGAGAAAATTAAAAGCAACCTCTGACTTCTGGAAATTACATTACATTTCGGAACATGCAATTTCAATTTTCCCTTGGCTTGTGTTACTGCCGAAACTAAATATCGGTGTTAGTTATGGTAAAATAGCCTTATCCGAGTATTTTCACTCTGGTGCCGAAAATCTGATTGGCTTTAAAAAAGATGAGTTCTTAACCAAACAATTACTGAACATCAGTACCACCGCTAACTTTCAGTTGTTTCGTCTATTCAATCATCAAGACTATCCATTCTATTTTCAGATATTAACCACTATTGCCAGTTTTAAACAATATGATGAATTGATTAGAGATATTAATTTTACCCAAGATTTTAATATCGGCGTAGGTTTAGGTGTAAGAACAAATACACCTATTGGACCATTTCAATTAGTTCTGGGATTGGTTGATTTTGCTAAAATATCTAATAATAAAATCAAGGCGAATTTTTCAATATCGGTTGGTCGTGAATTCAGATATTAGAGGATTTTTCTTTCCGCAATTCATTTACATCTTTAATAATTGCTCTAAACAAAGAAAGTTTCCAATTAAGTTACCTTTATGCACCCTGCTTTCATTGGGGAAAATAATAATTGCTCAATCTATAGATAATAAGCCAAAAAGAGTTTCTCAAGAAATTATTTTTATTCAACTATTTTCAATCACAAAAATAATAAATAGTGCTAACTTATCAACAAAATCTAAAACAAAATCTTCAATATACTTATTTTTTAAGGACTCTGCTCTGGTCATTTGGAACAAAATGAAGCCGCTCAACTCAAAGCCTAATATTTTTCTTCACCTAATAAAGATTTTTTACCCTCTATTTGTTATAAAATTTTTGTGTTTAATGCCCTTTTTTAATATTCACATAAACCATAAATATATAATTTACCGGGAAGGTATATAGTACCTAGGAAATAACCGAAATTTCTTTAATGGTTGGATCCTTCATGGAATCGCGCTCTTGCAAATTTAATGGCGCAATTAGCCGAATTGCTCAAATCATAAAAGCTCGTAATACAAGCTGTAAATAAACTCCAGTAGAAATTTATTGCTAAAGCGTGTGTGTTTATATTTTAACTATAAGTTTAAAGAATTGGTGAAAAGTAAAAAACACAGTCTGAATAGTTAAAGATGACAATTAGAAAGTATCGCCAGAAATGATTAATTTGCTACTGATATTCGTCAAATATATCTATTTGGTGAGATATCAAATTTGAGATACCATATGTCGTCACCAGTAATTCTCTCGTATACCTTATTTATTGACAAATCTCTTTTCTTGAGTAAAAATTTAGTAATTAAAGCTGAATTAAATAATTGATTATGGATTAATTATCAACAAATGCTGAACAATTTAGGCAGAGATTTTCTGTATGTATTTTAGAAAGAGTCATAAATGAAATCAATATAGAAAGAATCTTAAATGAAAATCAAAAAAACCGCAAAACTCAAGATTGAAAGAAGATAACCATGACTGGTGCTGATTGGATAGTATAAATAAATGAAAAACCAACATTTTAAGCAGATAACTATAATGAGTAATATTGGAATAAAATTGAAAGAAAATAATTGTACGAGTATTGTTTGGGTTTAGGAAAGCAAAGTTGGAAACAGATAATTAAAATGAGTCTTGAACAATACAATAAAAAAAGATAATATGACTGGTATTGATTGGATAATATTGTTAGCCGCGTTGATTATTATCATTATTCAAACTGTCCGCGGTGCCCAAGAAATGGATATTCCATTATTCGAAATGTTTGCCTTTTTACTGGCAACCTGGATTGCATTGAAATCATATTTATCAATTACCAATCTTTTGCTAATAAGCAAAGCTGTAAGTCTATTGTTAATTTTTTTGGGTGCAGCAATTATTCTATTATATATTGCCAAACTAATAACAACCCGATTAGAATTTTCTTGGCAACCTTTTGATGTGTATCTCAGTTTTATTTTTGGAATAATAACCGCTTGGATAATTTTACATTTTGTATTACGGTTGATATTAGTCGCAATAGAGCCATCGTCTACCGTATCCGTATTAATCCAAAATTCACCAGTAGCCCGAGAGATATTAGAATTTAATACTTTCAAAGCCATAGGAAAGTTCTTAAATGAAGTCCGATTGAGTGAAACGGGTCCATAATTTAATGCATTAGAATGATACAAATTTATACTGGTAATGGAAAAGGTAAAACCACTGCAGCCATTGGCCAAGGAATAAGGGCATTGGGACATAAATGGAAAATCTTAATGATTCAGTTTATGAAAGGTGATGCGGACTATGGTGAGATTAAAGCACTTAAAAAGATTAAATGTTTTAAGGTAATTCAAGTAGGCTTGCCAACTTTTGTTCAGAAGGGTAATCCCAGTAAAGCCGATATTGAATATGCGGAAGAAGGAATGAAATTAGCCCGTAAAGCGATTAAAGCGAAAAGATACAATATGGTAATCCTGGATGAAATCAATGTCGCAATTGATTACGGCTTAATTAAATTAGAAGATGTTCTTGACCTAATAAAAACCTGTCCGAAAAATAAAGAACTTATTCTTACTGGACGCTATGCGCCGAAAGAACTGATTGGGATCGCAGACTTAGTAAGCGAAATACAAGAAATTAAACACCCATATCAAAAAGGGTTTGTCTCAAGAAAAGGAATTGACTATTAAAAACACAAGACTTAAAACATCTAACTTAAAACTTAAGCCTCAAGAGTCAAAATTACTATTAGATTTTTTGCGCGGTGATGAACAAGCACTAAGTCGACTGATGACCATCGTAGAAAATGATGCCGAACAAGGTAAAAAAATTCTCAACAAACTATATCCAAAAATCGGACATAGTTGGCGCATTGGCATAACCGGACCACCTGGTGCCGGTAAAAGTACTCTTGTAGAAAAATTGGCTCAGGCATTCATTGAGCATAATCTAACAGTTGGTATTGTTTGTGTTGATCCGACATCACCATTTAGTGGGGGGGCAATTTTAGGTGACCGAGTCCGAATGTCCTCTCTATTTTTAGAGCCCAAAGTCTTTATCCGAAGCATGGCGACACGTGGTAGTTTAGGCGGTGTTGCCAAAACCACCAAAGAGATCTGCCATCTTTTTGATGCCTTTGGTAAAGATATGATTATCATTGAAACCATTGGTGTTGGTCAGGTGGAATTAGATGTGGCAGGAATCGCTTATACCACAATTGTTGTCTTAGTACCGGAAGCTGGTGATTCAATCCAGACGATGAAAGCTGGTCTTATGGAGATTGCGGATATTTTTGTGGTGAATAAATCCGACCGCGAAGGCGCAGATAAGTTGATTATGGAAATTCAATCGGTATTAGAAATGAAGAATTTTGCGCGCGTTCCCCCGGTAATAAAAACCATTGCGACGGAAAATATTGGAATCAAAGAGTTATGTCAAAACATCTTTGTCCATCGCAACTTTTTACAAACCAATGACCGACTAAAAAATAAAATCCGTATGACGATTAAGTCCGAAATCGAAGAATTAGTCGCCGAAAAAATTGGAAAGCAAATCTGGACTAATAAACAAGTCCAAGCGAAATTGGATAGTTTGATCGATGATATTATAAAAGGGAAAGAGACGCCATATTCTGGGTCAGATAAAATTATCCAAATTTGGGAAAAATCAAAATGAATTGGTATTTATCTCATTTTGAGAAAATCCAACGCCTCGCAGTGTTCGAGTCATTTTACATTAGTAAACTCAAAAATATAAGGAGGGAAAATTGAAAAAAATTTGTCGAGACTTTAACACAATAATTGATGCCACCATATCGGGAATTCCCATAAAAATTGTCTATGTTCCGGCAGACATTAAAGATTTAGACTATGACCGAGATTTAGGAATGCCAGGAAAATATCCATTTACACGTGGAATTAGGGAAACAATGTATCGAGGGCGGCTTTGGACTATGCGACAATTCGCAGGTTTTGGCACCGCAAAAGACACCAATAAACGCTACAAATTTCTTTTAGCTCATGGAGAAACAGGTCTTTCAGTTGCTTTTGACTTTCCCACACTTTATGGTCGAGATTCAGATGACCCGTTGAGTGCGGGGGAGGTTGGAAAATGTGGTGTTGCCATTTCATCTTTAGCTGATATGGAAACTCTCTTTGATGGTATTCCTTTGGATAAAGTATCGACATCGATGACCATCAATGGTCCTGCATCAGTCATCTGGGCATTTTATATTGTGACTGCAGAAAAACAAGGAGTCAAACCTAATGTCTTGCGTGGCACGATTCAAAATGATATCTTAAAAGAATACATTGCCCAAAAGTCCTGGCTCTTTCCTCCAGAACCATCAATGCGCATAATTACTGATATTATGGCATTTGCAGCTAAAGAAGTACCCAAATGGAATACCATCTCTATCAGTGGTTATCATATTCGCGAAGCCGGTGCAACTGCAGTTCAAGAATTAGCATTTACCCTAAAAGACGGTTTTACTTATGTTGAAGAGGGTATTAAAAGCGGGTTAGATGTTGACACCTTTGCACCAAGATTATCCTTTTTCTTTAATTCGCATTTAGACTTTTTTGAAGAAATTGCTAAATTCCGAGCTGCACGACGCATTTGGGCAAGGGAAATGAAAAATAAGTACAAAGCAAAAAAAACCGAATCCTGGTTACTAAGATTTCACACTCAAACTGCTGGTTGCACTTTAACTGCTCAACAACCAGAAAATAATATTGTCCGAACTGCATATCAAGCATTAGCCGCAGTCTTAGGCGGAACACAAAGTCTACACACGAATTCCATGGATGAAACCTGGGCGTTACCCACAGAAAAAGCGGTATTGATTGCTTTACGCACCCAACAAATACTTGCCTATGAAACTGGTGTGGCTAATGTAATTGACCCGTTAGGTGGTTCTTATTATGTTGAAACCTTAACCAATAAATTAGAAACGGAAGCCTATAAATATTTTGAAAAGATTGATAAGATGGGCGGAATGATCAAAGCGATTGAGAGTGGTTATCCTCAAAGAGAAATTGCGAATGCTGCCTACCAATATCAAAAAGCCGTTGAGGAAAAAAAACGTATTATTGTTGGAGTTAACGAATTTAGCTTAGCAGATGAGAAATTGGAAATTCCCATCTTAAAAATTGACCCTCGGGTCGAAGAAGAACAACATCGGCGCTTAAGAAATTTACGCAAGAAGCGCGATAACAACAAAGTCCAAAAGGCATTAAAAGAATTAAAACGAGTTGCCCAAAACAAAGAAAACATTATGTATCCGATTTTAGATGCGGTTAGAGCGTATGCGACTTTAGGTGAAATTTGTGGTGCAATGAAAGAAGTCTTTGGCGAATACAAAGAACCACCAATGTACTAAGATGCAAAATCAAACATTAAATATCAATATAAAACAAAAGACAGATTTCTTATTCTTAATTTCAAATAACTTCATGAGTTTCAAGGCGGAAACAATTAAATTTAATGAATTTAAAACATTAGAGGCTAACTATTATTGGAAACTAAATGCTTGGGATTTAAGAGGTAATTCTAAATTCCTAATTTCAAATATAATCCCAAGTTCAAAGTAGAACAGCATCTAATTTATTTATGATGGAAATATTAGATTTTAATATTCATGGAGAACTGATTGATTGGGATTAAGATTTATTTGTTGGTTTGGCAAAAGTCTATAATTATAATGTATTGTTAATACGAAACAAGAAGACCCGAACTATAATGTTTTGCGCATCTAATAAAATCAATAGTTGTGAGATACCAGATCAAAGTGAAAACAACCAAAAGAAAACCTTTGCAGAACTTTCTTATTTTCAGGAGGTACAATGAAAAAAAAAATAAGAATCCTTGTTGCTAAACCGGGTTTAGATGGTCATGACCGAGGCGCAAAAGTTGTTGCCCGGGCATTACGGGATGCTGGTTTCGAAGTAATTTATACTGGTTTACATCAAACTCCCGAAATGATTGTTCAGACCGCACTACAAGAAGATGTTGATGCAATTGGACTTTCCATACTTTCCGGTGCCCATATGACTCTATTTCCGGCAGTGCTTAAATTATTAAAAAAGAAAAAAGCCACTAATATCTTGTTATTCGGCGGCGGAATTATTCCTGATGAAGATAAAGAAAAATTATATAAAATGGGCATTGGTCGATTATTCGGACCAGGAACCGATACTACGGAAATTGTTGCGTATTTGAAACAATACTTTAAGATTAATAAGTAGAAATAATTTGACCGTTCAAACTGACAAAGCCAGGAGTCAATTATGAAAATGGATGAAGCAATCAAAAAATTACAGGAAATGAAAGAAAAAGCAAAATTAGGTGGCGGTCAAGAACGGATTGACAAACAACATGAAGCCGGCAAACTTACTGCGCGTGAACGCATTGACATCCTTTTAGATAAAGGTAGTTTTCAAGAATTTGATGCATTTGTTACCCATCGGATTTATGACTTCGGCATGCAAGATAAAAAGATTCTTGGAGACGGAGTGGTAACAGGATTGGGTAGAATTCATAATCGACCGGTTGCAATTTTTTCCCAAGATTTCACTGTTTTTGGTGGAACTTTATCTTTAGCCTTTGGTGAAAAAATCTGTAAGATAATGGATTTTGCCTTAAAAATGGGAATACCGATAATCGGTCTTAATGACTCAGGCGGAGCCCGAATCCAAGAAGGCGTGGTAAGTCTTGCTGCTTATGCTGAAATCTTCTGGCGTAATACCCAAGCATCAGGTGTCGTACCTCAAATTTCGGCAATTATGGGACCTTGTGCGGGTGGTGCGGTCTATTCGCCCGCATTAACTGATTTTATTTTTATGGTTAAAGGCACAAGTTATATGTTTATCACTGGTCCGGAAGTGGTTAAAACCGTAACGCATGAAGAAGTTACTTTTGATGAATTAGGCGGTGCTCAAATTCATGCTTCTAAATCTGGAGTTGCCCATTTTGTGGCTAATAACGACGAAGAATGTTTAACGAATATCAGAAAACTACTTACTTATCTACCACAAAATAATTTAGAAGACCCGCCCTTAATGGAATCTGATGACGACCCTAATCGCGAAGACGAAGAGTTAAATAAAATTATTCCTGATGATCCCAATAAACCGTATGTGATGAAAGATGTTATTTTGCATATTGTAGATAAAGACAGTTTTTTTGAAGTACATAAAGATTATGCCCAAAATATCATTGTTGGATTTGCTCGTCTTGATGGACAGGTTGTCGGTATTATTGCTCAAGAACCATCGATAATGGCAGGTGTTTTGGATATTCATTCTTCAATTAAAGGTGCTCGGTTTATCCGATTTTGCGATTGTTTCAATATTCCTATAATCACCTTTGAAGATGTTCCCGGATTCTTACCAGGTGTTTCGCAAGAACACGGAGGCATTATCAAGCATGGTGCAAAATTACTTTATGCCTATTGTGAAGCAACTGTGCCTAAAATAACTGTAATTACTCGTAAATCATATGGTGGCGCTTATTGTGTTTTAGGTTCCAAACAAGTTCGGGCGGACATTAATCTGGCTTGGCCTACAGCTGAATTAGCAGTAATGGGTCCCGAGGGTGCAGTAAATATTATTTACCGCAAAGAAATTAATGAAGCCGCTGATCCTAAAGCAATGCGCCAAAATTTAATTGAAGAATATCGGAAGAAATTCGCTAATCCTTATGTTGCCGCCAGTCGTGGTTACATCGATGACATTATTGAGCCTAAGCAGACCCGTAAAGAATTAATTAAATACCTGAAAATATTAGAAACCAAACGGGATAAATTACCGTCCAAAAAACATGGAAATATCCCTTTATAGAATTAAAACTAAATATAGATTTAAAACCAGATACAGATATAAATTGGATTAAAACTAATAAATATATAATGGCTTTAAGATTTAAAATCAAAAATTAAAAATAAATATTGGAGGCAAATAATGGCAAAAGTATATAAAAATCTTATTAACGGCAAATATGTCGCATCAAGTTCGGGTAAAACTTATAAAAACTTAAATCCGGCTAATCAAGATGATGTGGTCGGTATCTTTCCTTTATCTGAAGTTGAAGATGTGAATAAAGCGGTTGCTGCCGCAAAAAAAGCCTTTGAAAAATGGCGCAAGGTGCCGCCACCAAAACGCGGAGAAATTATTCGGAAAGCAACCGAGATTCTGATTGCCCGTAAAGAAGAATTAGCACGCATTATGACTCGGGAAATGGGTAAAATCTTAAAAGAAACTCGTGGCGATGTCCAAGAAGCAATCGATACTGGCTTATATGCTGCTGGTGAAGGCAGAAGATTATTTTCTTTTACTACGCCTTCAGAATTGTCGAATAAAATGGCATTTGTGATTCGTCAGCCTATTGGCGTCTGGGGTATAATTTCACCTTGGAACTTTCCCATGGCAATTCCTTCTTGGAAAATCTTTCCCGCATTACTTTGTGGTAACACTGTGGTCTTCAAGCCTGCAACTTATACTCCAGCCAGTGCTGGCGAATTCGTTGATGCTTTAGTTCAAGCTGGCATACCCGATGGCGTAGTTAATATTGTCTATGGGTCTGGTGGCAAAATTGGTGAAGCAATAATTAATCACCCTGATATCAGCGGTGTTTCTTTTACGGGTTCTTCAGAAATTGGTAAAAGAATTGCTGAAGTCTGTGGCAAAACATTAAAACGTTGTTCATTAGAATTAGGTGGTAAGAATGCGCAAATAGTTATGGATGATGCGGATTTAGATTTGGCTTTAGATGGTGTAATCTGGGGTGCATTCGGCACAACCGGACAAAGATGCACCGCAACATCCCGTCTAATCTTACATCAGAAAATTCACGATAAATTTGTTGAGATGCTTAAGAAACGAGCCGAAACAATTAAAGTCGGTGAAGGACTTATTGAAACCACTGAAATGGGTCCGTGTGTTTCGGAAGAACAACGCCAAACCGTACATCAATATGTTGAAGTTGGCATAGAAGAGGGAGCAAAACTCTTATGCGGTGGAGAAATGTTAACCAAAGGTAAATATGCCAAAGGATTTTTCTACAAACCGACAATCTTTATTGATGTGAAACCTAATATGCGAATTGCCCAAGAAGAAATTTTCGGACCGGTGCTTTCCGTTATTAAAGTTAAAGATTTAACCGAAGCAATCCAAGTCTTAAATAACACCCGTTATGGACTCTCTTCGTCTATTTATACCCTGAATGTTAATAGTGCATTTCGTGCAATCGAAGATATCCAAGCCGGTATAACTTATGTCAATGCTCCAACCATTGGTGCGGAATGCCATCTGCCGTTTGGTGGCGTCAAAGATACAGGTAATGGACATCGTGAAGGTGGCTGGACAGTTTATGAAATCTTTTCCGAATTAAAAACCGTGTATGTTGATTATTCCGGCAGTCTTCAAAAGGCGCAAATAGATACTTGGGATTAACAAATATAATAGATAAATATTTTCCATAAAAATATAAATGCTCATATAATAAACCAAAAATTTAGCAAATAACCATTCAGGAATATAGAGTCAAAACCGCAGTGCACCCCTTGTTTCTGGACAAAAAGGTGCTTAATGTATAATATCTATAATATACTTTTTTCATACATTGTCAATTGATAACCGTTGCATCTGCTCTAATACTTACTTGGGAGTCTGATAGTTAAGTGATTGATGCACTCGCTCATCCTTATACCAAGTTTTACATAATTTCCCATTCTTCTTTACTTTGGTAATTGCTTGGCATCACTTTGAATTGAAAGGTCTTATCATATTCTCTTTTGGTTTCGATTTATCGTAATAACTGCTGTAAGTTAGGCCAATTGTTTGTAATACTTGTTTTCTGGTTAAATCGGTATTAGTAATTATCTGTTCTGTTAACATACGCTTTTCTTTTGTCTTCAGGGTAGTGTGTAATATTTTGTGTAAATTTAGTATTGAATTTGATAATGGAAAAGATATATCCTCTCCCTTGTTTAAATATTTAGAAAGAAGAATACATCTATATTAGTAAGTAAGAGAGAATCAATTTATACGAAAATCTTGACGCTATCTCTTTAGTGACTGATAAACTTTTTTTGAGCGTCAATAATCAAAGATAGACTACCAACCAATTCTTTGAGCCGTCGGTTTTCATCAAGTAGATGATCGTGGTTTATTTTTATGTCGTCGGTTGATAAATGCTTTTTGCCATTTTCTAAAAACATATCTCGGCAATGAGAAACTTGCGAGGTGGCGACTTGATGACGCAGGTAGATTTCAGTAACTGAGCTTCGCCTTTTAACATTTCTAAAACGACTGAGAGAGTTTTTCCTCGGCTGACCAGACTTTACGATTCATTTTGCTTCTTTTCTAAGCCTAAAGTATAACAAATACCCGTGTCCAGTTCCAGAGGGGTGCATTTCAGAAAACCTTCTAAAATACTCAGAAAGACGCTATGACTGAAAATACGCAAGTACACTTCGTTTCTCTTGAGTAAACATTGACTTTGTCAGGGTTCTGGGATATATTAGTAAAGATAAATGCAAAAATTTTGATCGTGAATAATGAAAGAATGAAAATGATGCTTTATAAATTAATGTTCGGATAATATAGCGAAAAGCGGATTACGAATAGTATAAATAGTATAATAATTATAAAATTATGATTAAACCATTAAATTTGGCTAACAAACCAACACCGATAGAATTAGTTAGCGATATTCTACCTATTATCAAAATCCATATTAAACGTGATGATTTAACAGGATTGGAAACATCAGGTAACAAAATTAGAAAATTAGAATATCTTTTAGCCGATGCGAAAAATAAGAATTGTGATATGATTATTACTTGTGGCGGTATCCAATCAAATCATGTTCGGGCAACAATGTATTGCTGTGCTAAACTTGGTCTTAAAGGTGTAGCAATTCTCAGAGGAACAATGACTGAATTTCCCAATGGAAATCTCCTGCTTGATAATCTTTTTGGTGCGGAAATCCATTTTCTCAACAAAGAACAATATGATAAAAAAGAAGATTACATCGCTCAATTGATTGATGATTATAAGAAAAAAGGACATAATCCATATTTCATACCAACCGGTGGTTCAAATGGTATTGGTGCCTTAGGATATATCTACGCAATGAAAGAGATGGCAAGTTATATAAAGCTTCAAGGAATTGATGCGATATTTTGTGCAGTCGGTTCAGGTGGAACTTATGCCGGACTTCTGATTGGTAAATATCTCTTTAATGCCGATGTGCCTTTATATGGTGTGTTAGTAGATGAGACTAAGGAATATTTTTTTGCTAAGATAAAATCAATTATCTCCGAATCCGAAAAGATACTCGACCATAAGTTTAACATTGATGATTCTGAAATAAAATTAATTGACGGGTATATAGGTCCCGGGTATGCTATACCATATCCAGAGGAAATAACAGTTATAAAGCAATTAGCACGAAAAGGACTGATTTTAGACCCGGTTTATACCGGCAAGACTTTCTACGGAATGATTAAAGAAAAAGAACATTTGGGATTTTCTAATCCGCTCTTTATTCATACCGGCGGTATATTTTCAATTTTTGCTTATAATAAAGAATTATCATAACAACTTTATACACAAAATAAGTAAAAACTTGGGTCAGAATCTAAAATTGACCACAATAGCATAAAAACAACCTCTTTCATCACTCATTGACTTCTGACTCTGTGGTATTTTGTCTTAAAGTTAGGATTTTGGGTTGTGAATTTAAAAAAAATATAGTGAATGTTTATGGAAATAGATACCTTGTTTTTCTACCTGGGATAGATAATGAGAATGTTAGCGGAATTTTATTATAAATAGGTATTTCTTTTCTCTTTCTGTAAACTCCTATCAAGTTGTTTTGGTTGATACAAACATAATGTCAATGTTTGTGAAAATTCATTATAGATAGATATCTTGTTTTTCTTTCTGGAGATATTGTCAATGTTTGTGGAAATTTATTATAGTTAAGCATATTTTTTTTTTCTTCCTTATAATGTCCCAGCAAGCTGTTTTTGTTCATACACGATTGATGTAACCAATTCAGGATAACTTAACCGCGTCCATCCGTTCTCTAATCTCAACATCAGCTGAAACACTAATCCCAATGCACTCTTCTCGCTCTAATTAGATAATGACAATGTTAGCAGAAATCTATCATAGGAAGGCATCTGTTTTGTTTCTGAGATAGATGACGAGAATGTTGACGGAAACTTATCTTCGTCTAGGCTATCCTTTCTCTTTCTGTAAGTTCCCATCAATTTATTTTGGTTCATACATAAAATCATAGTATTACTTGCCTTACGAGTTTGCTTTTTAGTAATCTGATTGATTATCTTTTGGATGCCCCACAGGACTGCCCAGGGAGCACCTCCCCTATTACCTTTTTGGACAACCGATTGGATTATCTAACCCATTGTCAACCAAGCAATTAATTGGATTACTACCCAATTATTGAGCATAAAATTAACTCTACTTTTAAGTAGAGTATCTGTGGGGTTAGTGCCAAAGAAGAAAATTTTTGAGGGGGTGGCGAGATATAATCAAGTGTTGTGGAAAATTGTATGTATCAATAAAAACCACTTGATGAGACTTTGCAAAAGGAAAAAGATATACCTAAACTATAATAAATTTCCGCTATTATTAACAATATCTCTATTATCAACCGAAACAGCTTGATAAAACCTTGCAGAAAGAAAAAGATATGTCTAACTATAACAAATGTCCCGAACATTGATAATATCCTTCGCAGAAAAAACGAGATATCTTACTATCTACAATAAATTTCTGCTAATGTTGATAATATCTCTATTATCAACCGAAACAGCTTGATAAAACCTCACAGAAAGAAAAAGATATGCCTAACAATAACAAAATTCCACCAACATTGATAATAATTACAGACCAAACACTCCACTTAAAAGATTCAGAGATTCATAACAGAAAGAAAAAATAATTGAATACTCGTATCCTTCTGCATTTCTGCAGCACAAAAGAAATATATTTATGTTCTCTTAGAATTTTCAGGAACTTTTAGAAAATTATCATTAAAACCATTAAAGAACCATGCAGGGTGGATTTGATAATTTTATTAAAATTCCGGTCGTTATAAAGCCTGATAAATAAAACCTTAAAACATTTTATTTAGAAATCTACCCATATATTCGCAAATTTTCAGCACCAAATTAGATATTAGTTAAATCTCAGATTGAAATTTAATAGTATTAATTGGCTAATTGTTCGTTTGGTTTGAGAAATTGTAGGTAATTTATTTTCTGACCGTAATTTTTTTCCGGCACCCATCATTCCCAATTTGAACAAAATAAATACCACTTTTTATTTCTGATAATGAAAACTTTAGTATTTTTCTTTCCCGAAAATGTGAGTCATTATGATACCGCTCTTGCAGGTTTTCTTTTTTTATTAGTTTACCTGCAACATCATACAATGTTATCTCTTTAGGCAAAAAACTTAAGGAAATAAAAAAATAATTATCAGTCGGATTGGGATAGATTTCAAAATCGTTTATTTGGGGTATTTTTTGGTTCATTTCATATATGCCGATATTACCTTTAATTACCGAAACGGTGCCACTTGTAAAATTTGCCACATAAATTCTATTGTATTGTTTATTGAGGTCCATACATATTGGTTGTATTCCTACATCAATGGTTGTAATAATTTGATTGGTCGTGCCATTAATTACCGTTACATTGTTTGAGCCATAATTGGCACAGTAGAGGAGATTATTGGTCTCATCAAAAATTAAGTTTTTCGGTCGACCACCAACCGAAATGGTCAAAATAATATGGTTAGTAGCACCATCAATTACTGCGATATTATCTGAAAAGAAATTTGCTGAATAAATTCTATTATTTATGGAATCATAGGCTAATGACCATGGGCACCAGCCCGGATAGATGGTGGTAATTGGTAAATCGGTGGCACCATCAATTATCGTTAGGCTACTGTTACCCCAATTGGCACAATAAATTTTATTATTCAGGTAGTTATAAGTTAAATCGCAAGGCGCAATCCTTACCGGAATCGTTGTAAGCACTTGGTTGGTAAAACAATCAATTACCGTGATATTCTCACTGTCTAAATTTGCACAGTAGATTTTATTGTTTGCCGAGTTGTAAACAAAGTCATTAGGAAAATATCCCACATCGATAGTTTTGAGCACAATATTTTTACTACCATCAATTACTGATATAGTATTCGTTCCCGCATTCGCACAATATAGACAATTATTGGTCTGATTAAAGAACAGTGCTATTGGTTTTGTTTCCACAGTAATTGTTGTTATCACTTGATTATTATTGGCATCAATCACACTAATGGTATTACTTCTTTCATTCGCACAATATATTTTATTGTGATTAAGATTATATGCTAAGGCAACGGGATAACTATCAACATTGATTGTCGTAATTATCTGGTTATTAGCCCCATCAATTACTGATATGTTGTGACTTCCCCAATTTGCACAATATAATTTATTATTAATGGGATAATAGACTAATGCCTTAGGATACAAACCCACTGGAATGGTTGTTTCTAAATACTGAGCGCTCAGGACATTTAAAAAAATCAGGCACAAGAGAGATAAAAACAATTTATGAGTAGTCATTGTTTCTTTGATCATTAATTCATTAATACGCTTACTCTCCACTTGATAACCAGAAAACTGATACAACTTACTCCTATCACTTTTTAAATATAACTTTGCATTTGTTTTGGTTATTTTTATCATAAAATAAAAAGCACTTGTCGTCAAGAAAAAGGTCGATTACAACAAAATGCCTTTTGGCGAAATAGCGAGAAACCTCAGATTGCCTAAAGTATTTTTGCTTCGAATTGCATTCTTGACACCATAGGTTTTTTTGTTAATATAATAGTAAATGCCCGAACGGGTAAAATCAAATAGACCAGGAGCATAATGCTCCAGGGAGGCATAATGTTACAAATTGTGTTACTAATAGTAACCGCTCTGACCAATCCAGTAAATTTTCCCCAACATGTAAACTTCGGTGCTGGTGGTCCTGATGCTTATGGTTATCGTTGGATTGATAATGATACCACTGCGCCTAATATCCCTATATTTCAATGGAAAGATATTACTTCGGTTGGAACCCTAGTGACTGGTCTTGCTGATGATAATGTTGTTGGTCCATTTCCGATTGGTTTTAGTTTTCCCTATTATTGGTATCGAGTCAACAGCTTCTATATTGGTTCAAATGGTTATATTGCATTTGGTGACAATTATCTTTCGGCTCATCCCTTTCAAAATTTACCCAGCCCTGCCCGTCCTAATAATATCGTCGCGGCATTGATGTCAGATTTAGATTTTTCGGTTGGTAGTCCAGCATGTTATTATTGGACTAATCCGGCACAAGATACTTGCATCATTTCATATGTAAATGTCCGATGGTGGAATGTTCCAACATCTTGCTGTTCTTTTCAGATAATTCTTTCTCGACCAGATAGTTCAATTACCTTCCAATACAAAAAAATTCAGGGTGTACCTTATGGTGGCGGATGGTCTGTCGGCAATAATACTATTGGTATTGAAAATATTACGGGCACGATTGGACTTGCTTATTTTTACGGCGCTGTTCCTCCAATTAATGTTCCACACGATAATTTAGCGGTTAAATTCTATCCCCCGGATTCTTCATCATATCAAGTGAATGATGTGGGAGTTTGGAATGTTCTCAATGATAATTCCGGCGGTGTCTTTTTCTACAATCAAGAACCCCGTACCATCTGGGCGAAAATTAAAAATACCGGTAATCAACCAGTGAGTAACATTCCGGTTCATTGTCGAATTCGCAATGCTCCAGGAACAATTGTTTATAATAGTCAGGTTACTATTCCTTCAATGACTCCCGGACAACTTGATTCTATTGCGTTTACGCCTAATTGGACACCTTCAGTCACAGGTGTTTATCGAACTGTCGTTAGGACCGCAATGGCCGGAGATGTCTATCCAGCCAACGATTCAATTATCGTTGAAACTCGAGTCGTAACCTATCCTACGGAATTGATGTACGATGACGGCACCAATGATGGCGGTAGATATTGGAATGGTCCTAATGGCGGTTTTGGCAACAAGTTCATTCCACCGCGTTATCCCTGTCGGATAACCGCTGCCCGAGTAAATCTTTATTACTTAACAACTCCTTCAGTTTGTTCAGTCTTCGTTTATAAAGATGACGGTCCTGGTGGTACTCCTGGTACGGTTTTAGCCCGGAGAACAGTCACGGTTAATGCCACATCACCAACTTGGTATCAGATAAATCTCGACCAAACAATTAATTCTGGCGGATTTTTTGTCGGGGTTATCGGAACTGTGAATCAAGAACCAATTTTTAGTATGGATACTTCTCAACCCCGTTCTTATCAAGGCTGGGAATATACTGGTTCCTGGGCACCTGACCGTGATGCTGCAGATAATGATGTTATGATGCGAGCATTAGTGGATTTAGGAACGGGCATCGAAGAACTTGGACCGACTTCAATAAATACCCGACCTTATCTCTCAGCTAATCCCAATCCGTTCCAAGATCATATTACTATTCAAGTTAATGAAGTATATGCACCGTTTAAAGTTGTTGAAATCTATAATGTTTTAGGTGAAAAAGTCAATAAAATTTTCACTACCGAGAACTCGGTAATTTGGAATGGAACTGACCGAACTGGCCGAAAAGTTATGCCGGGTATATACTTTGCCAAACTTCAGAATACCCAAGCACCGGTGTTAAAGATTATTAAAGTTAACTAACAAATAATTAACTTTTTAAGCAGGTCGTAACCCAATTGTGGAGTTGCGACCTGCTCTTATTTTGTTCTATATTTTACTAGTAGTAAATATAAAAATCTGTGGTATTAGTAAGTAATATTTTAAGAAATTTAAATACTATTTACTAATTAAGGATTAAGGACTTTTTGAGAACTATCGCCTTGGTGTAGAGATTTCCCGACAGATTGAATAATTAAATTATAATTGGTTATATTGAAATTAATACAACTGAGTTTGGTTTTAGTTTTTTTTGATTGATAATTAATTAAAAATAGAAATATTGAAATTAAAATTGACCTTTTTTGATTTCTGGAGAAAACAAACAAAACAGGTAGTGGTTTAAGTTAATCTAATATTTGTATATTTTACTTCCTAGGTAAAGAAAAGCTTTTTAATGCAAAACCTACAATATCAGAACATTTATGTATAAAATCGTAATGAGTGGAGGTTGATTTTGTCCAAATGAAAAGTTATATAATTTTTGACTAATTTCGATGTTGAATCAGGAATAGATATTTGTAGGGTTTTAGATAATGATGCGGTTAAAAGATATCTTAAAGGTTTGATGTTTTCTTTACCATAAACTGTATTGTCTAAAAAAAGATGATTGGCACATAACAATCCGCCTTTTTTTATACTGAAAGCAATTGATTTTAGACTTTGGCAAACAACACACCATCTAAGTTCGGGTTGATAGCCTAAAACGCTAATCGCTTTCAGAAAATATGCGGTAACTAACGAAGAAAGATTATTATCGGAAGGTGCGGTATTAAGAACTTTCAATGCTGAGTATAACAATCGGAAAAGTTTTGGGTTGGGGTCTTCAAAATTCACTGCGCGTAAGATTAATTCGACTATTTGATTGGCATAAAAATATTTGTTGGCGAATTTCAAATTTGACCAATTATCAATAAGTGCGGCATCTGATAAGGTGTAAACTGATTTTGGTTCAGTTTTATAAAAAATCAATTCTGAGCAGACAAAAGGTTCTAAACTTGCACCAAATTTACTTTGCGGTTTTCTCGCACCTTTAGCAACGAGCGTTAATTTGCCAAATTGTTCCGTATAAAAAATCACGGTTTTGGATGTCTCTCTTAACGGTCGGACTAAAAGACAAATTCCTTTGGTTCTGATTATCTTGGGCATTGCTTAATCAGAATCAATTTAGCCTCATCTTCAATTATGGTTATTGGCGTAAAAGTTCGTTCTGGGGATATACTGACTAAACTTAAATAATTACTCGGTAACATTATTTGCTGATAGATGCTATTAAGTTTCACTTCTTATCTCTCCATCTACTTCTCCTAATAGATCTTCTAATTGATATAATGATGTTATCAAGTTTCGCTTCTTATTTCTCTAACTACTTCTTTTAATAAATCTTTTAAGGATATAAAGATGATTATTAAGTTTCATTTTTTATTTTTCCAACCACTTCTTCTAATAAATCCTCTAAGATCATAAAGATGATATTAAGTTTCGGTGCTTATTTTTCCAACTACTTCTTCTAATAGATCTTCTGAGGGTGTTAATGATATTATTAAGTTTCACTTCTTATTTCTCCAACTACTTCTTCTAATAAATCTTCTAAGGTTATAATTCCGATAGTTTCTTTTAATTCATTTTGCACAATTGCTAAATGTTCGCCTTGTCGACTCATTGTTTTCAAAACCGCCATTGCTTTATCTTTTGCAGACACGACATACGGCCTTCGATAAAAATCTCTTAATCTCCAGGTTTTATTTCTAATTGCCAATATAATGTCTTTAATATGAACTATGGCAATTATATTATCCCGGCTTTTTTGATATATCGGATAGCGCGAATAACGATACTTTTCAATAATTTTTTTAGTTTGCTGATAACTCACATCTTCGGAAAGTGCAACGATTCTTTTCTTAGGAATCATAATTTCTTCTATCTTCATTTGGGAAAATTCGAAAAGCGCTTTTGCCATTTGATTGATAGTCGGAGAATCCTTCGTTTTCTTTTCTCTGAGGAGTAAAGGAAAGTCCTGGCGAGATAGCTTATGATAACGGTCGGTTTGAGCTTTGGGTAGCATTGGCGAAAAAACAATTAACAATAATCGGATTAAAGGACTAATGACTATTACCCAATATTCTGCAAATGCTTGGGCAATAATTTTGGGTAAAAAATCACCAAATACTAATGATAAAATTACCACAACGATTACCGAGACAACTGTATAAGTCGGCCCGAAATAAATAATAAAGAAGCGAGAAAAAATTACTGATGCCATCACGACGAAAATATTGGTCAGAATTAAAGTAATAATCAAAATCTGTTCTTTTTTTACGAAAAGCTCGATTGTAGCGTTAGCGCGTGCTTGTAAAATTGATGCGAGAGTCTTTTTTCTCGCCCAGGTCGATAAACGAATCCAGTTGGCTTTAGCAAAAGCGGTTTCGCTACCAGCGAAAATTCCTTGGCCAATTATGGCTATAAAGCCTAAAAGTATTTCACTCATTGCCCTACTTTGGTTATTAATACTTTTAAAATTCGCTTTCGGCTTAATGATTTTATCTCCAAACGAAAATTTTTATAGATTAAAATCTCGCCTTTCTGCGGAACACGACCCCAATGATGCAAAACAAAACCACTTAAACGGTCGCCAATCGATTGCGGAATATCACGGCTAAAATCACCAAATAAACGGTCCAAGGTTTTTAAATTAATATCACCAGATACAAGATACGATTGCGAATCTATCGGTTTATAAGGCATCTCTTCAGTTGTGTCATATTCATCTTGAATTTCACCTAACAGAGTTTCTAAGACATCTTCTAAGGTCACCAGACCAGCAGTTTGTCCGTATTCATCAATCACGATTGCAATATGTGAATCCTTCTTGCGTAACTCTTCTAAAAGGACTGATAATGATTTGTTTTCTGGCACAAAATAAGGCCGACGAATAATTTTTTCAATCGGTTGATGTAAAAGTTTTTTGGTTCGAATCTTGGTCGCTAAATCTTTTAAATAAAGAATTCCGACAATATTATCAATAGTTTTATGATAGACCGGAATTCTTGAATATAAAGGAAAGTCTTTATTCGTAATTGTCTTCATAATTTCAGCGATAGTCAAATTTTTATTAAGGCAAACCATCTGAATTCGTGGCGTCATTACTTCGGATACGCGACGATGGGATAAATCAATTAAATTATAAAGAAAATCTTTTTCCTCGGCAAAAATTAACCCCTGTTCTTTACTTAATTCAATAATTGTTTTTAAGTCATCTTCTGAAGGAAAAGGTGTTTTCGTAATATAACGATTAATTTGACTTAAGAGCCAATCACCCAATCGTTGTAAAGGAGCGGTAAAAAATACAAAGAATTTTGAGAGTAAAGAGATCAACTTTGCAGTCTTTAAGGCAAACATTTTAGGATTACGAAGTGCAATAACCTTTGGTGTAATTTCACCGAAAATCATTAGTAAGACCATCATAAGAATCGCTCCAAGCGTAACAAATAAATCAGTGGCTAAATTATATTTTTGGGCAAAGGTAATAACAAATAAGGTGAATACTGAAGAAGCGCCGGTGTTAACTAAAAGATTTCCCAAAAGCACGGTGGCTAATAATGTTGAAGGGTTGTTAACTAAATTTTCGATGATTGCCAAGGATTTTTGATGATTACGGACATTATCTGAAGCTTCGACTTTTTCTCGCATTGATGCCCGCATCGTTTCCGTAAAACTGAAAAGAGCGGTTTCTGAACCCGAGAAGATAAAAGAAAACATTAAAAGAATGATAACAATTAGCAAATAGATTAGCATCTGTTTTCTCTCAGATAAACTAAAACCGTTATATTAAAATTTCCAGTTAAAACCTTAAGGCATTTCGGCAACGACTTAAAGTTTTTAAGTAAGAAGGAAAAAGGTTCAAAATAATCAAGTTTTATCTTTCATTTCTTGATGCGAGAAGCCTAAAAGATGAAGTATCCCATGTCTTATCAAATTACAAATTTCTTGTTTAGGACTAATATTCAATGCTTGGGCTTGAAGGTGGGCACGGTCTTGGGAAATATAGATTTCTGCCCAAATTTCTTCATCAAGGGGAAATGCTAAAACATCGGTTGGTCGATCACGGCCTAAATATTTTTTATTTAATTCTTTAATATATTGGTCATCAACAAAAATTATATTGAGTAATTTAACCTCCGAATCCAATCGACCACCAAATTTTTTTATAACTGCTCGAGCAAATTTTTTATAAGTTTTAACTTCTTTTTCGGATACCGTTCCTAAAATTTCAATTTTCATTATTTAATGTTTAATCCTATCTAAAATGATAAATTAAGAAGTTTATTTGCTTATGATAATCAAAAGGTTCCATTTATTGAGACTCATTTGTCTCATAAGCCTTGATTATTTTAGAAACCAGTGGAGGACGGACTACATCGTGTTCATTAAAATAAATAAATTTAATACCGTCAATGCTTTTTAATTTATTTTGAACTTCAATTAATCCTGAAGTATATCTTTTTTCTAAATCAATTTGCGTAACATCGCCAGTAACAATGGCTTTGGAATTCCATCCTAAACGGGTAAGAAACATCTTCATTTGGATTGAAGTCGTATTTTGTGCTTCATCTAATATTGCATAGGCATCAGAAAGTGTTCTTCCCCGCATATATGCCAATGGTGCAACCTCGATGATTTGTTCGTCAATTAATCGTTTCATTCTTTCCAAAGGAAGCATATCGTATAATGCGTCATACAACGGTCGTAAATAGGGGTCGACTTTTTCTTTAAGATTACCCGGCAAAAAACCTAATTGTTCGCCGGCTTCTACTGCGGGTCGGGTCAAAATTATTCGACTAATTCTACCGGAAATTAATGCCTGCACTGCTTTGGCAACTGCTAAATAAGTCTTTCCAGTTCCTGCCGGACCAATCGCAATTACAATATCATAATTATTGATTGCCTGTAAATATAGTTCCTGATTAGGACTTTTCGCGACAATTACTTTTTTCGGCGTTCGAAGTTCATTATCCGGAGTTGCTCGGTCAAAAGATTTATCTCTGTGTTCTACAATAGGTTTTTGGTGAGGGACAACATTTTTTATTTCTTGAGCAACTCGTTCTAAAGTAATACTTTCATTATGTTCTAAAGCATTTATTAAATTTAAGAAAAGTTCACGGATTTTGCCCAATTCGGACTTGGGTCCAATCACACGGATTCGGTCCGCACGGACGCTAATTTGCGAATGGAAATATTGATTGATAAGTTTAAGGTTCTCATCGGCTAACCCCAATAAGGCTACCGAGTCAATACCAATTAAACTTATGGAAAATTTACCAATATCGTCCGATTTAGTTTTTTGCATATATCATATTTTATAATAGCCGAGAGAAAAGTCAAGTTTATTGGTTAGAAAACTCTGGAAAATACGCAAAAGACATCAATGCCCATAAGAAAAAACCAACAATTATGCTTCTGCATTTCATGTCTTCTAAACCGATATTGACTTTGTCAGGGCTCTCTGGTTAATGAGGTAGCGGCAAGATTTTTGTGTAAATTGGCTTATCTTCCATCGGTGTATTCTCCTGTTTAAATATTAAACAAGAAGATATTGTCAATGTTTGGGACATTTGTTGTAGTTAGAGACATATCTTTTTCTTTCTGTGAGGTTCTATCAAGCTTGTTTTGGTTGATAATTAGATAAATCATCAACATTAGCAGAAATTTATTACAGATAGTAAGATATCTTGTTTTTTGTGATAGATATTGTCAATATTAGCGGAAATTTATTATAGTTTAGGTATATCTTTTTCCTTTTGTAAGGTCTCATCAAATGGTTTTTATTGATGCATACAATTTTACACAACAGTTGATTATACCTTGCCAACCCCTTCAAAAATTTTCTTCTTTGGTGCTAACTCCATAAATACTCTACTTATAAGTAGAGTTGATTTTATGCTCAATAATTGGGTGGCAATCTAATTAATTACTTGGTTGTCAAGGAGTTAGACAATTTAATTGGTTGTCCAAAGAGGTGATAGGGGAGGTGTTCCCTGAGTAGTCCTGGAGCTTATTTGGGGAATAGGTAATCCGATTACTTAAAAAGCAGCTTCGTAGGTCAAATTATACTATGGCTTTGTGTCTAAACCGAAACAAATTGATGGGCGCTTGTAGAAAGAGAAAAGAAATACCTATTTATGATAGATTTCCATTATCATTCTCATTGTCTATCCCGGATAGAAAAACAAAATAACTATCTATAAATAAATGCCCATAGATATGGCCTATATTTATTACATAAAGATAAACCATAGATCTATCTATAATACATTTCTACTGATATTGACTATGTCTCTTACAGAAATAGAAAAAGTATGCCTAACAATGAAAAATTTCTACTAATTTTGACAACCTCTTTTTTATTTTTATCATAACACAGCATGTTTTCAATTTTCCGCCACATTTGATTATGTTTCTAAACAAGGTCGAAGTTTCATCTTTTGCTCTAACATATCAATACTAAATTTACACAAATTATTATACACTACCGTTAACAACATCTCGGATAATATTTCATACTTTACCTAACCTTGACAATTATAATATTATCTATTAGTCTCAACATATGGGTTCAGTTTTAGCCGTCAACTTAGAAATTGGCTTAGGCCATCCTAATTATTTAGACTATGTGATACATGCGATACAGAATCTAACATCAGAGTTGCCGATAGAATATATTGAGGTCTTCAACCAAGAAAAAGGACTTGCGCAATATTTCTGGCGATTTTCCCAAAATTTGTATTGCCTTGGTGCCCAAGGTGGTTTTTATACTGAGTGCTACAATCAGTTTCGAACAATGGGAAAAGGACAAAAATTAGCCCGATACTTTTTAAATAATACCCAAAAGTACATTGCCAATAATCACCAAGTCGTTTTAGTTTCCCATCCAATTTTAGCGCGTAATCTAATCGGAAACATCTGGTATATTCATGGCGAAATCGCGGCACCGCGAGAATGTGCTTGCCGTGTGAATAAAATCATTGTGCCAACTGAAGTAACCAAACAAAGACTTATTAATTATGGCGTAGAACCTATTGCTATTTTTGTTAGCGGATTACTCATTGCCCCGGATTTAGTCATTTCCGCCGATCAAAATTTTCAGAACCGGCTATCCCGATTGCAGTCAAGTCATCCGTTAACTATCGGGTTTTTTATTTCTGGAGCATATCCTCAACCCCATATTGAGAAGATTATTGAGGGTATTATTTCAGTGAGCAAGGATAATTATCGAATTATTGTTTTTACCGGCACCAATCAGAAGAAAAACAGAGATTTTATAAAAAAACTCAATAAAAAACAAAGGCTTAATATTAAACCTCAAAGTACAATTCTTTTCATCCAGAGTAAGAATCGTAATGATTATCAAAAGCGCGTTAATCGGCTTTTGCCTTTATTAGATATTTTCGTTGCCGCAAGCCATGAACATACGAATTGGGCAGTTGGTTTAGGCATACCAATGTTTGTCCTATTTCCTATGATTGGTAGTTATGCAATGGAGAATTATCAATTTGCTAAACAACAAGGTGTTGCCTATCCTATATCAACTATTAATGAAGCCCAAAATTTAGCCCCGATCATCAAAGACTTACATAACTCAGGAACTTTGGCACAGATGGCGGAAAAGGGGTTTGGAAAATTACCAATCAATGGTGCTCACAATACTGCATATGAACTAATTAAAACCTTAAAATAATCTTCGAAAATAAAGTCTGCTCTAGTTTATTTCACATTCCACAAAATATTCTTTAAATCAATCTCCCAAAATAAAATCTGTTTGTTGCTAAAACCTGGCTGGTATTTTATTAAGAGGATAGATTGTTTCTGAACAAAACAGAAAATAAAAAATGGAATTAGGGAAAGATGGGGCTGTCTTCAGACATTTTATTGAAAGGAGGTTATGTACACCTTTATCCGGGGTAAGGATAAAGGCGAAGGAGGTTAAGATGTCTTGGGTGGGTGCCTGAAGACACTTTCCCTAATTCCGACATTTTCTTTTCCATTTTATATGCCAATTATATATTTATTGTCTATAAATAATGCTTTGTTGCTTATACAATAATATTATAGTTTAAAATCACAATAAGTCAAGTCTGCGGTTTGCATATCCTATAGTGTCTATATATATGAGATAGGTTTCAAATTTAATAGTAAAATTACAAAAACAATACATTTCGAATTTAAAATCCTTCTCTTTTTATATTGTTAGCGAAGGTTTAAATAATTCTTAATGACAATCCTTTTGGTTAAATTATTTAATTAAATTGAAAATGTTTCATTGAAAAGCCAAGGAGTATAATACAAAGATTGTTCACAAACTTACTTTATCAGGAACGGACAATCTCTATTCTCCAGCGATGTGCACAAAATCAACTCAAGAATGATTAAAGTATCCAAAGAAAAGAGAGTTTTATTTAGCTCATAAAGGCTAACTTTTCTCTGTATTGCTTGTTGATAGGAAAGAAAATATTGATTAAATCTATTTTTGAAAAGATTGTAGTAATTTCGGAAGATGTAAATTGAGACCTTCAGTCCAGAATAGACACTTTCCATCTCTTAAATATAAGATAGAAGGTAGTTCTTTTATGTTCCATTTTTTATATACATCTTCATTAATAAGATAAAGATTTCCCACATAAATATCCTGTTCTTTTAAGTAAACCTGGACTTGTTCTTTATCCGATGCCACTGCGAATAAATAAATTTTACCTTTAAATAAGTTGATATCCTGCCAGGCATATTTGAGAGTAGATTTAGATGCTTCAGATACGATATCGAAAACAATTAACAAAACATCGCCTTTCTTTAATACTTTTTCGACAATGCCAATTTTATCTAAATCTTTTAATCCTTTATATTCTCGTACGACCCAATCTCCGGGTCGTATATCTTCGGGTGCATCTAAATCAATTTTATATTTGGCAGTGTCATTTGAAGCTAGGACCTTTTTCAGTCGGACATAAGTATCGCCCAAGCCATTACGCCAACCTGTTATTAGATATGCTAATGCTTCGTCAATGGTTAAGATTATCTGCTGATCGCAAGTATCGATTTCGGGTTCAAGTCGCAAGGGCATATCATTAAATCTAGTTATACTAAAATCTTCATAGTAATCAATCTGTTCGGTTATATCTTTTTGATTTGTTTCAAATTTCAAACTCACCCATGCCTTTTTCTTTTTAGTCTTAGGCTCAAAACTTCTCTCTTTCCAACCTTTATCCCAGTAATCAACCGCATCATAACTCCATTTGATTCTTGCCGGTATGCCTATACTCCTTAAGACTCCAACGATAAAGATATACTGTTCAAGTTCAGTCGCTTGCTTTGCCCGAAAAACATCTGCTGGATTCATCATTGGACCAAAATAACCCCCTTCGTCTTTTTTCTTAATGTGCTGTTTAACCCAATTAAATATCGTATCGACAATTTGGTTGATATTGGCTTTGTCTTTCTGAGTTGATTTTTGTATTTTGATAAAATGGTCTTGGAGGAAGCTTCGCCAAAAACCTAATTGTTCATATAAAATGCGACTTCCAATAAGATAATCTTTTATAATTGTATCCGAAATATTTTTATCAGCAAATTCTACTGAGTTTTCTATTGCTAAAAGTTCGGTTAAAAGGCCATTGGTATCTAAACCGACAATATCTTTTGGTGGTAACTTCTGAAAATATTTAACAAATGTGTTTTTTTGTTGGTCAGGTAATCTAAAATAAAATTCCATCAATGGTTGTTTATTCGCTTTAGCCGCTTTAAAGATTTTAACTAATTGTGAATTTAACCGCACGTTTGTTAAACTATCCCAGAAGTTGATTTTAGTAAAATGTTGTTCGTGTAATTTCTGAAGGACGGGCATATTGGGTTTATATTGGGACTTTCGATTTTCGCCGTTTACTTTTTTCGTATATAGCCAGAAGCAAGTATCAGGAATTTCTTGGCGTTTAATATCAATCACAATGGTATCACTGTTTTTATCTTGCGGTCGCCAGATAGAATAACCGATTTGCGAATCTTTATGAGCATAAACGAATAAATCAGTTTTTCCTACAAACCAATGGACATAACCATTTTTATCAGTCTTTTTTACGCCCACCGATGCTAATGAAGAGTAATTATAAACTGCGATTGAAACTGAAGCACTTTCGATGGGAAGATTATCCTTAACAATTTGAATTGAGAGGTCGATAACATCCGTGTAATTGGGTGTTGAATTAATGATCACGTAACCATTTCCTTTTTTGTCAATAATTTCGTGAAACCTTTTGCCCTTTGATTTTTGACTATTGAGTTTTTGGGAACAGATATTGCCGTATATTACGCTTTTAATAATTGCTGCACGCTTTGACGGTGTTGCAAACCAGGCTTGGTCAAGGTCAGTTAATTCACCACCACCTAATGCATGCCAACCGTCATCGGTCCAAACTTCAACCCAGGCGTGATTGGAATTAGTAAAAGTCCACCACGGTGTGTAGGTATGACGAGCCGGAATACATACGGTTCTTAATGCCTTGATAAACAAAATTGACATTTCTTCACATCTACCAATACCCCTTCTAATTGTGGTTAAGGCATTCTGGTCCCAGCGTTCTGTTGGCTCATATTTCATCTTGGTAAACACCCATTCATTAATTCGTAACACTGCTTCGCGCATATTTTTAGTATTTTTTATCAATTCATACAATGTGTCGCAATAGACTTCGTTGAAATTTTCTAAAGGTTCTTGGCTAACTCGATGCGGAAGAATGTAGTAATAAAAAAGATTATCATCAATTTTTTGGCGCCAAGGCACACGATTATAATTTTTCTTAAGCGCAGCAAAATAATTTATAAAATCATCAGCCTTAAGATTAACCAAATCAACCTCAGGCATGGCTGAAAGTAAAAACTCAGCCCAATTTAGATATCCTTTATCTTGAGCCGCCGAGATAAGTTTTTTAACTTCAGGCCAATTTTCACCAGCCCGTATCAAAAGAGATTCCTTGTTGTTTTGGAAAGTTAGAAGTGTCCAAAATAGGATTAATAACATTTTACTATAACGATTCCTCTCAATTAATTTTCCGAGTAATGATATTTATCTTCAAAATATTCAGCATTTTGATTTCTAAATTGATACTACTAAAAGTTAAGTATAAACCACACAAATATATATTCGATAGTTTATTTTACGAATTTTTGGTATTCTTAAAAGCATTAATTGTTTTCAATTTACGAATGATTTTTTAACCTTTCTAATTATCTAAATATGTAGATGTTATAAAAGAGCTCTGACAAAGTCAATATTGGTTCAAAAGGTATAAAATGCAGAAGCATAATTATTGGTTTTTTTCTTGTGGGGTTCGGTGTCCCATGAGCATTTTTCAGAGATCTCTTATAGTGAGATTTGACAAACTTAAGGTTTGCTCAAGAAGTATGGAGTGCATAACTAAATTTCTTTGTTTTCTTTTGAGCTTTAGCGGATCCTGAACATTTCTCCGAATTTTTTTGTGTATTTATTTGATATCATATCTTCTGGCTATTATGTTAATTCCCAATTAGCATTTATTAGACCTTTTTAACTTAGCCCGTGCATAATCGTGTAAAATTTTCTGATGGTCAAATGCTAAAGGCGGTAAGTTTTCTAAAGTGAATAGGCCAATAACTTCTGCATCATCATCGGCTTTCAATGTTCCAGTGCCTTTGGCGGTAAAAACCACTGAAACCGTATGGCCGCGGGGGTCCCTATTGGGGTCAGAATAAGTATGAAACTGTTTCAATTCGATTAAATCTAAACCGGTTTCTTCTTTGCTTTCCCGGATTGCAGCTGTTTCTACAGTCTCGCCGTATTCCACAAATCCTCCAGGTAATGCCCAGCCCCAAGGCGGATGCTTTCTTTTTATCAATACAATCTTTTCTTGATATTCAATAATCACATCTACTGTCAAACGGGGTTGTTTCATATTTTCCCGCTTTCCTTTAGAAAATCAGATAACGCTTCTTGCCAATGGCGCAAAGACTTATTAAATATCTTTTTATAATTGGTATTCTCTAAGACGGAAAATTTTGGTCGTTTGGCTGGTCGGGATAATTTATCAGAAGTAATAGGAATAACTGGTGTGGTTAATTTAGATTGTTTTATAATTTCAGTGGCAAAATCATACCAAGAGCATATTCCAGAATTTGTGATGTGATAGATACGATAGTACTCAGAGTTTATTAATTGATACAGTGGTTCGCATAAATCTTTAGTATAAGTTGGTGAACCAATCTGGTCATTCACCACTTCCAACTGTTTGTTTTCTCGGGCTAAGGTCAAAATTGTCGAGACAAAATTTTTTCCATTTTTCCCGAACAGCCAAGATGTGCGAACAATAAAATATTTCTTCAAATACTGTAAAACCAATTTTTCCGCCAAAAATTTAGTCAGTCCATAATAATTAATCGGATTAGGCATATCAGTTTCTTGATAAGATTCTTTTTGACCATCAAATACATAATCGGTGCTAATGTAAATAAACTTTGCTCCAATTTCTTTGGTGGCTAATACCATTGCCCAAGTGCCTTGGGTATTTACTGCATAGGCTTTAGACTTATTTAGTTCACAACCATCCACATCGGTATAGGCAGCACAATGGACTATTATTTGTGGTTTTAATTGTTTTACTAATTTTATTGTCCGATTAACATCAGTTAAGTCATTTTCCGGCAAATCCCATTCAACTAACGACAAGTTATTTTGTTTAAGATATGCACAAAAATCTGTGCCCAACATTCCTTTCGCCCCGGTCACCAGAATAGTTAACTTCTTGGTCATATCTTTTACAATAATAATTCACAAATTTCCTTCTGTCAACGCGTCGAAAAATGCAATGTGTCCAAAACATACTATACAGTTTATGAAATTTAATTATAAGGGTTATGGAAAATAGGTTTTTCAATTAGCAAAGGTTAATTTTAAGAATATGGGGCAATATGTAAAATATATTCTTATCAATATCAATATAAAATATAAATAGTAAAGAAAAAATGGTTCCGATTATTATAACAATCCAAAAGAACATTCCAGAAATGACTACGAAACACCGTTTGAGTATCTTAAAAAGCAGATGCCAAAGATTTAATGATAAAAATCCGATATGTTGTTCTGATAATGTTAGATAAAGTAGCCGTAGAAATAGGTTTTTGGAGTATATACAATGTCTTGGCACAGCACCTCGATTTTAATTTTAAATAAACTTACCAAACCTGATTGACGAGTGATAATTTTATCATAAGTTTGTGTTCAGTATTGGCGGATTATGTGAGTGGACATTTATTTGTTTAGCATATAATCTTACAAGGTTATTTCAGTTAATCAGTTAATAAGAGGGATTACTTGATAACAATGGGATGTGAGCGGTAGAAGTGGATAAAAGGTTGGTCAAAAAGGTTAGATTGATTATTTGATTATTGTAGATATGGAAAGTAATATTATAAGCAATGAATAATGAGTTTACCATAAGATTAATGACTTTTTTAAGATTAGAAAAGACTGTTTTAATTTAATTTATGTACAGCCACAAATAAGATTAGGGTGTTGGATTAGAATGTGCTAGGATTCGATGTCTGGATGATAAACAATATATCAAATCATTTATAAGTAAGTATACGGTGGAAGAGGTTTATCGACATGGGTATCGCAGTATATCTGAAGCAAAGCTGAATTGGGAGTTATATAAAACTTGGTAGCAAAATGAACGAGTGCATCAATCACTTAACTATCAAATTCCCCAAAAAGTATTAAAGCAGACAAGGAAATTAGCAATTGACAAAGTATGAAAAAGTGTACTATAAATTAAGTACCTTTTAGTCCAGAAACAAGGGGTTCAGCGCGTAAACCCAATAAACAAAACGCTGCAACCAATAAAAATTTTCTTATCCCCCTTTACATACTCCATCCTTTATCATCTTTTTGGAGCTATTGTCAATGTTTGTGGAATTTTGTTATAGTTAAGCATATCTTTTTTCTTTCTAATTCCATATTATCCTTTTTTACTTACTTAATCCTTCATCATCTTTTTGATTCTCAAGCGAACTGCCCGGTCTTCTGGATAAGTCCGAGGATAGTCTAAAGGATTATCCCGTGGGCGACCCAGGGGATAACCTATGGGTATACCCCCAGGATATCTCTCCTGTCTACCCACTATATAGTCTAACCTATTGTTTGATAAACAATTAACTAAATTCCTGACTCTACTTATAAGTAGAGTATCAACTCAATTATATACTGGATAACCTATTTAACCAAGCCTTCTGTCTGAGTGTAAAAATGTATGACTTTTTTTATTAAATTTCTGCTTTCTATTAATAAGTTTTTATTGGTTTCTATAGGGTTCTAACAATTTTTATTGCTGAAATTTATCAGAGCACAAATTTAGTGTTATCTGTTTTTATTAGAATTTCCAGAGATCTTTGTATATTGGTATTAAATTAATGATATGGTAAATATAAAATATAAAAAAATTTTAGAGAAAAGTGTTAAAGAATCTGAATGGAGAAAAACGAGAAAAGCGCAGGGCTTTGAGCATGTTTTTCAGTTAGTTCGCCGCGCATCATCTTTTAAGTTGGACGGTTTCTAAGGGACGTATCCAGCTTTGACATGGATATTTTTTGTTGTGTTATATCGGTATCCACTTATCTTATTCTGGAAGTATCTTTTTATGGTTTCCTAAACTTTTTTGTTGGTTTCGATATATCATTTTTTCTTTAGTTTTGCGCTTACTATCGATGGAAATACCATTATTGCCAGCATGAAAATAAGCAATAACAAATATGGTTTCAAATTAACTGAGCGCTTAATTATAAAATATACTCAAAGGTATCAGTGTGAAAAGGCACATTGCTGTATTGAGTCAACCGGTATTTATAGCAATGGGATAATCGATTATTTACAAGAAAATACTCCATTTATGGTAAGTGTCATTAACCCAGCCCAAGCTAAAGCTTATGGTAGCACGATATTGTTAAGGACTAAAACTGACAAGGTTGATGCCGGATTATTAGCGCGGTATGTGGCAGCGGTAAAACCTGCGATAACACCTCCAACACCAAAAGAAATTAAAGAACTGAGGACTTTAATTCGACATCTTGATTATTTGATTACTCGTCGAACCCAAGAAAAGACTCATTTAGAATCAGCCAGCAATAAAGTAATAACCAAATCAATAAAAGATATTATCAATCACTATGACAAACAGATTGAAAAACTCCAGAAGTTGATAAAAGAATATTTAGACCATAATCCTGAATTTAAAGAGCGTATCGAGTTATTAAAAACAATACCTGGCATTGGAGAGTCCACTGCGACGATTTTAATATGCGAACTTCATTTTGAAGATGGGCAAGGTAAGATAACCACCAAAGCACAGGTTGCTCACGCTGGATTTGCTCCAAGACACAGGCAATCTGGGATAAGTATCAAGAAGAAATCGAGTAAATGTAAAACCCGCAAATTCAAGACTGCGGAGATGTTTATATTTTCCGGCAATGGTCGCGACTCTGACTAATCCAACAATTATGGCGTTTTATCAAAGGCTTTTAGCCAAAGCTAAGCTTAAAAAGGTAGTAATTGTCGCGGCGATGAGAAAACTTCTTACTTTGCGATTGGTGTGTTAAATAATAAGACCGGTTTGATCCTGAGTGGTGTACTATGAAAACAAAGATACATTATGCTTGACTTTCAAAACGGATTCTCTCTATATATATTCCATTCTGAACAAATTGCCAATTCAGCGAGATAAAAATCACTTTTTGGGGGGCTATAAATTATGGATTGAAACTTCCAAACAAAACTGGAGAGACAACGGCTTTCTTCAGAATCGCATGAATAATGTCCTTGACTTAATTTGTAAAACTCCTATAATATCAATATGAAACTATCAGATAAATTGATGAATGTTATTAAAGATACGATTAGTGCATGCGGTGTCGAACTTTACGATGTTGAGTTCAAAGGTAAAATATTGCGTGTGTCAATTACTAAACCCGAAGGTATCTCATTAGACGAGTGTGCTTATGTGTCAGATAAACTATCACAAAAATTAGATACGGAAAATCTTATTCCGACTCGATATTATTTAGAAGTCTCTTCTCCGGGCATTGAACGAAAACTACGGAATGTATCTGATTATCAAAGCGTTATCGGAAATACCGTATCAATTACTACTAAATCAGGTAAGTTTATTGGTAAGGTTCAGTCGGTTGCGGAATTGGGTTTAGTGATTCAGAATATTGAAGGGTCGGCCGGAAAAGTTGGTGAAACGCAATTTATATCGTTTGCAGATATAAAATTAGCGCATCTTGTGATTTCAACTGAAGATTTATTCAAAGACGCCCAATCGCGAATGAAAAGGTTAGGTTGTGATGGTTGTGCTGAGTCATGTGCTCTTAATCACTCGGAACTAATAGTTGATAATCATAATATTGGAGGCGCTGATGAATAAAGAAGTTTCTAATATTATTACTCAGATTGCCCGGATTCGTAATGTTGATGTCAACTATGTCTGTGAAACTTTAAAGAATGCGATTGTTGCGGGCTTAAAGAAGCGGTTTGGTCCAGATTCCCAGATTGAGGCTGAAATAACTCCGGAATCCGGCGAGTTAAAAGTTTTTATTGTTAAGCAGGTAAGTGCTAAGGTAAAAAATCCGATTACTGAGATTTCATTAGAAGAAGCCAAGACAATTAACCCTAATGTCGAAGTGAATTCAATCGTCCGTATTGAAATACCGTTGTCGGAGATTGGTCGCAGTGCCATCCGCAAAGCTTCTGATGAATTAATCGTGAAACTTCGCGAAGCCGAAAGAAATAAATTGTTTGATGAATTTAATCGCAAACGGGGTGAAATTATTTCCGGCACCATTAGTAAAATTGGTAAAGATGAGATTATTGTTAATATTGGTTTGACTGAGGCAATTTTGTTAAATAAAGACCAATTAAAAACCGACCACTATCGTCAGGGTGCACCGATTAAGACAATCCTCTACCGGGTTGACAAAACACCAATTGGGCCGCGTATCTATCTTTCCCGTACCCATAATGATTTTTTACGAAAACTTCTGTTAAAGGAAGTTCCCGAAATTCGCGAAGGAATTGTGGAAATTAAAGCCATTGCCCGTGTACCAGGGCAGAGGGCAAAAGTAGCGGTCGCCAGTAATGATGAAAAAGTTGACCCGGTCGGTGCCTGTGTCGGTTATCGAAAATCTCGAATTGAAAGTATTATTAAAGAGCTTTCTGGAGAAAAGATTGATATTGTTTTGTATAGCAAAGATATGGATGTTTATATCACGCGGGCTTTGGCACCGGCGAAAGTGAAAGAAGTGATTAAAGAAGGTGAAACCTATTTTGTCATCGTGCCGGACAATGAGCTTTCAATTGCTATTGGCAAACGGGGACAAAATGTTGGCTTAGCCAGTGCATTAGTGGGAACAAAACTGGAAGTTCTTAAAGAATCCGAATACCAAAGTCGTGTACTGGCAGAAAAAGCAAAAACAGTTTCCTTAAAACAATTAGATTTATCGGAAGAAGAAGTAACAAAATTACAAGATGCGCAAATTTTTACTGCTTTTGATGTAATAAATCTCTCAATAGACCATATTGCAATGACTGCAAACTTTGAACCCGAAAAAGTTGAACAAATAAAGAAATCCATAGAAGAGCAGTTAAGAAAAATGTTTAATCTTTAAAATAAGATTACAACGATGAATGTTTAATGTTATTTTGGTTAAAGACAAAATTATTGAACTGGACTTCGGTAATTTGATAAAAGTTAGATTAGGTTTCATGGAAAAATTTACGAGGTCGCATCGAGATTTAGAAAATTAGAATTTAGAATTGCAAAAATAATATGACACAATCATCACAGGATGCTCATAAGATTAGCCCGACGCCGCAAAAAAAGAAAAGAGCTGCGGAAGGTATAAAAGTGAATGAAGTGGCGCGACGGCTTAATCTATCAAGCGAAGCGGTAGTTTCTATTCTTAAAGAATTAGGTTTTCCACCCAGAGGTTACACTGCTTTGGTATCTCCAGAGGAGTTTACTAAAGTTAAAGAAAAAGTAAAACAAGAAAAGTCAATTTTTAAAGAATCGCTCAAGAAAAAGACAGTATCGGAAGTTAAACCTGCCTATCCGCCAAAATTGACAGTTAACGAAATTGAAATTAAAAAAGCCGTACAAAAGACATTAACCAAAATTGAACATCGGAAAGCAAAACCCAAACGGCACATTTCCAAGACAACCTCCACAACAGCTGAACCGCAGAAAACAAAAATTAAAGTTGTTCCCTACATCACGGTGGCCGAATTATCTCATTTATTTGATGTTCCGGTCAATGAAGTAATAAAGAAATGTATTAGTTTTGGAGTATTAGCAACAGTTAATCACCGATTAGACCCAGAAACAATTACTTTGCTTGCCGACGAGTTTAATATCAATGTAGAAATAGAAGAGGAAACAATCCAACCGATTGAAATCAAAGGAGAACTTATTGAGCGGCCACCAGTGGTGGTTGTGATGGGACATGTTGACCATGGTAAAACATCATTACTCGATTATATCCGTAAAACTAAAGTAGCAGAAAAAGAGCCAGGCAAAATTACGCAGCATACTGGTGCTTATGTTGTTCATTATAATAATAAAAGAATAACCTTCTTAGATACGCCAGGTCATGTTGCTTTTACTGCAATGCGAGCACGGGGAGCGCAAATAACTGATATTGCGGTATTGGTCGTTGCCGCAGATGATGGTGTTATGCCCCAAACAATTGAAGCTTTAAATCATGCTCGAGCCGCAGGGATTCCAATCATTGTCGCTATTACTAAATGTGATTTACCTAATATTAATCCCGAAGTGGTAAAAACCCAATTATCTCAACAAGGTGTGCGGGTTGAGGAGTATGGTGGCGATACGATGTGCGTTTTGACTTCAGTCCGAACCGGAATGGGTATTGAAGATTTATTAGAAGCGATTCTGCTGTTAAGTGAAGAATTAAAATTAAAAGCAAGGTATGAAGGAAATGCCTCAGGCGTGGTGATTGAAAGTCGGGTTGACAAAGGCCGGGGTAATGTGGTTACAGTCTTAATTCAACATGGTATTCTAAAGCGAGGTGATACTTTTGTCTGTGGTGAGTTTTACGGCCGGGCGCGAGATTTACTTAATGAGAATTTTCAGCGTATGGAACAAGCAACGCCATCAACCCCGGTTTTAGTTTTGGGTTGTTCTGGTCTGCCTGAAGCTGGTGACCGATTTGAAGTAGTAAATGACGAACGAACGGCACGCGATATCGCAATGCGACGGTCTTTAGCCAAAAGAGATATGCGACTTAAACACAAGACGCCTGTTTCCCTGCAACAACTTCAACAAAAAATCGCTGAAGGTAAAACTAAAGAAATGAAAATTGTGCTTAAAGCCGATACATTTGGCTCAGTCGAGGCATTAAAAGATGCTTTAGAAGGATTATCAATTGAAGAAGTTGTTATTCGCGTGATTCATGCGGGCATCGGACAAATTACAACGTCGGATGTACTTTTAGCCCAAGCATCCGAAGCAATCATCGTCGGTTATCATGTCACCGCCTTATCCGATGCCGCAGAAGTTGCGGAACAGGAAGGGATTGAAATCCGATATTATAATGTGATTTATTCTGCATTAGATGATATCCGTTCAGCAATGTTAGGGCTATTAGAACCCGAGCAAAAAGAAGTCCTAATTGGAAAAGCAATCATTCGTCAAATATTTATGATACCTCGTTTAGGACCGATTGCTGGGGTCTATGTAACTGAGGGGAAAGTAACCAGAACCTGTGTCGTTAAAGTTATGCGGGAGGGTAAAGAAGTGCTTAAAAGCCGAATCAGTTCATTAAAACGATTCAAAGATGATGTTAAAGAAGTAGAAAGTGGATATGAATGTGGTATCGGTATTGAAAACGCCACGGATTTACAACCTGAGGACATTTTAGAATTCTATAAAATCGAAGAAGTTGCTCGAATGATTGAAAGTTCACCTGTTACTAAAGATTAGTGCACAATAACTAAAAAATAATGTCCATTGGTCTTTTAGTGGTGGATTGTATGTTAAATAATAGCCATTCACTTAAAGAGAAACGTAGCGTCTTTCAAAGTATTACGAAGAAAATTCGGCAGAATTTCAATGTCTCGATTGCTGAGACAAATTATCATGACCTCTGGCAAAGAACTGAATTGTCAGTTGTATTTGTCAATACTGATTGGAAAATGATTGAACGGAATTTTCAACGCATCCTTGAATTTATTGAACAAGATCGCAGGATAACAATTCTCAACCACGAAACTAAATCAATTTATTGATAAATTTCAAAGTCATAACAAATAAACCAAACAAACCCATTGATGAAAATCAAATCTCATAAAGTAGATTTATCTAAGATTATTAAACAAGCATTAAAGGAAGATATTGGTTCTGGCGATGTTACAACCAATCTTGTTGTCAAGTCTGATCAAATTGTAAATGCAGAAATTATTGCGAAAAGTGAAGGTATTCTTGCTGGTTGTGATATTGTTCGGATGGTTTTTAAGTGTCTTGATCCAAAAGTAAAGGTTAGATTTAATCTCAAAGATGGTGAACGATTTCATTCCGGACAGGTAATTGCTCAAATAAGTGGTAAAGCGACCGCATTATTAAGTGGTGAACGGACAGCATTGAATTTTCTCTGTCGTTTGTCAGGCATTGCAAGTTTAACAAGAAAATTTGTGGATATGATTTCTGATACCAAGGCAAAGATTCTTGACACCAGAAAAACGACTCCACTTTTACGCGATTGGGAAAAGTACGCGGTTCGTGTTGGCGGAGGAACTAATCATCGGATGGGACTTTATGATATGATTCTGATTAAAGATAATCATATCAAAGTAGCCGGTAACATAACTGAAGCAATAAAAAGGGTTCAGAAAAATAATAAGAAGAGATTACTCATGGAAGTCGAGGCAAAAAATCTTAAAGAGGTCCGTGAAGCTTTAGCGCTAAAGGTACCAGTAATTATGTTGGATAATATGAATATCAGGCAGATTACTCAGGCAGTGAAATTAGCGAAGGGTAAAGCAAAACTTGAGGTATCAGGAGGAGTTAACTTAAGAAATGTTCGCAAGATTGCCCAAACAGGGATTGACTATATTTCAGTCGGCGCGATAACCCACTCAGCACCAATAGTAGATATGTCAATGAAAATAAAATGAGACCTCCGAATAAGTTAGAGTATTCCACAACCTTATAAAATCTATCTTCACTCATGCTACAAATTGACCATTTTACCTTTACTTTCTTATTCTTAAATAGATGGAGAATTAAAATTTTTATCCTTTTTGTGCTTCAGTATTACAGCACCAAAAAATCGTTATTTTCAAATCCATAGCAATGAAGGTCTGTAATCTTTTGTCAAAGTTATTGAAAAATAATAAAACTTTTTCCGAGATTTTTATAAGAGACTTAAAGGATCTCAAGATAAAAATTAAAGAAGTAAAATTAAGCAGATAGTGAACATTTCAGTCGCTATTCATCATAAATGTAAGTCTTAGACAGAAAATATCTTGGTTAAACTTTACCCGCGCAAATCAAAGGATTTTCCTGAAAAGTTGAATTTTATCTCAGATGATTTAATTTTATAAGCGCTAACTTTTTATAACTATACGACTGCTAACATTTTTTCTAAGGCCCGACGAGCTTTTTGAGCAATCGGTTCTGGCACAACAATTTCATTATTTTCAGTTTCTAAGACTGCTAAGACTTTATCTAATGTAGTCTTTTTCATATTAATACAGATTGCAGTTTTCTTTAAGGGATGACAAAGTTTATGGGGATATTCCTTTTTTATTCGATTACACAGACCGACTTCTGTGCCTAAAACGACTTCATCAAATTCTTTTGCTAATCTTATCATACCACTGGTCGAGGCAACAACATCTGCCTGCTCAATGACTTCAGGTAGGCATTCTGGATGGACAATAATTTTTGCCTTAGGATAATTCTTCCGTGCATTAATTACATCTTCTGCCTGAAAATATAAAGCATGCACATAACAAAATCCTTCCCATGGAATTACTTCTCTTTGAGTTTGTTTGGCTACATACCAGGCTAAGTTTTTATCCGGCACAAATAAAATCTTCTTTTCTTGCGGAATTGAAGATACGACTTTGACTGCATTTGCTGAAGTGCAACAAATATCTGATTCGGCTTTGACTTCTGCCGGTGTATTAACATAGGCAACTACAATAATATCGCCTAATTCTTTTTTTCTTAATTTTAGCGCTTGTGCGCTAATCATATCTGCCATTTCGCAACCAGCATTAATATCTGGCATTACAACTTTTGTTTGTGGATTGAGAATTTTGGCGGTCTCCGCCATAAAATGAACTCCGCAAAAGACAATCATCCGGGCTTTTGTTGTTTGGGCTTTTTGGGATAAATCTAATGAATCGCCGATAAAATCAGCAATCTCGTAGATCTCAGGTTGCTGATAGTTATGAACTAAAATTACTGCTTGCTTTTTCTTTTTCAAATCGTTTATTTTGTTAATTAAGTCCTTATACATTTGACTTGATTATATAAATTATCTGACAAATTGCAAGACCGAACCACAGAATTACTGAGTAAGACAGATTGAATAAATAACTATTGACTATTAGGTTTACATGGATACCTTTTAACTAATTGTACTAAAAATATAGATGATAAGAATTGAGCATAATAAATTGCATAAAGCATATTTCAATTAACTGTTGACCCGTTGGTTTATAATGGAGATCCTTTACCCAATTATATTAAAAATAAGTATAGAGAATATAAATTACATGAGGCATATAATGATGATACGATACCAAGAAATTTTATCTCTTCCAAGGACCTAATTCTACGGCTACTTTATCTAACAATAGTGGATTTAAGATATTAGACTACAGGTTGTCTGGTAGTTTTTGCGAAAGACCTTTGACAAAAGTCAATATTATCTCAAATGATACAGTGTATACATTATACATATGAGTATCTTGTTTTTTCTTTCGCGTCTCGGTGGGATCTGACCACTTAGCAGAGTTTTGGGGGCACCAATTTTTCTTAGTTCTTTATAATTGATAAGGGCTATATTTTGCATAATGCCCATATTTTCGAATAGGTGTTTAAAATTAACTTTTGCTAATTGAAGAACCTGTTTTCGATAACTATTATAATTAAATTTCATAAACTGTATAGTATATGTTGAACATATTACATCTTTACATTTTACTTTTTGTTTTTACAATGAACTAAAGATATGCTGGACAAATTTACGAAACGAGTCAGTAATTTTACAATTGGCACTTTAATTAGCCGAATTGCTGGATTAGGACGGGAATCAGTTTTTGCTTATCTTTTTGGAGCGGGTTTTGCTACTGACGCTTATCAAGTTGCGTTTCGGATTCCTAACCTGTTAAGAGATTTATTTGCCGAAAGTGCCATGTCCGCAGCGTTTGTACCGACTTTCGTTGATAATTTGACCCACAAAGAACGAAAGGAGGTTTGGAAGTTTGCTTCCAATATGTTTAATACAATGCTATTATTTATCGGCTTGTTAACTATTTTGGGAATTATCTTTGCACCTTATATAGTTAAAATAATTGCTTATGGTTTTGCTGATACTCCAGGGAAACAAGAGTTGACCACAACTTTAACTCAGATTATGTTCCCATTTCTTTTATTTGTTGCTTTGGCAGCTTGGACGATGGGTATTCTTAATGCATTTCATCATTTCTTTGTACCAGCAATCGCACCCGCGTTCTTTAATGTTTTTTCAATTATCGTGCCTGTGATCTCATATAAATTCTTTCAGGTACGCGGCGTAGAGCCAATTTTGGGAATGGCTATCGGTGTTTCTGTTGGTGCAGTATTTCAACTACTAATTCAGATTCCTTTGCTTATCAAAAAAGGATTTCAATACCATTTTTATCTTAATCTCAAAGACACACAATTGCAACGGGTATTCTTTTTGTGGATCCCCACGATATTAGGATTTGCTGCTTATCAAATTAATTTCGCAGTTAATACTTTCCTTGTCACATTTTTAGCGGAACGGTCAATTACTTGGCTCAATTATGCCTATCGCATAATGCATCTACCTGCAGGATTATTCGGCGTTGCCATTGGAAGTGTTGCGGTCACTGAATTTTCTGCCCGGATTGCGGAAAATAGTTATAGAGAAGATAAGAAAGAAGACGAACTTAAAAATACCGATGGAAACAAAGCGCATGTGAAAGAAAGTGATAATAAAAAGATTACCAACGAAATCTCTATGCTGGAACTTAAAGCAAAGTTGCAACACGCCTTAAAATTGGTCTCGTTATTAACCATACCAATTGCCACGTTGTTTTTAGTTTTAGCAGAACCAATTTGCCGTGTGATTTATCAAAGAGGAAAATTTTCTCCGGAAGATACAATCTTTACCGCGCAAGCCTTAAGATTATATGCCCCGGGCATTTTTGCTTCTGCCGGTGTAAGAAGTGTTGCTGCATGCTTTTATGCATTAAAAAATACCAAGACTCCGGCATTTGTTGGTTTATTCGTCGTAATTATAAATTTTCTAATTAATGTAACCCTAATGCGTGTAATTGGTTTTAGAACATTTCCTTTGGCAACTTCAATTTGCGCATTCATCAATTTGGGCTTGCTTCTTTTTCTCTTGCGAAAAAAGATTGGTTCACTGGGAACAAAAAAAACTTTGCGCACAACCAAATTTTCTTTAATATTTTCTATCGTTAGTGGACTCTTGAGTTATTTTATCTATAAGTTCTTAGTTAACACTGTAAGCGGTTCAGGATTATGGGGTTCTTTAATCGCTTTGGCAATAGCAGGCTTTATGGGCTTAGGTTTATTCTTTATCTTAGTAAAAATCTTTCAACCTACAGGATTTCGATAAACACCTGTAGCCAATTTCAATGTTTTCTCTTCACAGATTCCTTTGCCGGGGAAGATAAATTTCTTCTGATAGCGGTTTTCGAAAAGTATCTAACATAAGTTGGCAATAAATTTCTTTTAATTTAAATTTAATGTTTTCCCATGCTCTAAGTACACTTTTGAGGTTTAAGGAGTGATGTAATGATAATTTATTTAAATGTTCGGTTGTGGTGAATTGTAGGTTTGGCTAATTAGCGTCGAAGCCGAAAGGTTTATGAGTTAATCAATTATTCCCTAAATTAAATCCCAATAGAAAATAGTTTTTAATTGTTGAAGTTTAAGCCAAATAAATTAAATAAGAGAACTCTAACAAAGTCAACATTATCTCAAGTGATACAACATGTAATATGTGAATTTCTTGGTTTTTCTTTCGCATCTCGGTGTAATCTGGGAGTTTTGTAGAGTTTTGCTAACTAAACGAATACCAAATGGTTAATTATAATCTTTTGATAATTAACTCCGCCACTTTTTTACCGGATAAGAACATTCCGCCAAAAATCGGTCCCATTCTTGGTGCGCCAAAAACTGCATTTGCTGCCATTCCACAAACATAGAGATTATGATACGCTTCTTTAGTATTTTCTAAAATTAGTTCTTCCGCAACCTCTGCCCACATTGATTTTTCGCCCAGTAATGTGCCATTTGAGGTAAATAGTTTTGGTCCGAGTTTCTTTTCAACAATTTTAACTACTTCGGCTGGATGTCCGGTAGCGTCAATGACAAATTTGCTTTCCACCATCAAAGGGTCTACATGTAAGTTTGCCATTTCTACTGCTGACCAATTGATGACCACACCGGTTATTTTTTCGTGGCGAATCATAACATCTTCAACTGATATTAGATTATAAATTTTTGCACCCCGTTTAATTGATAGTGACATTAATTGTCCTAATGCTTCTAAAGCCGATGCGACATAATAATTCTTTTGATATTCATTGACGGTGATGTTTAACTCTTTCAATATTGGTAGCGAAGATTTCTGGATAACAATTTTATTGAACATCATTCCGCCACCGGCAATGCCTCCTCCCGGTCTTAGAGTTCGTTCAAAGATAACTGTTTTAATGTTGGCTTGGGCTAAATAATACGCCGCAGTAAGACCGGATGGACCGGCACCAGCAATTACAACATCACACTTAAGATTATCAATTAGTTCTTTGTAATATGTTTCAATAATTGCTTTAGCAATTGTGATTTCGTTCAATATCATATGATAGATTATAATAAGATTAAATTGAGTTGTCAAGATTGATACAAGTTAAAAATCGGGGCAAGTTAAATCCCTGTAATGAGCAAAGCCATCTTTGAATTTTTTTTTGGATGGGTAGTAATACTTTTTAAAATCTTCGATAAAATGACTTTCGGACATGACGTGCCCGGGTACATCATGACCCCCAATGTCAGTTTGCAACATATTTGATTTTACTCGAATTTCTAACGATAAGT
>CAYYPG010000005.1:29283-48222 GCA_964473505.1 uncultured bacterium | reverse complement strand
TCTCCTTCTTTCTTTTCCTGGAAGGCAGCGCGTTTTTAATTTGTGCTCGATGTCTGCGCAAGATGTGGCGAATTGTTCCCGGCGGAACGTTAATTGCTTCATAGCGTGATAAATAGCAGGAAAAGTCTTTTTGGTCCGAGTCGGGTTTTAATTTTAACTTCAACTACTTTTGCTTCAATTTCTGGCGGTGTTTTTCTAAGTTGGTGGTGTGGTATTTTAGGCCGGTCTTGTAAGTTACCTTGTTGGAATTTATCAATATATCGTAAACTACGGAACGGTTGATACCAAATGCTTTTGCGGTCGCAGAGATATTATGACCGGTAGATTTAAGATATTCGATTACGGATTGTCTGGCGGTTTTGAGACTAATTTTTCTTAATTCTTTATAATTGATAAGGGGAATATTTTGCATATTGCCTCATATCTTTGAATAATTGATTAAAATTAACTTTTGCTAATTGAAAAACCTGTTTCACGTAACCATTATAATTAAATTTCATAAACTGTATAGTATGTGTTGGACATATTGCAATCTCATATTGACTTTATTAATTTATATGTTAAGATAATTGAGACTAAAAATGTTCGGTATACTTGGTCGTATCAATATCTTTTTGCTTAGTCTTATAAATGGTAAAATACTGATATGATTATTGACATTCTGATTATTTTAGTAATCTTGGGTTTAATCATAAATGGTATTGTCAAAGGGTTTGTGAAACAGTTATCCATAACCGCAGGATTAATGTTAGGTTTTTACATTGCGAGTAAAAAATATCCGGCATTAGAAAAAGTATTATTCCGGACTTCACAACCAATGGCAATTAACAAAATAATATGCTTTATCATCATCTTTATAATTGTATTCTTTTTAATCTATTTACTAGGTTTATTACTAAAAAAAGTTGTCCAATTGATAATGTTAGGATGGCTTGATAAAATTTTAGGCGGAGTTTTCGGATTTGTTCAAGGAATTATTATCGTTTGGTTAGTCTTAATCTTAGCAATCCTAACTATTCCCAATACTAAATCAACAATTAGTCGTTCAGGTTTTGCCTATCAAATTCTAAAACTTGGTTCAAATATGACGAAAATGCCAATAAAACCTTACCGAGTAAAAGAAAACTCTGAAAAATACTCAATAGACACCAATACCCATAAGAAAAATCAACAATTATGCTTCTGCATTTCATGTCTTCTAAACCGTTATTGACTTTGTCAGAGCTTTCTAAAAAAAGACTTGACAATTGAGTTTAAATTATATAAAATATAACAACATTGTAACGGTAATCTTAATATCCGCCGTTGCAAATAATATATACAGAAAGGAGTATATATGAAAAAACTAATAACCGCATTACTGTTGGTTGCATTCGTGTTCATAATCGGATGCCAGCAACCAACCGAACTGAAGGCGCAACTCGACAAACAGAGCGAACAGATAAAAGCAATGGAAACCCAGATAAACGACTTATCAGCAAAAATTGAACAGCTGAAAACAGATTACGAAAAACATATTACAGATTTTCATAAGAAGGCACAAATACCTGTAAAGGCGGCACCAAAACAAGTGCCACCGGCACCAAAGGGTCGATAATAGGAGAATAAAATGAAAGGAAAAATTCTAATTTTAGCCTTAGGGATATTAGTTATTAATTTAGTATTCATCGGTTGCGAACAAGTGACCGAACCCAGCGCGCCAAGTAATTTAAAATTAGTGGGTACAGACAATGGATTAAAAGTAAAACTTACCTGGGATGCACCAACTGAAGCGGTAGATGGTTACTATATCTATTTCAAACCAGTTAATTCTGATACCTGGCAAAAGACAAAACTTACTGGTACTGCAACGACTTATACCCATGCCCCCAACATGAAAACTGGCGATTACAAAGTAACTGCTTATAAAGGCGATAAGGAATCAGGCCCCACGGCTATAAAGACAACGATTCCTAAAGAAACACCCAATATAATATTAAATGAACTCAATGCAGCCGGAAACAGTGGTTTAGGATTTTCTCTCACTGATGGCTCAGCATTTTCCTGGTCAATGGTTGCTACGGATGCTGCCAACAAAGTTGATTTCTACCTTACTGATTTAGCTCAAGGCTCATCAGGTACATTTTATATTTCCTCTGGAGATGTCGTAGCCACTACACATGAAGCTGGTAGACCACCACAAACACCGACTACTGGATGGCGAATAAATGGAATTTTAATTGACCCATTTGACGATGCTACCAATAAAGTAGTCAAAGCAGGTAAAGATTGGGTTGGCACCACAAGTCCCTATGCATCCTGGCAAGTATTTGCAGCTAATGGAACTTATGGTATCACGGTTAATTATGATGAAACCACACCTCCTTCCGGTAAATACTATTATGGTTATATTATAGTTGGAACTCAAACTGGCACGCAAATTAACATTACGAAAGCCTACTTCCAAACGGTTCCTAACCTTAGATTATTATTTAAATAACTAACATTATGATATTCAAGCCCCGAGGAAACTCGGGGTTTTTATTTTATAAAAACAGAGTGTTGAAAAAAGTTATGTGTTTTCCAATACATCGCACAGAAATAACTTGAAGGTTTTGATAAAAGATATTTTTAAACTTATAAATTTACTTATTGACTCAATATTAATTCTTTGAAAATATCCACCGTTTAATCATTAATCAATTAATTAAAGGATTGATATTGCATCTGAGGAAAAAGTAATTTCCAAAGAGAAAAAAACAATCTTCGTGCATTTGGTAATTATTAAATTAATAACGACCTTTAGGAAAAAAACTTCTTGGCTATTTTCAGTATTCATTGTTTTCAGATGTTTCTGTTGTCAGGTTAACCTGAAGATAAAAAGTATGAAAATGTGAAGCCTAAAAAAACAAAGTGACATCATTATACTTGTTTAGTGAGGTAAAATAAGAAACTGGAAAATAAAATAAGTCTATTGCCTCTTCCGACAAGAAGGTAATAGTCACGATGATTAATTTTTAGGAAAGAATGAGACTTTATAAGGTGCCGAAGCAAATTAGCATTTTAAGAAAGGTAACATAGAAACCTCTAAAAATGTTCAAAGGTTACCGAGACCCACAAGAAAAAACAACAATTATGTCTCGGCATTTCATGCCTTTTGAACCAATATTGACTTTGTCAGAGTTCTTATATAGAAAATTCTGAAAAATACTCAAAAGACACCAATGCCCATAAGAAAAAATCAACAATTATGCTTCTGCATTTCATGTCTTCTAAACCGATATTGACTTTGTCCGAGTTCTCTTTATATATTTTGCTTGACAGATTAAAATATTAAAGTAAAATTTAGGTCAATGGATTTATTTGACAAATGTCTTAAGTATTATCCGATTGTTGAACGGGCAAAGCGGACAGGGTTTTATCCTTATTTCCGTGCTTTAGATTCCGAACCCGACCGCCGGGTTGCAATCAATGGAAAAGAACTGATAATGCTGGGGTCAAATAATTATTTAGGTTTAACTACTCATCCGAAACTCAAAGAAGCGGCAATTAAGGCGATTGAAAAATATGGGACGGGTTGCACTGGATCTCGTTTTCTCAACGGTACTTTGGATTTACACGAAGAATTAGAACACCGATTAGCCGAATTTTTCCGTAAAGATGATTGTATTGTCTTCTCAACCGGTTTTCAAACAAATTTAGGTGTTATTTCTTCTTTAGTCCGAAAAGGCGATGTGGCAATAGTTGATAAACTTGACCATGCTTCAATTGTTGATGGCTGTCAGTTGTCATATGGTCGTTCTGTTCGTTTTCTGCATAATGATATGAAAGACTTAGAGCGAGTGCTCAGTAGTTTGGATAAGAATTGCGGAAAATTGATAATCGTTGACGGTATATTCAGTATGGAGGGAGATATTATTGATTTACCCAATGTGATAAAACTGGCAAAAAAATATAAAGCCCGGGTAATGATCGATGATGCACATTCAGTAGGTGTTTTAGGAAAACGGGGAGCAGGCACTGCTGACCATTTTGGGTTGGATGACCAAGTTGATTTAATAATGGGTACATTTTCGAAATCATTTGCCACAATCGGTGGTTTTGTGGTGGGAGATAAAAAGGTTATAACTTATATTAGACATCAAGCCCGGCCACTAATATTTTCTGCCAGTATTCCACCGCCAGCAGTTGCCACTGTACTGGCTGCATTAGAAATTATCAAAAACGAACCGGAGCGAAGAGAAAGACTCTGGAAAAATACAAATAAAATGTTGACGGGTTTTAAGAAATTGGGGTATAATACAGGAACAAGCTGTACCCCGGTCATTCCATTAATCATTGGTGACGATACTAAAGCAATAAATTTTTGGCATGATTTATATGAAGGCGGAATCTTTGCCAATCCAGTAATTCCGCCAGCAGTGCCTCCAGGACGAAGTCTAATCCGTACAAGTTATATGGCGACTCATACGGATGAAGACCTCGATGAAGCATTAGATATCTTTGAAAAAGTGGGGAAAAAAGCTGGTATTATCTAATGTTTCCCAGTTATAAGTATTCAGGCGCTAAGTAGATAAAAATTATATAAAATAGTCTTAGGGAGTTTCAAATGTCTAATAGTAACATAACAGTAATACCAGTAAGAACTGCACGCGACTTAAATGATTTTATCCATCTTCCCTGGAAAATCTATCAAAACGATAAGAATTGGGTACCGACACGCATCAAAAGCACAAAATGGATTTTAGATACGAAGCGGAATCCAGTCTATTGTCATTCAGAACGGGAAATATTTATTGCCCGTCGCAACGGTGAAGCAGTAGGAAGAATTGCCGGTATTATTGATTATAACTATATAAATCATCATAATAATACTAATGTAGGATTAGTCGGCATGTTTGAAACAATACAGGATTATGCAGTAGCGGAAGCCCTGTTAAATAAAGTTACGGAATATTTTAAGTCTAAACTGCTAAATGAAATACAAGGCCCGGCAATGCCGGTAATGATAGACCAAATTGGATTGCTTATTGATAATTTTGATTCACAACCCATTTATCGAACCTCATATAATCCTAAATATTACGTTGAGTATTTTGAACGATACGGATTTGAAAAGTCAAAAGATTATTATGCTTTTTTAATTGATTTAACCACGAATTTACCGCCGGAATTTACAGAGACCTGTGAAAATTTAAAGAGATCACTAAATTTAATCGTTCGCAATCTGAACATTAAAAAATTATCTAAAGAAATTAATAAAAAACTTGAGATTTATAACAATTCCTGGAAAATGGGATGCGAGTTTGCACCAGTATTTAAACCAGTTCTATATGGAATTGTCAGATTCATCAGATTATTTTTGGATACATCATTAGATATTCTCGTAGAAAATCCTAAAGAACCGATTGCAACCGCTGTTGCTATTCCAGATGTCAATTCCATATTAAAAGTATTTGGTAAAAATATATATCCTTGGCAAATCTTCAAGGTTAAAAAATTAATAAAAAAAATTGATACAATTCGGTTAGCAATAATGGCAATTAATTGGGATTATGTAAATCAAGGTATTGATAAATTATTAGTCTATCAGATTTTGTCTGTTGCTAAAAAGAGAGGTTATAAACATTGCGAAGTCTCATATGTTCAAGAAAACCATACTGATTTTATGAATTTATTATTATCACTAAATGCAAAAAAATATAAGACCTATCGTTTTTATCGTAAGCCAATTTAAAAATTTTATGCGATGCTCATCCAGTATGGATAGTATGGTACAGAGAGACCAATATCTAATTCTGGGCTGCTCCGTTACCTCAATGTTTCTGGAGTAAAAAAAAATATATATGACAAGTAAGACAATAAAAATAAAACGAGTTGAAACAGATCGTGATTTAAATGAATTTGTCATGTTGCCCTGGAAGATTTATCACAATGACTCCAATTGGGTGCCACCACTTATTGCAGATGTTAAAGAGACTGTGGATAAGAGAAGAAATCCTTTCTTTTGTCATGCAGATTGTGAATTGTATATTGCTCAAGCTAATAACGAAACTTTGGGCCGAATTGCCGTAATTATTGATTATAATTATTGTAAATATCATAAGAAAAACGTTGGTTTTTTCGGTTTCTTTGAAACTATCAATGACTATTCAGTTGCCGAGGTCTTGTTCAATCAGGCGGTTAAATATCATAAAGATAAGATGATGACCGAAATTTATGGTCCGGCCAACCCATCACTCAATGACGAAGTTGGGTTTTTAGTACAAGGGTTTGATTTGCCACCAATGATTAAAATGCCATATAATCCAAGTTATTATATTGATTTTGTGGAACGATTTGGATTTAGGAAAATAAAAGATTTGTACGGTTATTTAATCGATGTCGATAAAGACCCACCAGAAAAGTTAGTTCGGGTTGTGGAATCAATCAAAAATCGTAAAGATATAAAAGTTATGCCGGTTAACTTAAAAAACTTAAAGCAGGATTTACTTAAAATCAAGGAAATTTATAATAATGCCTGGAGTAATAATTGGGACTTCGCACCTATGACCGAACAAGAAATTGACTATTTAGCCAAAAAAATAAAATCAATTGCGGTTCCCGAGATTATTCCTATTGTTGAGATTGCTGGTGAACCTGCAGGCATGAGCATTGGTTTACCGGATTACAATCAGGTCTTGAAAAGACTAAATGGAAGATTATTTCCTTTTGGGGTCTTCAAATTTCTGAAATATCGCAACAAAATTACTGCGGCAAGATTATGGGCATTAGGAGTCAAAGACAAATTCCGTAATATTGGAATTGATGCCTTACTCTACTATGAGACATTTTTAGGTGCAAGAAAAAAAGGATACAAATGGGGTGAAGTTTCTTGGATTCTCGAAGACAACTTAAATATCATTCGTCCGATATTATTATGGGATGCAAAACTATACAAAACTTATCGGGTCTATCAGTTGACAATTTAACCAAACTTAGGTGTATAAATTTGTGTTGCTTTATAGTCTGATTGTGTTGTAAGATACAAAACTTGCATAAAACCTATATGAAATTACTAAATTGCTAATGAGGACTGCTAAATGATAATCTCATCGGGTCTATCAGTTGGTAATTCATGAAGAAACCGAGATAGTTAAATTTCGTTGAATAATATGAAAAAAAAGATACCTGATGTTAATGTGTAATATCTATAATTTTTAAATTTTGAAAGGGGCAATTAAATGTATAGATTAATCATTATCTTTGGGATATTAACTTATATTTTTTTATTATTAGCCATTTTAACTGGTCGACAGATAATAAGACTTGGTTTATCTTGGCATAAAAGAATCGCAATTGCTACCATAATTCTGGCTTCAATCCACGGCCTCATTATAATTTACCTTAGTTATTTTTAATAACAAAAGCAGTTAAATTTGTTTGTAACATTGAATGAAAAATCAAAAATCATAGAAATTTCCAAAATCTTGATATTGGGTAAAATCAAGTGATTTTATTTAAGAAAAAAGCCACTCTAATTTATACTGTCAACAGATAAACAATCGATAATAAATTATCGTAATTCGTAACTATCAACAAGACAGTTGCATTTAGATTTTGTTCAATGATAACTTTAAAAATTGGGTGAACCTCAATAAATGGTTGACCAAAACGGTTTTTTCTGAGAAACAAGAGTTTAATTATTAAAAGTCAATAATAAATAGAAAAACCATCATCCCACTTTTAGGAGGAGTTATGAAATTAATCGCAGTATTGTTATTTATGATAATTTGGACAGTATCGAATATTGACGCGCATCCGGCGGATAGTATCAAAATGACCTTTGACTCAACCGGAACGATTCTGACAATCCAGGTTTATCATTCGGTTAAAAATCCGAATAATCATTATATTAGTTCCATCACGATTGACATAAACGGTAAAGAACTTGTTAAACAGAATTTTTTCCGACAAGGAGATAATGTGATGCAAGTTGCGCTATATAAAATAATTGATTCTAAAGAAAAAGACAAAATTAATGTCGCGACGCAATGTAATATTGCTGGTAAGAAAAAAGCCACTCTAATTTATACTGTCAACAGATAAACAATCGATAATAAATTATCGTAATTCGTAACTCAAAACAAGGTGGAATAAATCTTTTTCTTAATGGAAAAATTACAATCACTTGATGTCTGTTATGTTTTGTAATGTTTTCGCTGAGTTCAAACAATTGACTCATATCTGAAATTTTTTTAGTAGTTTCAATGAAGAGATTTTTGATTAAATTTTCCTATCTACCGAAGACACTAAAATCACTGAATCCTTTTATGATTTTTTCGGGTCGCTTGTGGATTTAGTAATAAGATCTCTATTGAAGTCTCTTGACATTAACAAATTATCAAGTATGCTTTTACTGATTTACATTAATCATTATGAAATTTGTTAATACTACTACTAATGATTACATGATTTTGCGCACCAAGATGGTGCAAGAGCAACTAATTACTCGTGGTATCAAAGACCCAAAAGTATTAGAGGCATTTCGTGAAGTGCCACGACATCTTTTTGTGCCTTCGGGTTTAATACATCAGGCATATGATGACCATCCTTTGCCAATCGGATTTGACCAAACAATATCCCAACCATATATCGTGGCGCTTATGACCGAACATTTAGATATTCAGAAATCTCATCGAGTCTTAGAAATTGGCACAGGTTCGGGTTATCAGACCGCAATCTTGGCATTACTGGCAAAAATGGTCTATACCGTAGAACGTATTGCTGAACTCTCATTAAATGCCCGCAAAACATTGCAACGCTTAGGGTTTACAAATATCCGATATAAAATTGACGATGGCACCTTAGGTTGGAAGGAATTTGCGGCCTATGACCGAATTATTGTAACTGCGGCCTCAGAATTTATTCCTGGACCATTACAAGAACAACTAAGCGATATGGGTCGGATTGTGATACCTTTAGGAAAAGGTAGTAGTCAAACATTAATTTTGGGTGTTAAATATAATGGTCGATTGAGACAACGAAGAATATCTGAATGCGTATTTGTACCTTTAGTCTCAAATAGTCAATGAAAATATTGCTTAAAGATGCCACTAGGATACAGAAAATACCGCGATAGGAAATGTTTTGTGACGTTGGTTACTCGGAGGCAGAAATTGGATTAGTTAAGCCTTCAATGAATGAAATGCTTTAGAAATTAGAAATCCGGCCGGGGCGTAGCGCAGTTGGTTTAGCGCGCTTGGTTCGGGACCAAGAGGTCGCTGGTTCAAATCCAGTCGCCCCGATTTTAAAAGAAATAGTTTGCACAAAATAATATCTGCAATGATATATAAAAACCAAATACAGATATATGTAGTACTGTATGGATAAATTACTAAAATATATTTTTATCAAACAAAATAAAAATTAATAACGAGATTAATATCAAAAAATATAAATGACTTAGATTTTCAAAGTCACCGATAAGAACACACATAAGCAACTGGCATATAAAAGATATATTCAAAGGTGATAATTTATAATACCGTTAACAAAATCAGATAAAAACGTTGCTGATGTTTTCAGGACATCGATTAATAAAAAAGATATAGATAACCCAGATGTGGTATATATAGAAATATGTCCATAGCAAATAACATATAATGACATTCATAATAACCAGATATAAGCAGATGTTTTAGAGAACTCAATAAATAAAATAAAAAGATATTATAGCTATATTCAGAAACGATAATAGATACAACCTTAATGACAAATAGATATATATATTATAAATAATATGTCCATACCAAAGAACAAATAATGACATTTATAATAATCTGATATAAGCGATACAGATGTTTTAGAGAATTCAATAAATTATATGACTACAATGATAAATAAAGAATCAGAGAAGGTAACCAGATAAAACTATTAATAAAAACCAGATATGAATACTAAAGATTAAAAATGGTCAATATACACCAAGAAGCATAGCTTAATGTCCCATAAAGAGATACATCCAAAACGTATAACATGACATTATAATAACTAAATATAAACGACACAGATGTTTTTAGAGAAATCGCTAGATATAATGGATATAAGACGAAATATTATAAAGATATGTGAAAATATATTCAAAAATATAAAATTTGTAAGACCTTAATAATAACATCCAAAGGTAGGTATTTATGACTGAAATTGTTCCGATGATTTCTGAGCAGAGACTAGCCAAAAAAGTTAAACAATTAGCTAAACAAATTTCTAGAGATTATAAAAATACAACTCCACTTTTAGTTGGTGTATTAAAAGGCGCTTGGGTATTTATGGCCGATTTAGTGAGACATATTACAATACCGGTGAACTGTGATTTTTTACAAGTTTCCAGTTATGGAGACGCGACGGAAAGTTCCGGTGTCGTCAAAATCGTAACCGATTTGAAATGTACGATTGAAAATCGTGATATAATTTTAGTCGAAGATATTATCGATACTGGCTTGACGCTAAAATATATTAAGGATTATCTCTCATTAAAAAGGCCTAAGACTATTAAAATCTGTTCTTTATTAGATAAACCTGCTAGACATAAAATTAAAGTGAAAATTGATTATTTAGGATTTAAAGTTCCGAATAAATTTGTCGTTGGCTACGGTATTGATTATCAGGAGCTTTACCGTAATCTTCCATATATTGCTTACGTGAAATTGGATAAGACTGAATAATGATATCGCTAAACGCTGAGTCCAAAAAGAGACTTTTCGAAATAATAAAGAGAAGAGTTGATGTTTCTTCGGGACGCATCAAAGGTACTTTACTTCTTTTGAACGGCCGGGTGGTTAATGTATTTTCCGGAGAGGTTCTTAATACTAATATCTTAATTGATAATGAGCTAATCTGCGGTACCAGTAATGATTATACGAATGCGGAACAGATTATTGATGTTTCAGGATTGTATGTGTTACCAGGTTTTATTGATGCGCACATTCATATTGAAAGTTCACTCTTAAGTCTATCCCAATTTGCATCTTTATTACTGCGTTGGGGAACGACGACAATTATTGCTGACCCGCACGAGATAACTAATGTGTTAGGCGCTTATGGAATTGATTATATTCTGAAAGCGAGTAAGAATTTTCCTCTGGATATCTTTCTTATGATGCCATCTTGTGTTCCTGCAACTCAGATGGAGACCGCAGGTGGTTATATTTCGGCTCAAGAAATTAAAGTATACTTAAAGCACGAAAAAGTTTTAGGTTTGGCAGAAATGATGAATTTTCCTGGTGTGATTTATGCTTTTCCGGATGTTATTGAAAAGATTGCGGTAACCAAACAATTTGACAAGATAATTGATGGACATTGTCCTAAATTAACCGGCAGGTTACTTCAAGCCTATCTGAGCGCTGGTATTAGTTCTGACCATGAATGTATTGATGTTAAAGAGGCACAAGAGAAACTGCGTTCGGGAATGTATATAATGATTCGTGAAGGGTCAGCAGCAAAAAATCTTTCGACACTCTTTCCATTAATTAATATGCGCAATTCCCGACGTTTAATCTTAGTTAGCGATGATAAACATCCAGATGAACTATTGTCTGAAGGGCATCTTAATGCCACGTTAAGAAAAGCAGTAAATTTAGGATTAGACCCAATTACTGCAATTCAAATGGTTAGTTTGAATCCGGCCGAATATTTTCGGTTGAATAATCGGGGCGCAATTACTGTGGGAAGATTAGCCGATCTAACAATCGTTGAGGATCTAAATGACTTTAATGTTAAAATGGTTATAAAAAATGGCAAAGTTGTCGTGCAAAATAACCAACTAAAAGTTAAGATTTTAGACCACAAAGACCGAGTGGTCATAAACACAATGAAAGTAAAACCATTTCCCAAATCCTGTTTGAAAGTCAAAGCTCAGGATGGTAAAATAAAAGTAATTAGAATTATTCCCAATCAAATTATTACTGAAAAATGGGTAACATTTCCCAAGGTTAGTAAAAAGGAAGTTGTATCAGATACTGAGCGCGATATTTTGAAATTAGTTGTATGTGAACGGCATAAAAAAACGGGAAATATTGGAGTTGGATTTGTTAGCGGTTTTGGCCTCAAAAAGGGCGCATTGGCATCTTCGGTTGCTCACGACTCACACAATATTATTGCTGTCGGCACAAATGATGATGATATTTATTATGCGATTAAATCTTTAATAAAACTCGGTGGTGGATTTATTGCAGTGGACAAAGAGAAAATCAAAGCATCGCTTGCTTTGCCCATAGCAGGATTGATGTCAGATGAACCGGCAGACATAGTCAGTAATAAATTAAAAGAACTTATTAGGACAGTTAAATCTTGGGGCTGTAAAATCGAGAATCCTTTTATTACCTTATCGTTTCTTGCCTTACCTGTGATTCCGGAATTAAAACTTACGGATAAAGGTTTGGTTGATGTCAATAAATTTAAGATAGTTTCTCTGTGGGATGGGGAATAAAATTTTCCGTGGTTAATTGGATTTATCCACAAAGAAGAAATTTTAATCCTTAAATAATCATCATTGTTAGTTATCTGTCAAATTCTATTTTTCATAGAATAATAGAGTAAAAAGAAAAACTCCGAAAAAGATACCATTTATGTTTAACTTAGCGGGCGAATCGTATTAATAAAGATATTTTGAGACCTCTTAAATAAGACAGAAGTCACCAAGCCTTATAAAATCTATCTTCTTTCATACCTTACAAATTGACCATCGTTAACATTCCTTTTTTAATAGGAGAAGGTATAAACTTTTTATCTTTTCCTGTCCTCTGGTATTACAGCACCGGACACGGTCTCTGTATCCATTATCTTCAAATCCATAGCAGGTAAGGAATTATGTCTTTTATCACAACTTTTAGATTAATTTTGTCTAAATCATTGAATAATAACAGAACTTTTTCTTATCAATTTTGGAGTATCTATCTTTACTGATTTTGATTATATAGACTATTAATCCTGTTCGAATTAAATACCTTTTTATTACTCTGACGGAGTATCCGATAGTGGCACGAAATAGAGTTATTTACTATTCAATTTTGCTTGAAATAAATACTTTTTTACTACCGCTAATGAACTAAATTAAGAATTTCGGTTTATCAATGTGCGATTGAATGCTATAGATTGTGAGAGGTGGAGGGAGCGGATAATGCTTGTAGTATTGACATTCCAATTTTGGCGCCGTGAAAATTAATCCGTTCCAAATCAGAAATGTAATCTAAATGGATAGTACTGGTATCGATACTTTCTTTTAAGCCGATGCGCATTCGTTCCAAATGACGGTCATGTAGGTCTTTCAATTTCTGATTACCGAAGTCTCTTCGATTAATCGCTTTTTGTGCCAATTCTCTATCCCAGGTAGCTAAGCCGGCTAAAGATAATTTTACTGTTTCTAAGACACACAAATGAAACTCAGCAAGTTCTTGTAAACCTTGTTCGGAAAACTGTAAACTGTAATCAATCTTTTTCTTGGTGTATGCCATTAAGGATTTCGAAACAATATCGCCAATATGTTCTAAATCATCAACAATATAGAGCAAAGCAATATTTTTTCGTGATATTTCCGGTGTCATATCTGAACCGGATAATTTCGTGAGGTAGTTGGTGATATTTTTTTCCAAAGTGTCCACCTTATCATCCGTAAGCATAATTTCTTTGCGTCCATCTTTATCGTTGTTGAGAAAAACATCCAGACTGCGTTTTACCATATCATAAACAATATCACCCATTCGGAGTACTTCACGATGGGCTTGGGCTAATGCCATTGCCGGCGCTTCTAAAACCGTCGTATCCAAATAAAGTGGCGTGATCTCGTATTTTTCTCGTAGGGAGTCAGGCAAAATTAGTTTTAGTAGTTTTTCAAATGGTTTTAGAAATGGTAAAAATAAGATGCAGGCAAAGATGTTAACTAAAGTATGCGCATTAGCAATTTGACGGGGTAATGAACCAGATATATAAGAAATTAGTTCAGTTAATTGATTAATAAAAGGTAAAAGTAATAAAACAATGATTAACTTAAAAATCGTATGGCCAAGCGCAACCCGACGAGCTTCTAAACTACCTTTGAGACTAGCAAAAAGAGGGGAGAAACTGGTACCTAAATTAGCACCCAGAATTATCGGTAAAGCAGATTTTAAAGTTATTAATCCGCTGAACGATAAGCCTACTGCAATACCAATCGTTGCCGCTGAAGAATGAACCAAAAAAGTAAATATCATTGAGATGATGATACCCCATAACGGATAGTTGCTAAAAGCGACAAGGGCATTAATAAATCCAGGAAAATATTTGAGTGGACCGGAAACTTCGAATACTAATTTAATTGCAAAGAAGACTAAACCAAATCCAAAGATGGCTTGACCAATGTCTTTGATTTTTTTATACGAATTCATTAGAAAGAAACCAGCAATAATGATAAATAACGCATAATCATATAATTTGAAGGCTAAAATTTGAGCAGTAAATGTTGTGCCGATGTCTGCGCCCAAAATCACGGCTAAAGCTTGGGATAAACCAATTAAACCACTGCTAACAAAACTAATTAATAATACTGAAGTAGCGGTGGAAGATTGGAAAATCATCGTAACCAACATTCCAATTGAGACGCCCCAAATGCGATGTCGAGTAAGGTTAAAGACAATTTCTCGTAGACCACCGCCGGCCAATCGTCGTAAACCTTTACTGCCATAATATAGACCAAATAAAAAGAAACATAGCCCACCAACTAATCCGAAAACGACCGACAAATACCAACGACGGACAAGCCCAGTGATGGAAAAAATATAGTTTGCATCATCAATTTTTGCCATTATGCGATATTCTCCGGAAGCCCCACCTAATTTTAATTTAGTTTTAGCATAGCCAGATTTATCAGTTTTAACTACCGTATCACTAAGAACCGCTCGTTTATTGGAATAAATGTTTTCTAAAGGTTCAGCGAGCACTATGAATTTAACCAACCGATTTGCTAACGGAACACCTTGGAAATTTAGTACTTGTACAACCAAAGGTTTCTTTAAATAACTTAAAACTTCAGCCACCTGATTATCACCAGACAAATCTTCATTACCAATAAATGGCTTTACTAATTGAATGTCTTTTGTGGGACGTTTGGTTGTCGCGAACGCAAGCGTAATATGCAGGATTAAGGATAAAAAGATTATGATGCTAATTTTTTGACGACACATAATAAAAAATTTGTGGTCGCTTCTAAAATCACTGTCTTTTATATAACTTTTCATGGCAATATATTTTTAACACATAAATTATCACAAGTCAAGTATTGACAATTTAGTTTTTTAAGATTAATATTCTCTAATGGGGCTGTGGCGCAGTTGGGAGCGCGTTTGACTGGCAGTCAAAAGGTCACGGGTTCGAATCCCGTCAGCTCCATTTTAGATTGAAGATAAAAAATGCGAGATTCTAAAATTCAAGAATGAAAGGATGATAACATGAATTTTAAGCGCATAACTTTTATATTAACAACACTAGCGATAGCCTTGATTAGTACTTGCGCTGCGCCGACGGTTAAAAAATATACGGAAGAAGAATTAAAAGCCCGCAAAGAAGAAGCAATGAAATATTATAGTATTGGTGCGGAATATTTTAAGCAGAGAAATTTTGATTCTGCATTAGAAAACTTCCAAAATGCGTTATCGTATGATTCTACTTTTTATGATGCTTATATTGCGGTAGGAAATACCTATCGGGAAAAACGAGATGCGACCAATGCGGAGAATTATTTTCGCCGAGCAATAAAACTTGTGCCTTCCAATAGCAAGGGTTATGAAGCGTTAGGTGATTTATTCGTGGTAACGGGACGTTTTGACGATGCGGTTTCGGTTTATCGAGATGGAATTAAAATTGACCCGAATTTTGCCGAATTGTATTTGGGATTGGCTGAAGTCTATATTCGCTCGGGAAAAGATGCCGAAGCCGAAGCAACTTATCGCGAAGCCTTGCAAAAATTTCCTGAAGACCTTACAGTCTTGAAAAACTGGGGGGATTTCCTCTTTAAGCAAGGTCGTTATCAAGAAGCAATTGATGCTTACTGCCCCTGTCTGTTGAAATACCCGGAAGCGATTGATATTGTAAAAAAACGAGGTGATGCTTATGCGGAATTGGGTAAATATAAAGAGGCCTTAGCTGATTATCAGACCGTCTTAAATAAAAAACCTGATGACTGGCGAGTAATTTTAGACATTGGTAAAATCTATCTTAATCAGAAAAATTATACTGAAGCCAAAAAGCAATTTCAAAGAGCCGCCGAACTTATGCCTAATGATCCACTCCCTCGGATTTATAATGCAGATTTATTGATTCGGCAAGGTAATTTTGGTCAAGCAGAAAAAGATTTGAAAGCAATACTGGCGACAGATGCCAAACTTTATGTCGCTTATGTGCTTTTAGGCGATTTATATAAACGACAAGGCGAGATTGCCAATAAAGCAAAGAAATTAAAGGAAGCATATAACTATTATAAAAATGCCGCCAAACAATATCAAATGATTCCGGTCGGTGATTTCTATTACCGTTATGCCAAAAACGAAATTGAGCGGTGTAAAGTCATAATGGATAAAATTAAAGAAGAACTTTGGTTTCAAGGAATAAAAGTTGATGAGAACTAATAATCAATAATTGGCTTTCAAATCGTATGTTGAAAAAAGATGTTTTGGTGCTCAATCAAAATTATGAGCCTATTACCCTGTGTCGAACGCGTCGGGCATTAGTCTTAATGTATAAAGGCAAAGCCGAAATGGTTGAACCTTATAATGGAATGGTTGTGCGCTCGGTATCTAATTGGATGCCAGTACCCAGTGTCTTGAGATTAAATCACTTTATCAAAATTACTCGTCGGGAAATCCCTCTGAGCAAAAAGAATATATTGCGACGAGACAATTATCAATGTCAATATTGTGGTAAAAAACAGGGACCAATGACTACTGACCATGTAATACCAAAAGGAAAAGGTGGTACTGATTCTTGGGAAAATCTGGTCTGTGCCTGTGTTGAGTGTAACACGAAAAAAGGTAGTGCTTCTTATCGCGAACGCGGATTAAAACTTTTACGTAAACCTAAAAAGCCATCATATTTTACTTTTGTCGTTAACAGCTTGGGAACTGTGCCACCTGAGTGGCGACCATATCTATTCTTAGATTAAAAAACAGATTAAAAATTCCTACCAAGTTCTTCTAACCTTAAATTAAAGCCCAAATACAAATGACGCAATATATTTCATCCGATATTATTCTTAATAGATGTGCTATACGATTCAAACATTCAGTGATTGGGAAATATATTGAATATCATTGAGTGTCTTTTATTCTTATCTAAGACGAGAATTGAGTTAGAATAATTTTATCCTTACAGCAGTTGAATGTCAATTATAACATTAATATTTTTAAGCATCATCCAAGGACTTACTGAATTTTTACCGGTTTCTAGTTCAGGACATCTTGCATTTTGGGCGCATATCTTAAAATTCTCTGAGAATCAACGAATGTCATATACCGCATTTTTACATTTAGGAACAAGTTTAGCCCTTATCATATTCTTTGCAAAAAAAATAGAAAAGATGCTAAAATCAGCAATCCAAAAGCAAGATCTTGAGAAACAAAAAAAGAGTAGATCTCTGATTATTGCCATTATTATCGGTACAATTCCCATCGCAGTAATTGGCTTAACAATCCAAAATTTTATTGACCGTATATTTCAAAATCCAATTTACGCTTTGATTTTTATGGTGATAACAGGATTTATTCTATTTCTCACAAGATTTGCGACACCAAGAGAGGTTAAGATTAATTATTCTAATGCATTGATTGTGGGCATAGCGCAAGCGGTTGCGTTATTACCTGGCATTTCTCGTTCAGGAATAACAATCTCTACCGCATTATTTCTGGGATTATCACGAGAAGATAGTTTTGAGTTTTCGTTCTTGCTATCAATTCCCGCAGTAATTGGTGCGAATATATTAGTATTAAAAGATGTTACAACAAGTTTGTCAATAATTTCCTTAGTCAGCGCAACGATAATTTCTTGTCTCAGTGGACTTATTGCACTATACATTTTAAAGCGTATTGTTAGCAATAAAAAATTTCATAACTTTGCATACTACTGCTGGATATTTGGTGGATTGGCGTTAATTTTAGTGTTAATAATAAAATGAAATGTAATAAATGAAAATATATTAAAATTGAAAAATAAAAATAGAATAATAAGACAAAATGGCATAAAGCTAACTAAAATGTAATATAAAAGGAATAAGTCTAATAATGATAAATTAGATGCTTGAAAAGTGCTATAAAAATCTTTTTTATTACCCTAAACCGAGTTTTCGGTGCCATATGGGACTTACAGTGCTATCGAATAAATATCCGAGCAAATTTATTTGTTGTGTAAGATTAGTTTTCTTGTCCGACTAAATGAGTTTTAAATGTAGGGTATAATTATTTGTGTAAATTCAGTATTGATATGTGAAAGAAAAAATACTGTTCGGCTCTTTGTTTAACCATAATTAATACAATATTAAAAAGGAAATGGAAGAAAAATTAATTTACACAAAAATTTTGATGCTATTTTCTTAAAGAATCATGTTTACTATTTAACTATCTGAATGATTTGTTGAGTATTAACAGAAAGTCAGGGCTTAAAGATATTGCCGACCGAAAAAATAAAGATTAAATCTTTCGCATTTAAAGTATATTAAGATCGATTTAAATTATAATGAGTGAAGGAATATTAGTTAAGAATCAATACTCTACACTAATCAATAGCATTCAATAAAATAACAGTCTCAAGGAATAGTATTACTAATTTATACAATCTTAAAATTGATTTTGATTATAATGAGTGAAGGAACATTAGCTTAGAACTATTACTCTACACTAATCCATAGCATATCATTAATAACATTCAATGAAATAATTAATAGTATCAAAGAATAGTATT
>CAYYPG010000005.1:0-29183 GCA_964473505.1 uncultured bacterium | reverse complement strand
AGCATATCATTAATAACATTCAATGAAATAATTAATAGTATCAAAGAATAGTATTACTAATTTATACAATCTTAAAATCGATTTTGGTTATAGCTGGCAAAAAAAACATTAGGCTAAACCATCTTGAGATTTAATCTACTAACCAACAGTATATCATTAGTAGTGCTCAATATAATAGTAGTATTACGAAGATTACCTAAACTGCAGGTTTTTTGTAATTAAGTAATACCCCAGACAAACAGATTGCAATACGACCAATCCTAATCCACACATTATTGAACTCTACCAGACTAAGTTGGAAACTAAATAACTCAAAAATTCTATATATAAATAGAGTTTAAATAATGGATAAATTTCATCTAAGTATCTGATAACTAACAACTAATAACTACTAATCATTTTTGAGGGGTATAGTTGGGTATACAGGGTGGTAAATTCAGATGGAGGCTCAAAAGGACTTTGAGATTTACTTCTAATCATGTGCTTAAAACCATATATAGTACACCATATAAAAGAATCTATAAATAAATACTTAAAAGGGCATTTAATAATGAGTTTCTTAAGTCGTTTCTCAGGGTTTATAATGGAAATTGATTTTGGAGGCAAAGGACTAAACATCTCAGATTACAGATTACTTCATAAATTGGTTCACTCGGAAAAGGATTCTTTGTTGGTTGAAGTTTTGGGGATTTTAATTTTGGTTTGCCCGGCGACTAATCCAATTGTTCTTGAGTTGTAACCATTTAGATAACCGCGAAAGGTTTTATCGATGACGCGTTGGTGAAATTTACGCGCCAAGAAGTCATCCTGCTCGACTAATAAGGCGGATTCAATTGCATCTTTTGCACTATTGCGAGCGATTTTATCAATGGTATCATTAAGATATAGAGTTTAAACTCTTTACTAAATTTGCGGGTGGTCTGCTTTTACTGGCGGTTCAAGATGTTTCTTGACTTAATTTGATTTTTGACATAATTTTTCACGTTATTATTCCTTTCTGCCGACACTTTAATAATTTTAACTGATGTCGGCATTTTTATTTTACTCACAAAACTGCATGTTTTGAGATATTGTCAATGTTGGTGGAAATTTATTATAGTTTAGGTATATCTTTTTCTTTTTGTAAGGTCTCGTCAAGTGTTTTTATTGAGACATACAATTTTCCACAACATTATTTGATTATATCTCAAATATTTTTAGACAAATTATATTTATCTATGGCAATATCCGATACTATTTAGCCGTTTGATTTCAGAATAAAAAACGAATATTATCTCTGAATGAAATCTACGGTACTAATAAGAACGATATAAGATAAAAAATTAACTTCGGGGATGAAAGGTTTTATAGACTTCTTTGAGGTATTCGCGGTCAATGTGGGTATAAATTTGCGTTGTGGCAATATTAGAATGTCCGAGCATTTCTTGAACCGCTCTTAAGTTGGCACCACCTTCTAAAAGATGCGTGGCAAAGGTATGGCGAAAGATATGGGGAGTTATTGGTTTAGTTATCTTGGCTTTTTTTAAGTACGCCTTTAATATTTTATGTAGTCCCATTCGCGATAATTGCTTTCCCCGAATGTTAAGAAATACATACGGTGAAGTTTTAGATTTGAGGAAATATTTCCGACCGAAATTTAAATAATGCCGCAAGACTTTGATTGCCGGCTTTCCTATTGGTACCAGTCGTTCTTTATCTCCTTTGCCTAATACTCGAATAAATCCATCAGTAAATGATATGTCATCAATGCGTAATGATAAGAGTTCTGATGCCCGAATGCCCGACGCATAAAGTACTTCAAATATTGCTCGCGCCCGTAAATCTTTGGGGTCATTAGAAGATTCAGTGCTGGCAATAAGCTGATTTATTTCGTTTATTGTCAGAATTTGCGGTAATCTCTTTTTTACTTTTGGTAATTCAATGTATTCTGATGGGTCAGAACTGATTTTTTCTTCCGATACTAGAAACCGAAAGAACATCTTGAGGGAAGTGATTTTACGGGCAATAGAAGCCGTGGTTAATTTTAATTCGTGGAGAACTCCAATGTAGCTTTGAATATCAGATTCTTTAATTTTATCCAGAGATATGCCGGACTGTAAAAATTGTAAAAATTGTCTTACATCAGTCGTATAATAAGTAGCGGATTGTTTTGAGACGCTACGTTCGACCATTAAATAATTAGCAAACTGGTCTAAAATCTTTTGTCCGAAGGATTTGGGATAATTTTGGGTATGAATTTTGTTCAGGAGTCGAGACATAAACTATTTTTGGAGTATGGTATCTTTAAGAAAATGTTCATCATCCCGTTCTGGATAGTCTTCATTATAATGAAGACCGCGAGATTCTTTTCTTAAAATGGCACTTTGGACAATTAATTGGGCAACGGTTATCATATTTTGCAGTTCAATCAAACCAGGTGAAATTGGTTGGATTTTATTGGTTTGTTCTTTTATTATCGCAATTTGCTCTGAAGCATTTTGTAAACGCTGGTTCGATCGAACAATTCCAGCACCATCCCAAACAACTTTTCTTAATTGATAAGTTAGGTTTAGTGTTTCCGGTGAATCAGTGAGCGTAATGTTATTTAATGATGGTAAAAAAGCAAGAAGTGTTCGGTCGTCTTCAAATTCAGGGAGTTGATTTAGTTTTATTTTTTCAATCACACGAAGTGCTGCCCGTTCGGCAAAGACTAATGCTTCCAGCAATGAATTGGATGCTAAGCGATTAGCACCATGAAGACCAGAGCAAGCACATTCGCCAATAGCAAAAAGATTAGTAATATTAGTTTCAGCCCATTCGTTAATCAGTATACCACCACAAACATAATGGGCTGCGGGAACTACAGGAATTGCTTGTTGAGTAATATCTAATCCTAAGGACAGGCAGGTATTATAAATATTAGGAAATCGTCTTTTGATTCTTTCTGGGTCCAAATGGGTAATATCTAACAATACATAGTTTTGGTGATTTTTCTTCATTTCATTATCAATGGCACGAGCCACGACATCGCGTGGTGCTAAGCAACCCAATTCATGATATTTTTCCATAAAGGTTTTGCCGTCTAAGTTTCTTAAAAGTCCGCCTTCGCCCCGAACCGCCTCAGATATTAGAAAATATCGATTATTGATTTTGTGACCATATAAGGCAGTAGGATGAAACTGGATAAATTCCATATTAGCAATTTTGGCGCCAGCATTATAAGCCATAGCAATACCATCACCTGTTGCGATTGGTGGGTTTGTTGTATGAAGAAAGACTTGGCCAAGACCGCCAGTGGCTAAAACAATGACTTTGGCAATAAAATTTCGGAAATGACCGGTTTTAGTATCAATTGCGCTAACACCATAACATTGTCCCTTTGCGTTTAGTATTAAGTTATATGCCAGATGGTGTTCATAAAATTGACACCGATCTTTGAGGACTCTAATTAAGCCGTTTTCGATTTCTCGGCCGGTATAATCTTGGGCATGAACAATACGTGCTCGACTATGACCTCCTTCTTTGCCTAAATCAAAATGTTTTTTGCCTGAAGAATTGTAATAAGTTGTAAATTTAATTCCAGTTTCATATAATTCTTGAACTAATTGGGGAGCGGTATCGCAGACCATGCGCACAATTTCTGGTTTTGCGAGTCCTTGACCACTTTTAAGCGTATCGCGGAAATGAATTTCCGGAAAATCATCTTCGCCTAAAGCAGCCGCAATGCCGCCTTGGGCATAATTGGTATTGGATTCAGTATCTTCTTTTTTGGTCAGGACAATTACGTGACCGTATTCTGACATTTTATACGCAAACCAAAGTCCAGCAATTCCTGAACCCACTACTAAAAAATCAGTTTTGATAAGATTATTCATTATTTAATCTGAGCATTTATAGATAGTGTCAAAATTTTTGTGTAAATTGATTTTTTTGTTTATAGTTGTGTTCTCCGTTCTAAATATTAAACAAGAAAGAGGATATATCTGTTTCTTTTTCTTTAACATATCATGCTAAATTTACCTAAAATACCTGACACTAGCGTATTATAAAATACATCCCACAAAACTTTTGAAGTCACTGAAATATAAAAAACAAATATCGATAAGCGTCATTGAATGACTTCAATTGTTTCTGAAGCCCTGTTTTCAGTGATTGTTTTTCCATATTTTAAGCATTTCATAGTAAATAGGTTATTGGAGTATAATTTAGAATCGATAAGCCAGACCGATACCAGTCTGGTCAGAACTGGGTGCAATGCCAAGCGTATTTCTTTTATCCGAAGTGAAGAATGCACAATCAATAGCACTGATAAATCGATTGAGTAACGCACCAGCCAAAAAGAGTCCAGCACGAGTGATTGCGGTTCGAGCCGATTTTCTCTTTGCCCAATAGACATATCTTAAAGAATCTGAACCCCAATCCCAGATTGAGTCTCCAAAATAGCCATATTTCAAGAAATAATTTTTTTGGGCTAAGGTATCATCAGGATAAAGTTCTCGTGCTTCACGCCGAATGTCGTTATTGTACTCTTCAGCATTATCATATCTTTCTAAAACACTAAAATATTTGTTAGACTTGATGTTAGTATTTGCTTGAGCATAAACACCAGCAAATACTTTTGCATCTTGATTTAGCGAAGTACCATACCAAGAAAATCCGGCATAAAATAGCCAGATTCCTACATCAGTCCAAAGCATAATTTCACTTTTAGTATTATTCTTAAGCATACTTTGACCCCAGCCGGGAATTACCGCTGATGCCCAAATTGCTTTTTTGTGTATGTTATTAGTTTTCGGCGCGATTGCGCTAGTATCTTTAGATTCATCGATTGCAAAACCAATATTAAATATCAGAAATATTATAATGAATGTTTTGAATTTAATCATTTACGCTCCTTAAATAATATAATACTTTGATTGCAAGTCCGATATTTAATATCAGACAATAAGATAATGAATGTTTTGAATTTAATCATTTATGCTCCTTAAATATATAATACCTTACTGATTGAAGACATCACTTTATTATCTGGATTTTTTCGATAATTGGTTTTAGCGATAATTGCGATTGACTAAAATAAACATCAGAATGTAAATTTTGTTGGGTTTGATATTGGATAAAATAAACACCGTTATTTAAATCTGAAAGGTCAAGCATTAGAGATTTGTTATAATCTGTATCGTCGAGTTGAATACTTTTAACTTTCTGACCATTAGCATTAAAGATATTTAGGCGATTTTTAATTAAAGCATTAATTTTAATTAACATTTTACCATTATTAGGATTGGGAAAAATTTTAATCTGTTTGTCCATAATTAGATTTTCACCGGTAATTTCCGTAAGTGCGGTAAAAAAATCCCAGGTCACTATTTTGGCATAAATATCCCAACCTTTATGGCGACGGTTATCAATCCAAACAAAATTTATCCTGCGAGAATTCGCTACGACACCTTGGCCAATTAGCCATTGATTATTACCTAAAAATGCATCCGGATTATTGATTTGGCGATTTAGACCTATGGGCGTTCCATTCGCAGTATAGGCTTGACTAAAAATATCCGGGTCATTATCAGTTTGAAAATCACACCAGACAACCACAAATTTATTATCTTCGCTAAAACTGACCGTAGGCGAATACTGTTCAGTGAAATTGTCATTATTAACTTTTAGGTTAGACTGAATTGGTGTACCGTTGTGATTAAACCGTTGAAGATAAATATCAGTATCGCCGTTGCGTTTATCTTCCCAAACAACAATAAAATCACCAACAGAATTAATGGCAATCGCGGGGTAACCTTGAAAGGATGTGCCAAAGTCATCGTTGACCTTGAAATTAGAACCGATTGCATTTCCTAAATTATCAAATCTTTGGCCATAAATGTCAAAATTACCATGTCGATTGTCCATCCAAACAACCACAAATTTCCCGGATAGATTTCGGGCAACAAAGGGATATAGTTGCGAACCATCAATAGTATTATTAATAATAAAATTATCGCCAATAGGATTACCCTGGAAATCGTAAAGTTGTCCATAAATATCAGGATTACCATTCCGATAATCAGTCCAGACAATTATCGTGTTTCCGATACTATCACAGGCAACTACTGGATACCACTGGGTTTGATTTGTATTATCACCATTGACCCGAAAATTATTATTGATGGCAACACCGGCGCTGGAATATCTTTGAGCATAAATATCAAAATCATTATTTCTTCCATCGGTCCAGGCAATAATAAAATTGGCCTCAAAATCAGAAGCCACTGATGCGTAGAATTGGTCTCGAGTCGAAAAGAGATCATTCACCTTAAAATTTTGACCCAAAATGTTGCCTAAAGAATCTAATCTAACTGCATAGATATCAGTATCGACATTCCGTTCGTCTTCCCAAGTAATAATATAATTTCCATTGCCAGCTTGACATATCCAAGAACAACGCTGATGGGAACTGGCAAAATCATCGTTAAGTCGAAGATTGGTGCTGATGGGATTGCCCCCATTATCATACTTTTGAAAGTAGATGTTACTATTCATTTCCCGCTTATCTGACCAGACAATAAAAAATTCATTTTGGGCATTTATTGCAATACAAGATCCGGCTTGATCTTGATTAGTGAAATCATCGTTGACTATAAAGTTCTGGCCGAGAGCTAAGCCGAGATTATTATATCTTTGAGCAAAAATATCAAAATTACCATTTCGGTTATCAGTCCAAGTAATAATAAAATTACCCATATTATCAAACGCAATATCGGGTAAGATTTGAACTGCATTTCCGATATCATTATTCACGCGAACATTTGTCCCAATTGGATTACCCGCAGCATCAAATCTTTGAAAGTAAATATCACTATTTCCAGCTCTTTGGTCCTCCCAGACAATAACAAATTGTCCATTGTCGAAGCATGCGATTTGAGGTGAGCTTTGTTCTGAAGAAGTGGCATCATTATTAACTCTAAAATTATTTCCTAAAGGAATTCCTTGACTATTAAACCGTTGAGCATAAATATCCCAATGACCATTTCGACTATCCATCCAAGTAACAACAAAATTACCTAAACTATCTTGAGCAAATGATGGTGAATATTGAGTATTTCCAAATCCATCAGTATTGATTCGGAAGTTCGATCCTATTGGATTAGATGAAGCATCAAAGATTTGGCCATAAATATCCCCCCAATCATTACGCCAATCTTCCCAGACAACAACAAAATTTTGATTGGGAAGAATAATAACCTCAGCATTTCTTTGGTCCGTTGTTCCGAGATTATCATTGACCCGAAAATTGGTATCAATGGGAATTCCTTGACTATTAAACTTTTGACCATAGACATCAGAATTACAATAACGACGATCTTCCCAAACAATGACAAAATTTCCTGAAGCGTGGATGGCGACAGATGGCGTGCCTTGCCATTTCATACCAGCATCGGTATTTGTGCGGAAATTCGTACCAAGAAAATTACCAGCAAGACCAAGTAGTTGCGTATAAATGTCCGCATTGCCATCCCGAAAATCAGTCCAACAGATAATAATAGTACCAACATTATTAATTGCAATTGAAGGTTCTTCTTGGCGACAACCACCATAATTATCATCATTTAATATAAAATCATCTCGAAGCTCACCAACTGAAATATTGAAGATAAAGCTCAAAAAAACCAATACACAGTAAACTTTGAACAACGAATTGTTAGTCAACAGTTGTAAAATAAAAGCCGAGGAATAATGGATGTCAAAAAAATGAAATCTATGTGTTTTTGGCCTTTCGTTTTTCATTTTTGGTATTTTCGTTAGCTATTTGACCACAGCGAACTTATAGAACTTAATCTCTTTTTTTTGTTCTGTATCAACTTCTAATCGGAGCAAATAGATTCCACTGGGAATTCCTTCCAAATTTAGTTTTACTTCATTATCCGTTAAAGGATCGATACTACCAGGATGCTGAAATTTTGATTTACCGGTGATATCAAGAAGATTAATTTGGACTTTGTGAGGTGTGCGGCCAAGCCAATAACGAATATATATTTCTTTGTTAGCCGGATTAGGATAGAGGTAAAAATTTTTCACGATTTCTTCGGGAATTGATGGTTGGTAAGGAAGTTTTAAGTAAAGACCAGTATGACAAGGGTCTTTAAGATATTGTGACCAAACAAGTTCATGTGTGGTCGTAGGAAAATCCCAAACATAGAAGATACCAGCGTCTGAGCCAACAGCGATTTCTAAATCTCCGTCATAATCAAAATCAAAGACTAAAGGTGTAGCACTAACTGAACCAACAGTGGCCACCGGAAATAGACTAAAAAGACTTCCGGTTTTGCCATTCAATCCTAATACGCCATATTGGGGAGACCCGATAACAATATCAAAATAATTATCGTTATCAATATCTACTGTTATGGGTGAAGACTTGAATACAAAGGGAATTTCAAAGGTTATTAACCAACCATCAAGCAATTGAGTTATTGAGACCAATGAATCTTGAGAAAACGGATAGTTGGTTTGGAGCGTGCCGTTGTAGTTAAAAGCATAAATTTTATTTTTTCCGGCAATTATAATTTCCAAAAAACCGTCATTGTCAATGTCGGCTAATGCTGGTACGGAAAGAACGGGCCTTTGGATAATTTCCGTAGTAGCATATTTTATTTTGCCATTTAAATCAATAACTAATATGCGACAATTAGTTTCACCAGTAGCCAGGGCAATTATTTCTTTAGCGCCATCGCGGTCGACATCACCAACTACCGGTGAAGTTAGATTGTATAAAGGACTATAAGAAAGAGTAATTGGAAAACCGCGCGCAATTGTGCCATCGGGATTAATTAAGAACAGTCGGTTATCGCTTGCTAAGACAACAATTAGCGGATTGATGGTGTCGGTAATTGCAACGGAAGCACGAATTTCTGAACTTAAAAACTTCGGAAAGTTAGGAAAAGCAGAACCATCGCCCTTGTAGACATGCAAATTCATATTAGTTGTGCCAAAAATTATTTCTTTTTTGCCATCTCGGTCTAAATCCACTAAGACCGGGCAAGAAAGAGTTCTTTCATTAGTTGTTATTTGACTCAACCATCTGATTCCGTTGTACGGATAGATATAAAGTGAACCATTTTCATCAACGCAAATTACTTCTAATCGGTGGTCGCCGATTACATCACCAATGGCTGGTGCAGAAATCATTGACGACGGTAATTGTCCAAAACTGCCATCTGGTATGGAAGTGTGCGAAGTACCATCACTTTGCCAGGTAAAGATTCGGCCCGCACTGTCGGCTACAATTACTTCCCAATCGCCATCTTGGTCTAAATCTGCACAACTGGCAGATAACATTTTACTATTGCGTCTTGGGTTTTTGGGAAATCCCTTTTGGTATAATAAAAAATCGACAGAAATCAACATCACGGTATCTTGAGGACTCAAAACGCTGACTGCAATATGAGTCTTTCCATAATAGCCATCTGAATTCGGTGTTGTATAAGGTGTAAATTGTGAATTAAAACCACCAACATAATATGGGTCATATTTTGAACCATAAATTTGATAATCAAAATTGGCTGATTGACTCCAGTCATCAAAATCTTGAATGCCATCGCCTTCTTCTAAATCCACACCTTTATGATGAGGAAAAATATTTATTGCATTGTACTGTCCAAAATCCGCAATGACTTTTTCATCAATGTGCCAAATTAGAATTCCAGAACCAGGTAAAAAGAAATCATATTCACCATCTTCAACCCAAATAACAACACCATCCTCGGTATCAACAACAATCGTATCTTTTCTTTTTACATCGGTTTGCCGATTTTCAATCAGAAAATATTCATGGTCAGAAATTGGGATTTTTATAATAAGTGGAGAAATAGAATCGGCCCAAATACTAAATCTTGTTGTGTCCATTGTTGCTGCAAAGATGGGGATACTTTCTTGTGGTATATTTATTACTAATGGTTCAAGTCCAAACAGGTGGATTCGATGATAGGCATCCAGCATTCCGGGAATTACGCCCGGCGGCGAGCCAATACTCCAATCACCAAGCCAAGCACCAAACCCCATTAATGACCAAGCACCAATACCCATGGAATTACCGGTAACATCATAGAGGTCATATCCACCAAGTAAGTGAACGAACTCATGGCAAAGGGTTCCCAAAAGACCAGTCATACCCAATAAGTTAATTTGACCGTTATACATTGTATCCTGACGCATCATTTCCGGCATTATTGTTGCTTGATAAATTCGATGGCCATTATCAACGGTTATATAAGGAATACCTAAATAAGCTTGTAAAGCAGTTGAAGGAATAGTTCCGGCTAATAAATCAAATGGACTGTCACCTCTTAAATCACTTTGCAGTGCAGAGCCGGCATGAAAGATAATTACAAAATCGTAAAGCGAAAAGTTAAGATTTGGGTCTTGGTCAGCAATTCTTAAAGCATCATACATCAAACGACATAAACCGGTTTCGATTCCTTCAATACTTCTTGAGGTGTCACCATAATACATCATGGGATGGGGTAATTGATAACACTCAAAGACACCTCGGGGGTACACTGCATAATCAATATATAAATGGCCTAATGAATTTAGATAATAATAATTTCTTAAACCTTGCATTAATCGTTCAAAATAACGCTTTGTATGAGGTGGGTCATAAAATAGTCCATGTTCAGGCGTTAAAAAACCAGCCAAGTCCATTTTACCGTTACCAGTGGTCAATGGCGTGTTGTCTTCAACAAATTCAACTCGCAATGCCAGAACCCTTACTGTATCCGTGCGATTCTGTTTTGTCGCATTACGAATTCGTTCTAAAATTTGTTGATTGCGACCCAAATTATCTCTGTAGCGTATATCATTTTTAATTAACTTACTAATTATTATTTCTTGATTTGGAATTGGTTGTCCGCGAGATTTAATCAAAGAAATTTTATTTGCCAAGACACCGGAGATAAGACAAATTAAAGTAAATATTATTGCAATTGGTTTTATATTTGTTTTCATATTTTTAATTTATTTTGCTTAGTTAAGTATTAATTTTAAGCGGAGAGAGAGGGATTCGAACCCCCGGGGCTTTTCGCCCACATGATTTCGAGTCATGCGCCTTCGTCCACTCGGCCATCTCTCCGATTTTCTACTTCTTTATCATACCTAAAATAATGATTAAGATCAATACTTTTTATTATCCGATATGCTAACCTCCAAGGTCAGGAACATTTGTTAGGGAAACGGATTTTTTAAGTAGTCTTTGTTTCTTAAAAAAATCTTTTAACAGCGCTTGGCATTCTTGAGCCAAAATATTGGGAATAACTTCAAAATTATGGTTAAATAAATTATCTTTCGGAATGTTATACAATGAACCACAAACACCAAACTTCTTATCATAGGCACCGAACACTAATCTTTTAATTCGGGCTAAAATTAATGCGCCAGTGCACATTAAACACGGCTCTACTGTGACATAAACGATTGCATTGGTCAAACGCCAAGAATTAAGATAATTAGCGGCGGCTGAGATTGCAATGATTTCTGCGTGGGCAGTAGGGTCATTTAATCTTTGTGTTTGATTGTGGCCTCGACCAATAATTCGATTATCTTTAACAACTACAGCACCAATAGGTACCTCGTTGATATTAAATGCGTTTTGGGCCTCAAGCAGAGCTTCACGCATCCAATGTTCGTGATTCATTAATAATTTATTTCACGCGCCCGCCGCGATTCGAACGCGGAACCTACGGATTCGTAGTCCGGCACTCTATCCAATTGAGCTACGGGCGCAAAGCGCATATTGTTATATTTAATAAACTTTTCGGCAAAAGATGTCAGATAATTATTGTTATTATTTTAGTAAATTATTATCCTTATGTCAACTAATTTTTGAACACTAAAGGAAAATTAGTCTTTATTACTATGATTATATAGAATTTGCAAAAGGTATATAGGTTTGTGTTCTTTTTGACCGGATACATAAGAAACGTTTACTCCTATGGTTGACTTGTGCTTATTATATAAAACAACAATTATAATTCAGACATAGTGATGGGCATTAAAAGATGAAAAAGACTATTTAAGATTATTTTCAAATAGGGAATGAGGTTAGCCAGTAAATAGAATACACAATTTAAGAAAATAAACTTTGTAAAATAATAAATTGATTGTTTGTTAAGAGAAAAACTAAACTCGTAATTTACGCATAATAGTTGTTCAATGCTCAATTTGTTTGAGAACTGAATACTAATTAAGATATTTTAGACTTTAGGTAAATTCGGATGATTTCTGCCAAACAAAAAATGGGGCAGTCATCTAACTGCCCCATTGGAGAGGGAAAGGAACTTTGGGATTTATTTAGAGATTATTATCTTATTTATATTCTTTATTCCATCGCCTTTCACTTCTAAGAAGTAAATACCAGAAGCGATATTAGTGAGATCTATTGGAATAATACCAGATTTTGCCTGGACTTCATAATAGTCGGTTTTAACTAAAGTGCCGGTGATATCATAAATCTTAAGTGTAATCGGCACGAGATTGGATAACTGGTATCGTAGAGAAACTTTGTTATCCGTTATTATATTGGGTTGCACCGTGATTTTGATTGGGTTTATATCTGAGGGTGATGACATAACTGCAGGGTCATTTGATGAAGGTGGATAAACAGGCCCATCTTTTTCCGATGGAACCGGCGGAGGAAGGTATTTTAAGAATTCTTGTGTCCTGTTACCTTTAAGCGCATATATTGCATTACCGACAGCAACAAGCGCTGCACCATTTTTTACTCCTTTTGGTTTGAAAGAGGAAACCCAGACATTCTCTTTTTCTGTCCACGAATTTGCAGAGTCGTTATAGCATAAAAAGTCTCGAGTATTACCGCCTCTAAAAGCATAGAGGTACGGTCTGCTTTCTGGTTGTTTGTAGATAAATACCAATGCACCGCCAGGTTTTACTGGTGGTATTGGTAGACTCCGTTTCATTTCCCAGGTATTATTTGTAATGTTAAATTTGAAAAATTCGTTATACTTTGCTTTCAAGAGATATATGTTGTATCCATCCGTAGTGGAAGCACTTCCGTATTCGACTCCTTTGCCTGAAGGACCTTGAGGTATTGATTCTGGAGCCAAAGACCAGGTATTGGTTTCAATATCATAAATCCACAATTCACGTGTTTTGCTTCCCTTAATTAAATAGACATAATTACGATATTCACCAAGTTCATTTACTTTAGTTACAAATATTAGTCCGGTTCCACCCTCAATTCGTTTATTTCTTGCGCCCAGTGGGACTGATTCAAGTGGACTCCAGGTGTTACTGTTAATATCGTATTTGTAAAAATCTCTGGTTTTGTTACCTCGGACTGCATAAATCGTATTAGCACCATCATTACACAATGCAGCACCCTTACCCACTGTAAGTTTGGTTGGATATATTGGATGATTAGGAAATGAAGCTTTCATATGCCATTGGTTTTCTGTGAGGTCATAGTAATAGAAATAGTTTGCTTTATTACCGGTGAGGGCATAAATGCCAGGTTGAGTTCCACCACTAACATAAGTTAAAGCACCGCCATCACCCACAGGATAATCAATAAAATCAAGTACAGTCCAACCATAATTGCGCTGAGGTGATACTATGAAAGTGTTGCGTTTAACATTATTGCCAAGATATTGTGATAATTCGCCGTTTAATGCGGTTGAACAGATGACAGTGTATATTGTATACCCGGTATCTGTGCGGAATCGTGGAAATGTTACAATCAAACTTGTTCTTGGGTTGAGCTCTTGTACCTCAATTAATTCGTAATAGGGATTAGGGTCATATGCATAAGGTTCTTTTGTAATTTTCATAAATACTTGAAAGTTCTCTTGAGTGTTGCCATAATTATGAACCATTGCCATAACCGGTAGTAAACCGGGTTGTCGAGTATTTTTAGGTTCAATTATGCCGATTTGACTGTGGATACCAACATCGCGTCTTTGTTGATTTGTCACAGTGAAGTCTTTGAATATTTGGTTATTGGTGTCGTTATCATCAATAATAACAGCACGGCTGGTGATATAATATAATCCAGGCGTGCCTAAACTACAACGTTTACAAGTGAGATAAGCTTGTTGTCCTGGACTGATCAGAAAGACCGGACTGGTATCTATCCAGATTACACTCTTTTCATAACTGATTTCAGTAACTACATAGAAACTTCCTAAGGTAACATTACCATCGTTACGAATGACAACTTTAGGTATTATCGGATAATTAGGACCAATACTATCTCCAGGTGAGGTAATATTAACTAATGCAATATCTGAACGTCTGCTCTTGATGTAAAAATTCTTAGAAATTGTATTATTGTTCGGAACAAGGTCGTAAGGGAAAAGTGTTGTGACGGTAACATTATATAGACCAGGATCCATATTTATAATGTCGTTCCACTCATCAAAATACGCCATTCCCAGTGCGCCGTCACCGAAAATCGTTATGTAGGAAGTTTTATTGTAAACAACTTGCTGTAATGGATTTTTTATTTCTATTTGAACCGGTGTTGTGATATAATAATTGCTGTTATTCCTGATAATTACTCGCGGGATAAACGGGTCAGGAGAAATTGTGTCTGCCGGAGCAACAATTTGAACGGGTGCTACATCACGATATGGAACAAATAAGGTTGTCCGCTTGACGTCGTTATCTCGTCTTTGATCATCGGGTAAATAGGTAGAACACTTTACTGTGTAATAGCCGGGTTGTGCAGTCCAATTTGGAAAAGAAATTATATCGTCATCGCCAGCATCAAGAGTAACCGGTAAGGTCTGTCTATAGATACTACCAATTTCAAATGTTGCATTAAAAGTTTGTTGCTGCCAACTGCGGTTTTTAACGCCAGCAATCGGTATTGTTTCACGAGTTGGTTCCATTAATGAACCCGGACTAAAGATTGTAAATGTTCCCACATCTTTCATCGCGCAAAAGGCACCAGCAGTATCAAAATTATTATTAGGATTTTGGTCGCCGGGTAAATTTGCGATTGCGACGATTTTATAAAAACCGACATCAGCCTGCCAGTTTTTAGCAACAAAAGTCCAATTAGTTAAAGGTTCAATCAAAGGCGATGTTGCGGTGTCGCGCCATACTTCATGCCAATTATTGCCGCTGGTATTTTTTAGAATTTTCATTTCCACAGGAATTTGAACTGCAGAACCACTATAATTTCGGAATAGTGCAGATGGAAAATATGAGTATTGGTATTGTAATTCGGCAGTAGGGCTGATAATATTGATAACACCAGCATCTCTATAACCAACAGGAATTACCCGGAAAATGCGCGTCTTTTCATCATTGACCGGATTCATATCACCGAATGCCAATGTCCGGAATTTTATAGAGTAAAGTCCACCAGATAGGGTACGAGGTGGAAATGGCATTCCATATGATTCTCCGGGTTGTAATTCGATATAAGTAGATTCCCGATAAATTGTGCTGCCTGACGGATAATTTTGAATAACGCATTGTGTCCAAAAACTTGTGGCTCGAGAACCATAGTTCTTGATTATTGCTTGCGGTGTTAATTCTCCGGCCGCAATTACTGTATCTGGACGAACAATCTCTTCAACTCCGACATCAATTCGAACAAATGGAATTGGTGCTGGATTACCGGAAACATCATCAATAAAAACACCATGACGATTCGGATTGTGAGCACAATATCGGAACGCCACATAAATCGGCATATTGTTAAAACTTGCGAGCGAAACCACTCTTTGTGTATAACACCAAGTATAAATACTAAATCCATCAACCCGATATCCAGAATCAGTAAAAGCCGCTGGGGTGTTTCCTGAAGTTGATACCCAGACTTCAAGACTTTCTTTTTGATTTCGAGTGAAGCCACGATAATAGAATGTCAATTGATTAGCGCCTGGTTCGGGTTGTAATCTTGGAGTTACTAACCAGTCATTGTTTGGCACCTGAGGGTTTCCACCCTGACCACCAGCATAGGTTTTTCGACAAAACGCACAACCAGGTTGCGTGCGCGGCCCGTAACCATCTTGCTGCCATACTGACCTATCATTAGGAGGTATTGAGGGCGAATTGTCATCAAGATTATAAACCGTCCAACCAGGAGGTGGAAATACCGGTCCATTAAAAGACTCATTCAAAGACATTGCCTGAACAAGTGCATAGCCCAAAATTAAAACAAAAAGAAATATACTTTTACGCATTTTTCCCTCCCCTTTGAAGAAATTTCTTCTGAACAATATATTCAGAAGAGTGTTTTTTGTTTTGCATGCTTAAATATATTGTTAATATTGTTAAGTTTTTCATATTTTTTATATAAATTTTTATTGTTTTTCTATATGTTACATATACATCTTAATTGTATTTATCGGATTTCTTGGAAAATTATTTTAACTTAAATATTATTTAATAATTCTTTTCACTTACTATAAAAATTGTACACTAATAATGGAAAATGTCAAGCTTTTTTTATTACAGCTTAAAAATTTATGTTGCTATATTTCAAAGAGTTAAATGCCATTTTATCGGTTTTTGTGTTTTTTGGGGGAAAAATAGGGGAGGGTAGGCTAAAATTTGAAAAATCAAGCGTATTTTGAGTTTATTGGTGAAGAGAGTGTTTTATTAAAAAACAGGGAACCGTAATATAAAGGAAGCGTCAAGATTTTTGTGTAAATTGGCTTTTTCCATAGGTGTGTTTTCCTTTTTATTTATTTAAATATTAAACAAAGCCGAAGTTACATCTTTTTTCTAACACATCAATACTGGATTTACACAAAATATTGTGCACTACATAATATAAAATTTCAAATACAATCGCGACCAGTGACATTGATTTTAGAAGGTATTTATCGGCTGATTCTATTTTTTTCTTTAAAGATTGGGAATCGTAATATAAATATCTACAAACGATTTTAGTTAAGGTTATTTGTCGGTTGATATTATTTTTTTATTTAGAAATTGAGAATCGTAATATGAACATTTGCAAGCGATTTTAGTTAAAGTTATTATGTTATTTTTTATAAGAATCGTAATATGAATATTTATAAGCGATTTTAGTTAAGGTTATTGAAATCTCTGAAAAATGCTCATGAGACACCGAACCCTACAAGAAAAAACCAATAATTATACTTCTGCATTTCATGTCTTTTGAACCAATATTGACTTTGTCAGAGTTCTCTTATTTGTCGGTTGACAGTATTTTTTTATTTAAAGATTGAGAATTGTAATATAAATATCTACAAGCGATTTTAGTTAAAGTTATTTATCGGTTGATGGTATTTTTTATTTAAAGATTGAGAATCGTATTATAAGGCCTATAAACACAATTGAGACCATTGACATTAATTTTATTAAGATATTTAAAGAAGGTCCAGCCGCATCTTTTAATGGGTCACCTACGGTATCGCCGACAATGCTTGCTTTATGACATTGGGACCCTTTTCCATCTAAATTTCCTTTCTCAATAAATTTTTTGGCATTATCCCAAGCACCACCAGCGTTTGCCATCATTATTGCTAACGCAAATCCTGAGACCAAGGCACCAACCAGTAATCCAGTAACTGCTTCGATGCCGAGCAGGATACCAACTACTATGGGTGCAATGATAGCAAGTAACGATGGAGTAATCATTTCTTTTTGTGCTGCGGCTGTGCAGATGTGAACCGCGCGTGCATAATCGGCTTTGGCAGTTCCTTGGAGTAATCCTGTTATTTCACGAAATTGGCGACGAACTTCATTAACAATTTTTTGGGCAGTTCGACCAACTGATTTCATAATCAATGCGCAGAAACCAAAAGGAAGCATTGCACCAATAAATAACCCAGCAATTGTTTGGGGATTAAGTAAGGTCGCAGTTATCGTTTTTAATCCCTGGCTGGTGATACGAATTTCATTTTGGTATCTAACTACTAAGGCAGCTACTAATGCAAGTGCAGTTAGTGCTGCTGACCCAATCGCAAATCCCTTGCCGGTTGCAGCGGTTGTATTACCCAGAGCATCTAAAGCATCAGTGCGTTCTCGGACAATAGGTTCTTGATGTGTCATCTGCGCATTACCTCCAGCATTATCTGCTACCGGTCCATAAGCATCAGTGGCTAAAGTTATTCCGAGTGTGGAAAGCATACCGACGGCTGAAATTCCTATTCCATATAACCCAAGTCCAGGATTATTAAATCCACCCGCAAGATGATAACTGGCAATAATTGCGATGCAGACAGTTACCACAGGAATAACTGTAGATAACATTCCTACTGATAGTCCTTCAATTATGACAGTTGCGGGTGAAGTTTTGGCAGCCAAGGAAATGGTTTGAGTTGGTCGATAGTTATCCGAGGTGAAATATTCTGTAGAAAATCCTATGACAATACCAGCTAAAAGCCCCAATAGAATAGCCCAATATATATTAATGTGCGTGTTTCCTAAAAGTAAATAAACAGCAAAAAATCCTAAGATTGCCACTAAGAATGTTGTAAAATAAATGCCGGTGCGTAATGCTTTTAAGAGAAATTTCTGTTCGGCTTTTTCTTGAGAACGGACAAAAAAACTTCCAATTAAAGAAGAGACCATGCCAATACCTGCAAGTATCATTGGTAATAAAATACCTTTTGTTCCTAAACCCGCGGCAACGGCTAATGCCATTGTCGCCACAATTGAACCAACATTAGATTCATATAAATCAGCGCCCATGCCGGCAATATCTCCAACATTATCACCTACGTTATCGGCTATTACTGCTGGATTACGCGGGTCATCTTCAGGAATTCCGGCTTCGATTTTGCCAACTAAATCTGCACCCACATCTGCGGCTTTAGTGAAGATTCCGCCGCCGACACGAGCAAATAATGCTTGGGAACTTGCACCGATGCCACATCCCAGCATAGTTGAAGTAACTATTTCCATTCGTTCTAACAAAGGCAGATGCTTATAAATAAGATTTAATATATAATACCAGACGCTTAAATCAAACAGACCTAAGCCAACGACAATTAGCCCCATTACCATACCAGATGAAAATGCAACGCGTAACGCTGAATTAAGACTTGATTTAGCCGCGTTTGTGGTTCGAGCAGAAGCGCGAACCCCAACTGACATACCAATATATCCTGAAAGTCCGGAAAAAAATCCGCCAGTTAAAAATGTAAAAGGAAGAAAAATTGGTAACATTCTATTTAATGCGAGTATTAGAAGAAGGATGAATACCACCAAGAAATATAAAGATACACCTAAATATTGTCTTTTTAGATAAGCATTAGCACCTTCTAATACCGCACGGGCAACTTGTTGCATTGCCGGTGTGCCTTCACTCGTTTTTAGTACTCTTAAAGTTAAGATTAATGCTGATAATAAAGCAATTATTGCGGAAATTGGTGCAAATATAAAATATAGTTCCATAGTCGGTTATTATATTTTAAAACCAAGAAAATGTCAACCGATTTATGCATTAGAACTCCGACAAAGTCAATATTGGTCCAGAAGGCATGAAATGCAGAAGCATAATTGTTGTTTTTTTCTTATGGGACTTGGTTTCTCTTGAGCATTTTTCAGAGTTTTCTATGCAATAGGTCCAACACATACTATACAGTTTATGAAATTTAATTATAATGGTAATGATAAATAGGTTTATCTATTAGCAAAGTTAATTTTAAGAATATGGAGCAAAATAAATATATTCCTTAAATATATATAGATAGAGAAAAAAACAGTTCCAATTATTTTATTATAACAATAACGAGAATATTACAGGCATGACTACAATACACCTCTTGAGTATCTTAAAAAGCAGATGTCGGAAATTAATGATTAAAATCCAATAGGTTGTTCTGATAATGTGAGATAAAGTAGCGGTAGAATTAGGTTTCTGGTGGGAGTAAAATGTCATCAACCGATTATCTTTTGAATACTATATCTCTTTCTATAATTCTCGATCCAAACTTATTTAATTTCTATTAAGTCAATCTGTTGCGAAAGAAGATAATACATTATACTCAAAGTCCTTCGATGATTCTCTGCTATCACTTGATTAAAGATAAACATAAAAAACATTAGTTATAACTAATATTTAAGACAAGGCGGATTTTTAGATAACTTATTGTTTTTCCATGAAGATACAGCATTTTGCTCTAAAAGGAGGGTACAGTTCTCTCCATAGCCCTTTAGATTGCTTGAAAAATAGGTGAAAAAGTTGTTTTAGAAAGTAAGTTCAGAAAAATGTTGAATTTGTTTTGATAGTTAATTTGAGTAGAAAATATAATTGCCAATTTGGAGGCAATTGACAGAATCAAAACGAGAGCTGTTGGCAAAATCATTCAGAAAATAATGGTTAGGATTATAATATCCGTAATTTTCAAAATCGTTTACCTTTATTTTCCGCTTTTGGGATAGTAATTTAAAAATAATGGTCAGAATTAGGGGTTCAGCAAATTAAGAAATTATCTGCTGTTATAAAGAGGCAATATTTAACACTTTTTAAAAAGTAATTAAAATTGATGGTTAGAATTATTGAATTCACAATTCAGGAAATCATTTCTTTTTTAAAGATAATATTTTGCCCTTTTGGGATAGTAATTTAAAAATAATGGTCAGAATTAGGGGTTCAGCAAATTAAGAAATTATCTACTTATATAAAGAAGCAATATTTAACAATTTAAATTGATGGTTAAAGTTATAGGATTTACAATTCAGGAAATCATTTCTTTGATAATATTTAGTACTTTTGAGATAATAATTTTAAAATCATGGTTAGATTGATAGTTGCTAATCTTTTGTGTAATTTCAGTATTAATCAATTAAAGAAAAAAAGAAGTATCTGCTATTGGTTTAAACATTTTAATTTATATAAAAATGTAAAATATTATAATATAATGTAAATGTATAAGTTAATTTTTAGCAAAAGAATTTACACTTTTGGAAGAAACAATTTACAACAAAATCCTAACGTACCAGTATTTTCTAATTTAATTGACTTTTTGATTATTAGTATTAAAATTATTCATCAAAGGTTTTTAATTTTTATAAGAAATCATCAAGTAGCGACAGGCAAATTTTTAATTATCTATGTCTAAGAAAGTCAAACGATTAGCGGTAAATGAAACCATTACCTACGATGTAATTGTTGTTGGTGGTGGTCATGCAGGAATAGAAGCCGCTTTAGCCGCATCACGGATGGGTTCATTAACTTTACTTATTACGATGAATATTGATACTATTGGTTTAATGTCTTGCAATCCTGCAATCGGTGGTATTGGTAAAGGCCAATTAGTTAAAGAACTTGATGCGCTGGGTGGCGAGATGGGAAAAAATACTGACCGCAGTGCAATCCAATATCGGCAGCTAAATACCAAAAAGGGTCAAGCCGTACATTCCTCACGAGCACAAACTGACCGTCAACTTTATAAAACTTATATTCGAGCAGTATTAGAACAAGAGCAAAATCTATTTCTCCACACGGGCATAGTAACAAAAATTTTGACCAAAGATAAAATTGCGGTAGGTGTCGAGACGAACATTGGTGAAAAGTTTTCCGCAAAAACAATCGTTTTGGCTCCGGGCACTTTCTTATCAGGTTTAATCCATATCGGCTTAGTTAATTTTCCTTCTGGAAGATTAGGCGAATTTCCGGCAAACGAACTCAGCCAAAACTTAAAAGAACTGGGATTTGTAATGGGAAGATTCAAAACCGGAACTCCAGCACGACTTGATGGTCGAACGATTGATTTTACCAAATTAGAACCACAATATGGTGATGAGCCACCAATCCCTTTTTCTTTTTGGACTAAAAAGAAGGTTAAAAATTATCGTCCTTGCTATATAACTTATACTAATCCTAAAACCCACCAAATTATTAAATCAGGACTTAATCGCTCGCCATTATATACGGGAATTATTAAGGGCACCGGTGTTAGATATTGTCCATCAATTGAAGATAAAATTGTAAAATTTCCCGACCGTGAGCGACATCAGATTTTCATTGAACCGGAAGGATTAAATACAATTGAATATTATCCCAACGGAGTTTCCACGAGTCTACCATTAGATGTCCAGATAAAAATGCTAAGAAGTATCAAAGGGTTGGAAAAAGTCGAAATTTTAAGACCAGGCTATGCAATTGAACATGACTATTGTGATCCAACTCAACTAAAACCGACTTTAGAAACACGACTTTACGAGAATTTATTTTTTGCCGGACAAATTAATGGGACAACTGGTTATGAAGAGGCTGCAAGCCAAGGATTGATTGCCGGTATCAATGCGGCACTAAAAGCCAAAGAAAAAACCGAATTTATTCTGACTCGGGCAGATGCTTATATCGGGGTAATGATAGATGATTTAATTACTAAAGGCACTAACGAACCTTATCGGATGTTTACTTCCCGAGTAGAATATCGTTTGCTCTTAAGAGAAGATAATGCCGATTTACGATTAACGCCTAAAGGCTATCAACTTGGTCTGATTTCTTATAACTGCTATAAAAAAGTTCTACAAAAACAGCAAAAGATTAATGCGCTATTAGATTGGTTAAGGCAGACACGCATCTCGCCATCAGATAGAATTAATCAAAAACTAAAACAACTCAACACATCACCACTTAAACATGCGGTGACTTTAGAAGAACTGTTAAGAAGACCAGAAATTAGTTATTCTCATCTGATTGAGTTAGTAACTCCGATGGCGATACCGGAGATTGAAGATACCTCTTTACTTTGGAATATTGAAATTGAAGTGAAATACAAAGGCTATATTGAGCGAACTTTAAATGACATTGAAAAATTTAAAGAATTAGAGAATATAAAAATTCCACCTAATCTTGATTTTAGAACGGTTCATGGTCTGTCTAATGAGATAAAAGAAAAGTTGACTAAATTTAAGCCTGATAATTTAGGACAAGCCCAAAGAATTCCAGGAGTAACACCTTCGGCGATCTTGGCTTTAATGGTTTACTTAAAGAAATTATCAAAATGAAGAAAAGAACATTATTTTGATTTTAGGCAAAGAATTTTTAACTACGAATTTAACACATAGGATTCTATGGCACTTTCCTTTTTTAGAATGCCATGAAAACTGATAAAGAAAATTATTCTGCAATAAAAAAACTTGTTCTCAAACAAGGAGCGGTTCTTTTTGGTGTTGCTGATTTAAAAAAAGTTAAAACCGATGATTTTTTAATCGCCAAGGACCTGTTAGCAAAACTTCCTTATGCGATTAGCATCGGCGTTATACTATCCAGAGCCGTTTTAACCGAAATTGTTGACCATCCAACTCAACTCTATTTTCATCATTATCGTCAAGTAAACGCTTTATTAGACCAAATCGGCTTAAAGATTGCATCTTTTATTGAAAGCAAAAAATTTTTAGCCCTGCCAATCCCGGCTTCCCAAATTATTGATTGGCAAAATCAGCGTGCTCATCTTTCTCATAAAAGGATTGCGGTTTCTGCTGGTCTGGGATGGATTGGAAGAAATAACCTCTTAGTCAACCGTCAATATGGAGCACAGCTTCGATTGGTGACTGTATTAACCGATATACCACTTTTAACTGATACTCCAGTTGCGGATAACTGTGCAGATTGTTATAAATGCCTTGAAGTCTGTCCTTGCCAAGCAATAAAAGAAAAACCCGAAGATTTTGACCATATAAAATGTTTTGAACAATTAAAAGAGTTTCAGAAAAAAGGATATGTCGGACAATATATATGTGGTGTATGTGTCAAGGTTTGCTTTGGTCAAAGATAAAACACCGAACTTAATTGGAAAGTAGATTTATAGATAGAAACCTCGGCTATAGTCTATAATCAGATGAATTATCTTAATAATATCTGATAGCGAACTATAAAGAAGTTAATATTTTTTACTATTCTCTTAAAGGCATTAAATTCATAAACGCATTTCTTAATCTTTCTTTTGTCCATCTTTCCGAGTTTTTGTATAACATCAAATGATTAGAAAACTAAAAGTCAATTCCTGAATAACAAAAAATAACTTTTTGCTGTACATTCTTTATCCTTGATTAAGTTCTAAAAATGTCTATAATAACTTTTATGAAAAACATAAAAATCTTTTTGATTATTTTTTTATTAATACCAATCGTCGTCTTAACACAACCGACAGTCTCTAAGGTCAATCCACAGGATTTTACTTTTGCGGTTATTGGTGATAGAACCGGTGGCGCAAAACCACAAATATTCCGAAAGATACTTTCCACAATTCATGCTTTAAACCCTGATTTTGTGATTAATGTTGGTGATTTGATTGAAGGATATACTCAAAATCAAACGAGAATTAATCTTGAATGGGATTCAATCTTTACTGACTTAGGAAGATTAAAAGAGAAATTTTATTTTACTCCTGGCAATCATGATATCTGGGATTCTTTAAGTTATCAAATTTATCTAAATCGCATCGGTTATTCTAAGCCGTATTATAATTTCTCAATCGGTAAAAATCATTTTATGGTTATTGATAATAGCCGACAAGAAAAACCTACTGATATTGATACGGTTCAACTAAAATGGCTAAATTCCACATTATCCAAATTCAAAAAACAAGACCGTATTTTCTGTTTTCTGCATAAATCATTTTGGAAGGATGCCTATATAAATAATAGACCCGATAGTTTGCATAAATTGTTTGTGAAATATGGAGTTGATTATGTCTTTTCCGGACACGACCATTTCTATTGTCAGTTAAATTGGGATGGAATTACCTATACTCAAATCGGACCTTCAGGCAGTAGATACAAAATTTATCGTAAGGAAGAATTGGGTGCATTTCAAAATTTTTGTGTTGTGACGGTAAAGAAGAATGATGTTGCTATCAAAGTCTTTAAAGTTGACGACCGCGATGATACCTCAAAAATGAGAGTTTCCGAATTAAAGCCGGATGTTGTAACGCTACAGGATATTCAAGAAGTAGAAAAGATTGAATCGGCAATTCAAATTACAGCTTGGGAAAAGAACAAAAACAATTCTCTTTTAACACTAACTAATATTAATGAAACTCCAATTACTGTCCAAGGCGAATGGATAATCGAAAATAATCAATGGAGTATTAATCCGATGCAAAAGAATTTTGAAATATCGGCAAATGGTTCTGTCCAATATGAATTTTTTATAAATATCAAAAGCGAGAGTATATATCCATTACCCCGGTTAAAGTTGCATTACCCTTATGCTCAGGGAAAAAAAGTTTATGCGGTTGAGCGCTTGTTGCCCATAAAGCTTACGACAACTTGTAGTAAAACTCAAAAACCAATTACATTAGATGGTTGGTTAAATGAACCTGTATGGCAAAAGAGTAAGCCGGTTTATATTTTTGGTTCCAGTGAGGGAAAAGTCTTGGGTACTGACCCTTGGCAAGTAAATTTTGCTTATGATAAGAATTACATTTATATTGGTGCCAAAATGTGGGATAATAAGATTGAAAAACTTTCCGCGACAATTAAAGAACGCGATGAGAAAGTCTATAATGATGACCATCTTAATCTTATTCTCCAACCAACGGTAAGTGGTGATACCTATTATCAGTTTTTTGTCAATCCTCACGGTATTGTAATGGACCGCATCTGTTATTTAATCGGTAAAGATTCTAAAAAAGATGCAAAATGGAATAGTGATATTATTAGTCAAGGTAAAATTGTGAATACGAAAAGTTTTCGCGGATGGATTTTAGAAATAGCTATACCATTGAAAGACTTAACTTTTAAGATCTCCAATGAATGGGGTTTTAATTTAGCGCGATTTCAAAAAAGTCAGGAAACTGTCAGCATCTATTCTGTTCCGTTTGAACATAATCCCAAAACTTTCGCAATCCTAAAATTTATTGAGTAGCAATTATGAATATTCTCCGAATACTCATTTTATTTATAGTTGGTGCTTATAGTCTTTCTTTTTCTACTGAATTTTCTTTAGGAAAATTAGAACACGAAAAGATTGAGCAGGCATTACAAATTCAAGGGATAACCAAACAGGAACTCGGTTTTGAAAAAAAATGGGCTTTGGATAGTATTTATCGGCTGAAAATCGTCAGCCAACTTTTAGATAATCCCTTACAAACACCTGATTATCTTGATATGAGCATAAAGACACTTGATAGCCAGAAAGATAAATTAGTGGAAAATCTAATATTTTTATCAAAACAACTTGATATTAGAATCAGTAATCAAAATATAAAGACTTTAGAACGGGAAATTACAAAACGGAATCAGAATTTAAATAAAAGCTCAGAAATAATCAATCCGACAATCGAGAGTCAAGATGTAAAGATTTTAGAGCAGAAAATTACCAAACTCAGCCAGCATTCTGATGGGACATCCAAAATAATTGACCAAATAATCGCGAGTTATAAAGTTGCTCACAATTATCTAAAACGGGCAATAAGAAATCTAAGCCCAGAAGAGATTGATAAATTATTAATAATGGCACCAGTTCTATGGAGTGATGAAGAAGATTCTTTAAGCGGTCTCAAAGGTGCATTACATCGGGATTTTAGGATTAAGGTGGATACGAGTCCCAAAATTGAGTTAGATACGATTCTTGAGATATTTACAAAAGTCGACCGAAAAGCCCTTGCCTTGAGCGGTTTAGCGGTTACAATCGGCATTGAAAAAATTAAACCGGAATTAGATAAGATCTTCTATGATGTGAAGCATAAGTTTAATGTTTCAGGTATCATGGGCTCAGTCTACTTTTATCAAGAGACTCAATGGGGTAAATTTGTTATTGGCAGCGAAGAAGATAATATCTATTATGGAGACTTTGCCTTTATTTTGGATCTTGCGGGTAATGATAAATATCAAGGTCGAACTGGTAGTGCTATCGGCATTTTAGGTAATCCATTTTCCGTCGCCATCGATTTAGAGGGCAATGACTATTATGATACTTCTAATCGCATATTCAATTTTGGCGCCGGAATATTAGGATGCGGTATTTTAATTGACAAAAAGGGGAATGATACTTATCGCAGTTTTCACAATTCATTAGGCGCAGGTTTAATCGGCATTGGTATTTTATTAGATTATGAGGGCGATGACTTTTTCTTTGGCGGATGTTTTAGTCAAGGTGCTGGTAACCTTGGCGTTGGGATTCTGACTGATATTAAAGGACATGACAAATATGTCGGATATGAAAATTGTCAAGCGTTCAGTTCAACTTGGGGCTATGGATTGCTTACTGATTTTGAAGGTAATGATGTCTATAACGCCGGTGGTAAATATCTTCACAAACCATTATTGCCTAATGATTATCGAACCTTAAGTCAAGGCTTTTCCATTGGTTTTAGACCCATTGCCAGTGGTGGTATTGCATTACTTTATGATAAAGCCGGTCAGGACTATTATAATGGCAGTGTCTTTGCTCAAGGCACGAGTTATTGGTATTCTTTGGGAATGTTATACGATGCCGAAGGTAATGACTTTTACAATGCCACACAATATTCTCAAGGCGCAGGGATTCATCTAGCTATCGGAATATTGATTGACCGCAGTGGTAATGACTTCTACTATTCTCGATTTGGTCCGGCACAAGGTGAAGGACATGATTTTTCTGTTGGCATTCTCATTGATAAAAGAGGTAATGATTATTATATCACGAGTGGAGGACAAGGAATTGGTCTGACTAATTCTTTTGGACTTTTAGTTGATAATGAAGGCGATGATATATATACGACGAAAGAAAGGAATTTTGGTCAAGGAATGGCGAATTGGTCACGAGGATTTGGCGGTATAGGTATTTTTATTGATATGCAAGGTGATGATAAATATCCGCGCGAATCACCTGCAGATAATACTACCAGTTGGACGCAATCAGTTTACGGTTTTGGCATAGACCTCAAAGGTCAACCAAGAAATGTTGAAGCCGAAATTCAAGAAGAACCAGATACAATAAAGTTAAAGACCGCATCCATTGAAGAAGTATTTAGAGAAGCCGCACTTTGGGAAGTTGGTAGTGCCAAGAAAAGAGTTAGAGCCGGTCGTAAGGAATTGTTAAACCGCACAGAACAAGCAATAGATTATATTTTTGATAAGAAAATCGCAACGAAAGATGGTTTAGAATTAAGAGCCATTGAAGAATTGGCAAAATCGGTCTATGATACACTAAACACTGATACTTTAATTAAAATACGATTCAAAGCATTGCTTTATCGTACATTATATCATAAAGACCGTTGGGCAAGAGGCAATTCTGCATATCTACTGGGTAAAATCAAAGCGATTGATGCTATTGACTCTTTAATCTTAGCCTTTAAACAGAAGCGAGTACGAGCACGAACAATGATTGGTGCATTTGAGGATATTGGTGATTCATCCGTGGTGCCAATTATTATCTCTTTCCTTAAAGATAAAGAAGAACCGACACGAATTGCATCAGCAAGAGCATTAGCCAAACTTAAAGACCCGAGAGCAATACCAGCATTATATAATGCCCTAAACGATAATATCTTTACTGTTAGAATCGCAGCCGAAACTGCCTTGGTTGCAATCGGTGATTCAAGTTTAAGATATTTATTAACCAAAACCAAGGACCCTAAAGTAATAGGTGTGATTGCAGTATTAGGTGCTAAACTGGATACAATAGAAAAGAAAACAGAACGAGAATTGATTATCAATATAATCAAACCATATTTAAGACATCCTAAACCCAATATCAGATTAAAAGCAGTTGAGGCATTAAGTCAATTCCAAGAAGCAAAATCGATATTACAGGAAAATATGCGATTAGAAAGCAATGAGTTTATATCGTCAAAATATAAGCAAGTTTTAGAGAATAATTATCCATAAAAACATATTATATTCGGTAAATGGAGATACTGCAAAATGACCTGATTACACCAAGATACGAAAAAAAGATTAAGATACCGATATGGGCACATTGTCTCACTTGAGATAATATTGACTTTGTCAGGGTACTCAGATTAAAGGAAAATAGACTTAATTTTAACCACATAATTGTTTCTTAAAATGATTATTTGGAGTGAAATGCCCAAATAAATCTCTTACCTTTCTTTTAAATGCTGGGAATTTTTACTTTTGAAACTACTAAAAATAGATGTCTATATATACATAATACAATTTTTAACTGATTTTTTTATTTAACTGTTTAATAGACAATAAGTAATAATAATTTGCCATCTATATAAGGGTATAGTTCACTATACGGCACGGATATTGCTATACGCTTTATGCTAAACGCTGATGGATGATTATGGGTTAGG
>CAYYPG010000004.1:0-51358 GCA_964473505.1 uncultured bacterium | reverse complement strand
TATCCATATTATATGGATCTAACGGATGCCTTTCAACTATTTTACCACACTTTCTAGTCATGAGCCTATATTAATTATGTTAAACCACGAGAGATAATACACCTTTTTCTTTAAATCAATGCGGAATCAACACAAAATTTTATACCCTACCTTATAAAAATAAATATTGACAAAACTTTTATAATATCTAAAATAAAATAGATAAAGAAATTATACGAAAGCGAGGTGATCTTATGATTTCATATATTTGTTCTTTGCTATTAATATTCAGTCTTTCCGCCGAACATCTTAACGAGTCATTTACCAGTAGCCTGTTTCCGCCTGAAGGTTGGCAAGTTATTAATAATGATGGCTATAATAGTCAAACTTGGATGCGGGCAACATCTAATTATAATAGTGAACCGGCATGTGCACGCTGTCTATTTGATAATTTCTTTCTTACTAGTGATGATTGGTTAATTACTCCGCGTCTTGTTGGTAGTTCGGGTGACACGCTAAAATTTTTCTATCGTGCTTTTGCGAGTTCCGCATTAGAAAGTCTTGAAGTTCGTCTATCTTTAAAAGGTGCCCGAGTCTCAGATTTTACTAAAGTCCTCTGGGCAAGAAGATTTAATAATACAACCTATGGTTTGGCAAAGATTCCATTGCATAATTATACAGATTCAACTTTTTATATTGCTCTTCGCTATTATACTCCTTTAGGTGATTTACGTAATGGTATTTATTTAGATGATATATCTGGACCATCAATTTATTCAGCCCATGATGCTGGTGTAACTCAGATTGTAGCACCGATTGGCGTAAATTTTGACAGTGTCGTTTATCCTCAAGTAAAGGTAAAAAATTTCGGTTCAGCAATAGAAACCATTCAGGTTATATTTAAGATTAATAGTTCTTATGAGAAATCGGACACAGTTATCCTTCTTGCCGGTGTTGATACAATAGTAAATTTTCCTGCCTGCACATTAAATGCAGGAACCTATAACACTGTTGCTTATACCAACTTAATTAACGATGATAATCGTAATAACGATACTTGTTATAGCAACTTTATTATTCGAACGACTAATGTCTGGCAACGACTATCCAATTTTCCCAAAACAGTTAAAACAACAGGCTCGAGTATCTGTTTTGATAGCTTTAATAATGGACTTTTATTCAACACAAGTGAATCTAATAATACTAAATCGGCTATAGGATTGATTTATTGTCTGCGTGCCGGCGATACTTCATTTTATGTGTATGATATAAACTCAAATAACTGGTATCTGAAAAGAGGTATTCCCTTAAAACCCAGATCCGGACTAAGATTAGTTTCCGGCAACAATGATACGCTTTATGCGCTTTTATGCGATAAGAAAAAGTTCTATAAATATTCTGTTTCGGGAAACAATTGGCTAATGGCAGAGTCTTTACCGCTCAAGCCCAAATCATATACTGCGCTTTGTAGTAAAGATGAATATATCTATGCACTTATTGGCGATACTGTCTTTTTGCGTTTTAATATTACATCCAACACTTGGCAAAGTATTAAAGGTATTCCTCAAAAAATTAAGAACGGCGTTGCGCTAACTGCTGATACCCTGGGTTATCTTTATGCGGCGCGCGGTTCCACAAAGGAATTCTATCGTTATTCAATTGCTACTAATTCCTGGTCAATTGTCGTCGATTCGATTCCAATTAAAATAAAGAAAGGCGCGGATTTAGTTTGCGATGGCTATAACATCTATTGTCTGGCAAGTGGTAGTACTAAAAAATTCTACCGATATAATCCCATTGACAAATGGCAAGAAATGGATTCGGTTCCGATAAAAATAACCGGTGGCAGTGCGCTAACATTTGCCTTAAGTAAGGTATATTGCTTAGCCGGCAGCAGAACCAATTATTTCTATCGATATTATCTCCAAACAGAAAAAGCCACATGCACCAATGCAATTTCTAGCAATATTAATTTAGCCTCACGTTCATACAGTGAAGCTTCTTGTCTTTCCGCACACGCTGTCTTGGTTTATGATAAATTAGGAAGATTAGTCCAAAGACTTCCTTATCCAAGCACTTTAACAAACACCCTCCATAAAAAGAACCTACCTAGTGGAGTGTACTTTCTCTTTATAAAAGACAGAAACCAACAGAAGAACGTAATAAAAAAGATTACAATCATTCGCTAAACTAAAAATTATCGAAATGAAGTTTTAACCTTATAATCTTCCATTGGTTGATTCGGTATTAAGGAAAACTCTTGTGTGTCGTCTTTTTCAATGACCTACACAAAATTAACCTAGAAGTTTTGTCAAAAGTTATGAACCTTTCTCGCTATGGATTTAAAGATAATGAATACAAAGACCATGTCTGGTGCTTTAATACTGGAGGACAGTAAAAGATAAAAAGTTTATGCCTTTCGCCTATCGAGAAAGTAATGTAATAATGGTCAGTTTGTGAGGTATAAGGGAAAATAAATTTTATAAGGATTTGGAGCATTCTGTCTTATTTAGAGAGTTCATTAATAAAATTTGCCAAAGAGATAAGACGAAAAGAAGATATTCTATGCCTTACTTGGGACGCAGGGTCTTTTTAAGATTTTAAGGGTCTTTTCCTTATGAACTCAACAAAAGTCTATAATTACACATAATATCATGTTAGTTCGAAACAAAATCAACTTGTTCCGCGGATAATAGAGAACTCTGGCAAAGTTAATATTTGCTCAAGAGATACAGATTACACAAGCGGATTTCTGATTTTTTTTCTCTGAGTCTCGACATTTTCTGCTTTTTTCAAACTTTTCTAATACAATCGATGGTTGTGAGACCAAAAATCAAATTCAGGATAGTAAAAGTGGACTTTCATAGAACTTTTTCATTTTATTCTTGACATCCGCTGATTTTTTTCTATATTATTTTACATCTATTATGTTAGTAAGTAAAACAAAGTCGTTTCAGTATATTATTTATCGAGAAGAATCATTGTTAGACAAAGTGATATGATATACCAATATCATCTGTCCAAAGGAAAAAATCTGAAGCGTTGTGCTAAGACGCTGAGTATATTACGAAAGGAGGTGAAGCAAAAATGGCCAAGATTACTAAAACTGCTCTAATAAAAAAACTTGCTGATGGTGCTGAGCTTCCGAAAAAATCTGCTGAAGCTTTTCTTAACACATTAATTCAGACGATTATGACTGCGATGAAAAAAGGTGATAAAGTTGCGATTCCTGGATTTGGTACATTTATGATTCGAAAAACCAAAGCCCGAGTCGGACGTAATCCTGCAACTGGTGAAAAAATTAACATCCCTGCCAAGAAAAAGGCAGTATTTCGTCCCGGAAGAGAACTAAAAGAAATGGTTAAAAAAGCATAATTAAAGTGGTCGGATAAGGCAATTATAACGAAAGGGAGCAGTAAAGAATTTTCCAATCTTGACTGCGCCCTTTCTTTTATCAGTTAGTAAACATCTCTTCAAGTAAGATATTTTATTTGTATGTAAATAGTATCAAAATAGTTATTATCGTGTGTATTAAAACAATAATTAAAAATTTTGTGGCCACTATCACTTCAATTGAAATAGAGTGTTAATAAAATGTCCCCAGTATTGTCGGCATTACGTTTTACCCATAATAGTCTAATAATATTAGACCAAACCCAACTTCCGCAAAAAACTTGTTATTTAAGACTCAAAGACTATCAGGAAGTGATTTCGGCGATAAAATCATTGAAGATTCGCGGTGCACCGCTTATCGGCGTTGCCGGCGCTTATGCTCTGGCAATCGAAGCTACTCGTAAAAGACCGAACAAACGCACCTACTTAAAACAAGTGGCTCAAAAAATAAAAGCCGCACGGCCGACCGCAGTTAATCTTGGTTGGGCAGTAAATCGACTTTTGTCTATTATCAATAATCCTCAAATCGACGACCATAATTTGTCTTCATTATTAATATCCGAAGCAATAAAAATTCATCTGGACGAACAAGCTAATTCCTATAAAATAGGTCTGTGGGGTGCAAATCTGGTTAAAAATGGTGATACGATTATGACGATATGTAATACCGGCTGGCTTGCCACTCCAGGAATCGGCACTGCCTTAGGTGTAATTTTTACTGCACATAAACAAAAGAAAAACATTAAGGTATATGTCTTAGAAACTCGTCCACTGCTACAAGGCGCTCGGCTTACTACTTTTGAACTTCTCAATGTTAAAATTCCTTGTACGCTGATTACGGACAATATGATGGCAAGTGTTATGGAACAAATAAACCTGGTTTTAGTTGGTGCTGACCGCATTGCAAAGAATGGTGATACCGCTAATAAAATTGGGACTTTAACCTTAGCCATTACGGCGCACTATTATCGAGTACCTTTATATGTTGTGGCTCCAAGTTCCAGTTTTGATTTAACCAGATCAAACGGTAAAGAGATACCAATTGAATTACGAAATCGAAAAGAGTTAATTTATTGTGGTAGCCAACAAGTCGCTCCTAATAATGTCGAGGTTTATAATCCGGCCTTTGATATTACTCCTAATAATTTAATTACTGGATTTATTACGGAAAAAGGTATCATCCAGCCTCCCTTTTTAAGAAATATCGCCCGGCAATTATCAAATTCAGTTATTGCGGAATCATAATTACAAGCATTATAATTGCAGAAATTGTTAGCATTTGAGATTCGTCTTATATAATAAACAGATAATGCCCAAAATATTTTTCTAAAATTCTTAAATTACTCAAGGGAGATGCTTACTTCAATGATTTGGATTTTTTTATTATCCGCAATAAAAGTGAATGATAGTCTACCACCACTTCCGTTGGATAAATTATGGAAAATAGAAATGGTTTATCATGATACTTTATTTGCCAAACTCAAAATCGACTCTTTTTATGCCCAAATGTATGTCGGCAATATCTTAAGTGGAGATTTGTCATTTAAACAACCACTAAAAAAAAGATTACTCGGCAAGTTTTCGTTACACGGATCAAAAAACTATGATTTCAGTGAAGTGTATAATTACAGGGGAACAATAGATATAAGTTATCTAACGAAAAAGTCGTTGCAAGAATTCAACCTTTCGGTTCAGAGAAAAAATCGAGCGCATCAAGATTACGAAACCGGAAAATTATCTTACACTCCAACCTGGTTTATTGGTCAAGCCGTATTACAACTAAAAAATAGTTTTGGGGTAACCCGATATATTGACCGCACGAGAAAACATTTTCTTTGGGCACATTCTAATTTTATCCTTAATTATCCGACTCTAATAGGTAATGTTCACTGTGATACCGATGTGCTCTTTCAGAATCAATTTATCAGTATTTTCAAATTAAATAATTTTATTACCATTGGCGATAATTTTTCCCTCAAACCAGAGATCACCTATGAACCCAAGAGAAATCGGCTGGGTTTTAGTATTCAAAATGGATTTTTTATTAAGAACTTCACGCTGCTGGCTGATTATAGTAAAAGCCAAACAGAATTATGCTATTTTGATACTCTATATCAACATCTCTATTCAATATTAGTTAATGATGATTTAGCTTATCCGATAACTGATTGGCAGGGTATGCTATCGTTATCGATAAAACACCATCGATTTTCTGTCCATTATCAACAATATCAATCTTATATTACTTATAACTTACAAGATTCTTGGTTCATACCCGTTAACGATAACAGTAAATTTCACCAATATACTTTTAGACTTCAAAACCGATGTCGGTTTCTTAATAGTTCCGCGGTTTTGGGTTTTGTTCCTCAAAATCTAATCTTAATACCTAATTATTTTTTTGCTGAATCCTTGCAAATAATATTAAACAATTTTGATATTAATCTTAATGTTTTTCTATCGGGTAATCGACCTGGATATCAACAAATATTATCTTCTTTTTGGTTGCTTACACCGGAAATTGGTTATAACTTAAATCTTTCAACTCCTCAACATCAGTTAAGAAAATTACGATTTTTTCTTGGTGCGGAAAACATTTTAAATAATAAATACGAAATATTGCCTAACAAATTACATTATGGTCGTAAACTCATTGTTGGTGTAGCTTATTACCGATAAAAGTCCGCCATTAGGAAACTTCTATTCGCGATATTGAGAAAATCTCCCCAGATAAATAGGTTATAAATTTAGAGATAAGCAAATTACATTGAATAATTTTCAAATTCGCCTATTCAATTTATTGTAACAGCATATATTAAAATTCCAATTCATGTTTAGCAATTACCCAATTTTATATTTTTGAAATCATTCAGTAATCGTAAAATAATCTTATAAGCATAGAAAATTGTCTAAATTATAAATAAATTAGCAACCGTCAAAAATGTATTTGGCTTTATATTAATCTATCGTAAGCGAGAAAAAGAAATATCGTCTAAACGCCAGCCGATTGGAAATTTATTATCCGGAGAAACGACTCTAATTTCAAACTTGCGCCGCCGACTAAAACACCATCAATATCAGTTTGTGCCATTAAAATTTCAATGTTTTCTGGCGTGACACTTCCACCATAAATAATTCTAATTGTATCGGCGGAATCTTTACCCCATTTTTGTGCAATATTATTTCTAATATAACTATGGACTTCTGCGGCTTGTTCTGGAGTTGCGGTCTTTCCGGTTCCAATAGCCCAAACTGGTTCATATGCAATGACAAGATTATTTATATTGTTAATATTATTGAGCCCAGCGTCTAATTGGCGCTTGATCACATTTAAGGTTTGATTGTCTTCTCGTTCTGCAAGCATTTCTCCAATACAGAAAATCGGCTTTAAGCCAATTTGTATCGCAGTATGAATCTTTTTATTGATAATCGCATCGGTTTCAGCAAAATACTGTCTACGTTCCGAGTGGCCTAAAATAACATACTGGCAGCCGAGTTCTTTCAGCGATTCGCCAGAGATTTCGCCGGTAAAAGCGCCCTTAAGTTCCCAATGCATATTTTGGGCACCAAGTCGAATATTGGAATTTTTAAGTACTTCGGCTACTGCCGGCAAAGCCGTAAATGGGGGACATATTAATACTTCTGGTTTAACTGCTTCCAATAACGCTTCAACTAATGCTTCGGCAAACTCTTTCGCCTCGCTCGGCAATTTATTCATTTTCCAGTTTCCAGCAACAAGTGGAATTTTCATTTTCTCTACAACTTAATCTTAGATATCTTTCAACGCTTTAATACCAGGAAGTTCTCTGCCTTCTAAAAATTCTAATGATGCTCCACCTCCAGTTGAGATAAAACTAACTTTATCTTTTAATCCCAATTTACTTAAACAGGCAACTGTATCGCCTCCACCAACGACTGAAGTTGCTCCGGACCGAGTCGCATCTGCAACCGCTAATCCGATGGTTTTGCTACCTTGAGCGAATTTATCAATTTCAAAAACTCCAACTGGTCCAGCCCAAACAATCGTCCGCGCAGTTTTTATTATTTCAGTATACTTATGACCGGTTTCTGGTCCGATGTCAACTCCAGCCCAATTAGATGGAATTTCATTAATTTTAACAATCTGGGTATTGGCATCAGCCTCAATTTTATCTGCGGCTACAATATCAATGGGCAATTTTATTTTCTTTTCATTAAGGAGATTTTTCGCTTCTTCTAACACTTCGGGTTCAAAAATAGAATTGCCGATTTCATAACCTTGTGTCTTAAAGAAATTAAAGATCAGACCTCCAGCCAAAAGCAGATAGTCAACTTTCTGAGCGAGATTTTTGATAACACCGAGTTTATCTGTTATCTTCGCACCGCCAATAATGGCAACATACGGATGTTTAGGTGATTCTACCACATAGCTGAGATGTTCGATCTCTGTTTCCATTAAGAATCCTGCAGCTGGCTTATCAAAATACCGGGTAATGCCTTCAGTCGAACTGTGTGCTCGATGTGCAGTAGCAAATGCATCATTGACATATAATTCACCTAATTCGGCAAGGGATTTAGAAAAATTTAAGTCGTTTTTTTCTTCTTCAGGATGAAATCTTAAATTTTCCAAAAGCACCACATCACCGGGTTTAGTGTTTGCGATTATGGCTTGCGCTTTTGGTCCAACACAGTCCTCAGCAAATAACACTTCTTTTTTGATTAATTCCGACAAGCGTTGAGCAACAGGTCGTAACGAATATTTCAGGTCAGGTTTACCTTTAGGTTTTCCTAAATGCGACATCAGAATTGCAATACCATTCTGACTGATAATATACTCAATCGTAGGTAAAGCGGCGCGAATTCGAGTGTCATCACTGATTTCTCCGGCAGATGAAAGGGGTACATTAAAATCAACTCGTACTAAAACTTTTTTATTCTTTATATCTAAGTCTTTAATTGATAGTTTTTTCATAGTTATTATATTTTTTGAAATTTTATTTATTTTTCAAAAACACAGAAAAATCTACTTTTTATGCTACACAAACGAAGGGTAAAACCCTGCGCTCATTTATTGAGAAAACCTTCACTATGTTGGCACCATACATCTATTTTCTAATTTCTAATCATTGGTGGTTATCGACCTTTTTGATTCTTATTTAAAAGCGATTATATATTCAATCAAATCGATCACGCGGCAAGTATAACCCCATTCATTATCATACCAGGCAAAGAGTTTAACTAAAGTTTTGTCGATCACTGCAGTCAAGGTGGAATCAAAGATTGCGGAATAAGGACTACCAGTAAAATCAATGGAAACCAATGGTTCGGCGAGATATTGAATATACTTTTTCATTGGACCACTACAGGCTTTTTCGAACGCACTATTAATTTCTTCTTTGGAGGATTCTTTTTCTACAACGCAAGACAGGTCAACTAAAGAAACATCGGCAGTGGGAACACGAATTGCAGTGCCATCAATTTTTCCTTTTAGTTCAGGAAAGACAACCCCGATAAGTTTTGCAGCACCAGTTGAAGTTGGAATCATTGACATTGCGCCGGCGCGAGCTCGTCGTAAATCTTTGTGGGGTGCATCCAAGATATTCTGGTCATTAGTATAAGCATGAATTGTCGTCATATATCCACGGACAATCTTGAAATTTTCGTGGAGAACTTTTGCAATCGGAACCACACAATTAGTAGTGCAGGATGCATTGGAAATAATGTGGTCAGTTTTAGGGTCATAGATATTTTCATTCACACCCATGACAATCGATTTCACCGGCGTTTCACCTTTGGGTGGTGCGGTGATAATTACCTTTTTAGCACCAGCATCAAGATGGGCTTTAGATTTTTCATAAGAAGTGAAAACACCACTTGCCTCAACAACAATCTCAATGCCTAAATCTTTCCAAGGTAGTTTCGAAGGGTCTTTTTCTGAGAACACCTTAATTTCTTTATCATTCACTAAAAAAGAGTCGAATTTGGCTACGACATTACCATTAAATGTTCGGTGTACTGAATCATATTTAAATAGATGCGCCAGTGTTTTGGCATCAGTAATATCATTAACCGCAACAATATCAAAATTCTTATTATTAATACCGGCTCTTAGAACTAATCGGCCAATTCGGCCAAAGCCATTAATTGCTACTTTTATCGCCATAGTTTCCTCCTAAAAAATTGTTATTTTTCTGATTCATAATCACAATAAATTAAAAATATACAGAAAAATGTCTAAAAGTCAATCTTTTTATTATAGGTTTTATCTTTGCTATGGGACAAAATATTAAATGCCATATCTGTATTATTTGATTGTTTTCATTTATTCTTATTCTTTATTTCTTAAATAAATCGACTTACGGTCAATAACAAGCAAAACACTCAAACCATTGATGAATTATTTATTAAGTATTTGAATTAGTTAATAGTGAACACAATAACAAAAGATGTATCTTTCGTTTTTTGTAAATCGTTAAATATAATACAAATTTACGATGTTGCTCAAAAAAATTCTCGTCAAAAAGTGAATTTTCTTCTTTGATGAATTCTTATATTATTTATATATGACAGATACTTTACAATCATTAATTTTTCCATTACAATAAAGATTAAAATTTGGGGGATCGTCTAACGGCAGGACTGCAGACTCTGGATCTGCGTATCGGGGTTCGAATCCCTGTCCCCCAGCATATCGGAATTAGCGTAAAGAGAATTCGAACCCGGGTGCCTACATAAAAGGTCTAATTAGATGGTTAAAGTTAAAAATATATGGAGTTAATCTATTATCTGCAGTTTTGAGACATTTATGTTTGCAAATTTGTTAGACTGAGAATATGGATTACCGTTTTTACTCATTAATCGCATTAATATTTTGGGGATTGTGGTCTTATTTTTCTAAAATACTAAGCCGCAATCTTAGCACTGAGCATTTGGCATTTTTTACTTCGATTGGTGCTTGGCTTACGATTACTATCCTCTATTTACCTAAAACAAAAATATTTTTCACAATCAATACATTGTGGGCGATGCTGGTTGGAGTTTCGGGAGCAATCGGTACAGTTGCATTTTACTATGCGTTGGCGAAAGGACCCGCATCAAGTGTAGTTCCTTTAAGTGGTTTATATATTGTTATTCCTGTCATCTTGGGTTATATATTTCTTTCAGAACCAATTACCTTAAGCCGCATCATCGGAGTTGTCTCCGCAATCATTGCAATTTTCTTATTGTCCAGGTAAAATTTAAAACATTTGAGGTTTTCACGGAATTAAAAAATTGCACAAAATCTCAGAAAGATAAAAAACATTCTTCGTCTAAAGAAAAATCAAAATCTTTATTGTATACATTGGAATTTACCCGGCTAATAAAGTGCTAATAAATTATATATTATGAGTATAGATTATAAAAAAATAATGGATGATAGAGACAACAACAGATAAACGGAGAATAAAAATAAAAAGATTAAGAAATATAGAAACAAAATATGAAATAATTAGCACTATATTTAGCTACACGGTATAATACTTTTTTTATAATAATTTACAGTAAAGATTGTGGATGTTAGTGCCGGCTTATTTTAGGGTTTTGTTTAAATCAGGCTTTTCACAGGAAAAGAGTTATGTCATGATATCATCATGTTCTTTACTTTAATGAAAAGAAGATTTGAATGAGATCGCAAAGTTAGAAAACGTTATTCAGGATAGTAAATTGGGTAAACCAAACAGCTGTTTTTAGGAGACAAAACAATCCCCTAAATGGAGATGAACCGTTTACAGATTGACTTTTTTCTGTAATTGCTTCCAGCGCTTATCAACTTCTTGTTGAAAGGTCTCTAAAAGATGTTGGTTTTCGGGCTTAAATAAATGTCGGAATCGGTCTTGGGCTTTTAACCATTCTACCACGGGTCGTTTTTCTTTTGGTATATAATTGATTTTATAAACTCCATTTTCCCATTCATAAAGTGGCCAGAAACAAGTTTCCACAGCTAATCTTGACATCTCAATCGTCTTGGCTGATGGATAACCCCAACCCAAAGGACAAGGTACCAAAACATTAATAAAACTTGAGCCTTGGACCGAGAGTGCCTTTCGGACTTTGTTGGCTAAATCATTCCAGTTCCAAACTGTGGCTTGCGCAGCATAAGGAATATCATGGGAAATCATTATTTCCACAATATCTTTGCGCCATCGGGATTTACCGGGCATAACTTTACCTACAGGAGAGGTTGTCGTATGTGCGCCTAATGGTGTTGCCGAAGAACGTTGAATACCAGTATTCATATATGCCTGATTATCCAAACAGACATACAAGAACCGATGATTTCTCTCAACAGCACCAGATAAAGCTTGAAATCCAATATCATAAGTGCCACCATCGCCGCCAAAAGCGATGAAGTTTATATTTTCTGTTATCTCACCTTTACGTCGAAAAGTATTATATGCCGCTTCAATACCCGAGATAGTTGCGGCGGCATTTTCAAATGCATTATGAAACATTGGCACTTGCCAGGCAGTATGGGGATAGATAGTGGAGACAATTTCTAAGCATCCCGTAGGCATCACACAGACAACAGGTTTAATTGCGGCCAATAAAACTTGTCGGACAGCCAAGACTTCACCACATCCGGTACATGCTCGATGACCAGATAAAAACAATTCTGGTTCTTTTGCGAGTTCTTTAATTGATGGCATTTTTACCTCTTTTTCCAATCGGATAAATTTTAATTATAAGCATTTTATCTTACTCCAATATACGTTACTTCATCTTTTATTTTACCCGTTTCTTTGATTTGTAATAATTCATCGAATACCATTTTAATATCACTTTGCGAAATTTCTCGTCCGCCTAATCCATAAACATAAGAAGGAATCAACGGCTGGGGAATCACACTATACATTACTGCCCTGACTTCGGTCGCCAAAGGACTAATATAAGAATTCATTGATTCCACACGGTCTAAGATACCGACAACTTTAAATTTCTTCAAGACATCGGCCATTTTTTTATAGAGCAGAGGACGAAAGATGCGTAATTTGACAACACCGACTTTTTTACCTTGTTCGCGTAATTCATCAACTACAATTTTTGTGGTGCCTATTGTAGAGCCCATAGCTAAAATAACGACTTCAGCATCGTCGGTGCGATATTCATCAATTACCGGATATCGGCGACCAAATTTTTGTGCATATTCTTCAATTACTTCTTCGATTATGGGTAGGGCTTGTCTCATTCCTTCGGCTTCAGCCCGTTTGTGTTCAAAATAAGAATCAATAAGACACGCCGGACTAACTGTAATTGGGTTTTTAACATCCAGCAGTGAATAATTGGGTTTAAATTTACCAACGAAATCGCGCACCGCATTATCATCTAAAACTTCTAACTTTTCCATACAATGCGAAAGAATGAACCCATCAATTGCAACAATTACTGGTAAATAGGTTTTCTCGGCAATCTTTACTGCTTGGATCACGCTGTCATAACCCTCTTGGGAACTTTCACAAAAGATTTGAATCCAACCTGAATCTCGCGAGGCTACAGAATCTGAATGGTCACAATGAATATTTAAAGGCGATGATAAAGAACGCGAAGCGACACACATTACAATTGGCAATCTCAAACCAGCCGCAATAAATAACATCTCGTGCATTAAGGCTAATCCTTGAGATGCAGTGGCAGTCATCGCCCGAGCACCGGCAGCCGCTGCGCCAATACAGGCACTCATTGCGGAATGCTCGGATTCCACAGGAATGTATTCGGTATCGACTAATCCGTCGGCAACAAAACTGGAAAAAATTTGTACAATTTCGGTTGATGGTGTAATCGGATAGGCCGCGACAACATCAGGATTGCATTGCTTCATCGCATATGCCATTGCTTCGTTTCCTGTTTTGGCAACAATCATTTTTTCTCCTTTTCCATAATAATTGCTTGAACTTTTTTCGGACAAACCTCAGCACATATACCACAACCTTTGCAATAGTCATAGTTAATACCTTGATGTTTTCCATCCTTTACGATAATTGCCGCATCCGGGCAGTAAATCCAACAAGTCAAACAATGAATACATTTTTCTTTATTCCACAATGGCCGAAAACTACGCCAAGCACCAGTTTTGTTTTCTAAAATTGCCTTGGTGTCAGTTAAAATAGCACCACAAGGCAGATCTTCCCATGATTTTAATTTTGCCAAGTTATTGCTCCATATGATTAGCGATTATTACGAACCTATTATCGCAATAATCGTCTGATCTCACTGTAATCATTTCAATTAAAAACATTCTGCTTATACTTTTTTAACTCAAACCATTGCGATTTTTATCACGATTGAACCCGGATACTGAATCTTTTATGAGGTTATTTGTGGTTTCATAAAAACTTAAATGAACTGCGATTTTTGTCCCAATTGAATCCAGCTAAATGAATCTGCCATGAGGTTGTCTGTGGTTTCATAAAATTAATAACACTCAGATTTCACTTCTTCGTAGGCACGTTTTATCGATTCTAAATTTCCTTTAATAATTTCATCCCGACCGCGAAACTTCGCGCTCAATTTGGCTTTGATTGATTCCATCATTGTCTCGTAATGGAAAATGCCGGTTACTTTCACCAAAGCACCTAACATCGGTGTATTGGGTACATCACGACCAATTGTCTCTAAAGCAATTTTAGAAGCATTGACACAGTAAATTTTAATTTTGCGGTTATCTAATTTATAGTGTTTTTTTAATTGTTCGGGCGTCTCTTCTGTATTGACCAATAAAACACCATCTTCTTTGAGTCCGTCGACAACATTCGCAACTTCAATCAGCGTTGGGTCTAAAACTACGACGATATCGGGTTCTTTTATGCTGGCGTGGGTTCGAATCTCGTTATCAGCCAGTCGGTTAAAAGCGACTACAGGTGCTCCCATCCGCTCAGGCCCATATTCGGGAAATGCTTGGATATACATTCCGGTTTCTAAAGCGGCCTCACCAAATAAAAGTGCCGCGGTTTTGGCACCTTGGCCACCGCGACCATGCCAACGAATTTCTAATTGTCTTTTGCAAACATTGGTTGTCATTATCTTCTCCTATTAGTTGAGTGTCTGCCTAACTCATCTTTTATTTCTCTACTATGCAAAGCATTGATGGCGTAAAATGACATTAACTTATTAGAAATCTTAACTTTTTGTCTTTTGATTGAATGGTTAATTAAATTCCGCATAGCATTTGTGGGTTAGTAAAACCGATTAAGCAATTTTCATAAATTCTAATCTTATCAAACAAACACAGATATTTTCTCTCTGTTAGAATGTTAACCATATATGAGTAAAATCTTTGTGGATTCTGAAGATTATCCAGTTTTTAGGGAACTTGTCTATTTTAGTATTTTTATTATCTTCTTTAAAACTCATCTTGTCTTTTTAATTATGCGATGCGATTTGGTCGATTTCATAGATTATTTAGCCGGCTGTTTCCATATCGTTTTTAAATTTGCTCGTTCAATTGCCATAACAATTGATGGCGTTTTCGCTTGAGAACGGTGAACGGTATTCTTAGGTAATAAATAGCCTTCGCCTTGTTTTAGTTTAACGGTTTCGTTTTCCAGTTCGATTTCAATCTCGCCGCTAAGTACAAAGAACATTTCATCGCCATCATGCTGATGGAATTTATATTGTCCATGAAATAAAGCCAGTAAAACATGGAAACCGTTCATTCGTATAACTTCAATCGGTTCCCATGGATTTGTCAGATTCTGGGCTAACTTCGCAAAATCAATTTTTGCCATAACAATGAATTTTACAATAAAATTTTACTTTGTCAATTGTAAAAAAGAAAGAACTCGGACAAAGTCAATATTGGTTCAAAAGGCATGAAATGCATAAGCATAATTGTTGGATTTTTCTTATGGCTTGATGTCTCTTGAACATTTTTCGGATTTAATAAACCGACTCAGGGCTCCGAGATTTTCTCAATATTTCCCCGCTCAAATGCTTTGATTCTTTTTATGTCCAAGCTATATTTTACCATATCACAATATTAATACAATATACAAAGAGTCTCATCATTTTCGTGTTATCAACTTATAATATGTTTTCTGCGTTATATAATATCTAATCGAGCCATCATTTTACAATATACAAGAGTTTTCAAAAGAGAACTCAATCAAATTCAATATGTACCCAAAAGGCATGAAGTGCATAAGCGTAATTTTTGACTTTTCTTTTGAATCTCCGCGTGCCCAAAGCATTTTTAGGTTTTTCAAAAGAAAAGCCTAACAGAAATCTATAATGAGAAAAAATGTTTTGCCGGGAAAAAGCAAAATCAACTGGCATCAGTATCTAATAAAAAATTCTGACAAAGTAAATATTTGTTCAAAAGATACAGAATGTACCGACAAACTACTTGGTTTTTCCTTTAAGTCTCAACTGCTTTTGAGCATTTTCCTAAGTTTTCTAATAAAATCAATGGTTGTAAGACTTTGAATCAAGTACAGGGTGATAAAAAGGTACTTTTGCATCTTTTCTCAGATAATAACTTAGACACAACTTTTCGGATAAATGCTTTATTTGACATTAAACAAAGGTCTCTGGATAAAAAATAAGAGATCATGGGTTTGGGACTTGAATACCCATGAACATTATATCTCTATTTGCTTACCAGAAAGAGCAAAATACTTTGTTCTGAGAAAAGTAGATGGGTTTTGGAATAATAAACCCAACAACTCTGGCATAAAGTTGAGTGATTAGAAAAAATCGGGCATCACCGTTCCTGAATTATAAACCCAACAACTTTGGCCATTATTTCCTGAATGGTTTTCTCAATTCTATTCATATCTATTCTGTCAATTGTGCATAAATTGACAATTTCATCTTTACCTAAACCGACTCTCAAACCAACTTCCAAATTTCTCTTAACCCTACCCTCCAAAACTACTTTCTTGCCTATTTTTCAAACAACCCAGAGGGCCAAGGAGGGAACTGTACCCTCCTTTCAGGGCAAAATGCAATATCTTTCAGAAAAACAATAACTTATCTAAAAATCCGCCTTATCTAAAACATTAGTTATAACTAATGTTTTGATGGAATTTATATTGACCATGAAATAAAGCCAGTAAAACATGGAAACCGTTCATTCGTATAATTTCAATCGGTTCCCATGGATTTGTCAGATTCTGGGCTAACTTCGCAAAATCAATTTTTGCCATAACTAATGTTTTTGTGTTTATTTTTACCCTAATCGATGGCAGAAGGTTTTAGAAAGATGCGGCCTTTTGCAAAAAGAAGTTAGGCTCCTGGTTTTATTGCTTAATTAAATTCCGCTCTGATTAAAATTAACTTTTGCTAATTGAAAAACTTGTTTCACGTAACCATTATAATTAAATTTCATAAACTGTATAGTATGTGTTGGACATATTGCAGGGGACACCTTGACAATTTGCTAATATTAGATATTATTAACTATTAAGAATCTATGTTAAAGAGATTTTTTGAAGTTTCAACAGTTAATCAGTATATTCAATTCGGTTGCAAAATTTTATCGTATGTGTATCAGAGAACCAAATATTTTTTGTCATAAGTCAGAATATTTTTAATATTTTATGAAGCAGGCATTACTAATTGAAATCGGTACTGAAGAGATACCGGCGTCATTTTTGGCGCCTGCAGTAAATAATTTTAAGGAGCAGTTTTGTAATTTTCTGACGGAAAATAGAATTTCATTTGGTACGGTTAAGACTTATTATACACCCCGAAGATTGGTTTTAGTATTATCCGATGTCTCTGACCGTCAAAAAGAGGAAATTTTAGAAATTCAAGGTCCGCCAGCCAAACATGCTTTTGACGAACACGGAAAACCGACTAAAGTTGCCTTCGGGTTTGCCCAATCTCACAAGACTAAGGTCTCTAAGTTGTATACCAAAATAACTTCCAAAGGCGAATATGTTTTTCTCCAAAAAATCGCAGAAACTAAAACCCTTGCCCAGTTGTTAAAACAAAATCTTTCCCGATTAATTAGTGAGATACCGTTTCCGAAAATGATGCGTTGGCAAACAGATAACTTTAAATTTGCCCGCCCCCTACGCTGGCTTACGCTTATCTATGGTCGTAAACCAATCGGAGTTTCAATTGCTAACATTAAAAGTTCGGCATATACTTATGGTCATCGAAATGCTAAGCGAAAACGGATAAAGATAACTGATATAAAATTGTATTTAGCCAAACTCAAACAACTCGATGTCATCGTTGATCCGGAAGAACGGAAAAAAAACATCTACACACAAATACAATTATTAACTAAGAAAATCAATGGCAAAATTGTTCGAGATGAAGAACTGTTGGATGAGATTACCAATGTTTGCGAAAAACCGTTGCCGGTATTGTGTAAATTTCGATCTGAATTTCTGAATTTACCGGTACCAGTTCTTACCACCGCATTAAAAACTCACACGCGTTGCTTTGCGGTTCAAAGTTTAACTTCTAATGAATTGTTGCCATACTTTGTTGCGGTGACCAATACACCAACGTGTGATAAGAATCAAGTAAGATATTGGTATGAACAAGCAGTGGAATCGCGATTAGAGGACGCAAAATTCTTTTTTGAGGAAGACTTAAAAATCGGTTTAGAAAAACGGATGGAAGAAGAAAAGAAAGTTATCTGGATAGAGAATTTAGGAACTTTATTTGATAAAAGCACCCGCTTGGAAAAGTTATCATTAGTTATCGCTCAAAATATACCCGGAGTTAATATTAATCATTTACTCCGCTCAGCATTTTTAGCCAAAGCCGATTTGTTAACCAATATGGTGCGGGAAAAAGAATATACGAGTTTACAAGGCATCATGGGTGGTATTTATGCTCAGACATTAGGTGAACATAATTTAGTGAGCAAGGCTATTGCTGAACATTACCAACCCAGATTTCTCGGCGATACCTTACCCGAAACGCCAGAAGGGTCAATTTTAAGTATTGCCGATAAGTTAGATAATATCATCGGTGCATTTATTGCCAATATAGTTCCTAGTGGTTCTTATGATCCCTGGGGTTTACGCCGACAAGCAATGGCGATTTATCTAATCTGCTTGAATCAAAAATTTGATATTGACTTAGAACCAATTATCGAATTAGGTTATAGCTATTTTGGTCTACCAGAAAACTTAAGTTTAATAAAAAGTATCAAAGACTTTTTTCAAGACCGACTGCAAGCAGTACTGCTTGACCAAAATATCCGTTATGATATTTGCAATGCAGTGTTAGCGGTATGTAAACTTAAGCCTCAAGACGCATACGAGCGTTGTCTTGCCCTTACCGAATTTAGAGAACAAAAAGACTTTGAATCCTTAGTGATCGGCCAAAAACGGGTAAATAATATTCTAAAAAATATCAAAGAAGCCGAACAAAAAGATTGGTTGCAAACCGGTCTGAATGAATCGTTATTAACTGAACCAGCCGAGAGGATGTTATATCAAAAAATTCAGGAAATTCGTCCGGATTTAAGTTCGTCTATAAAAGAACATAATTATAAAAGAGCCTTAGAAACGCTTTTATCCTTAAGACCAGTAATTGATAGTTTGTTTGATAATGTTTTAATAATGAGCGAAGATGAAAACTTACGCATTAACCGACTGCAATTAGTAGAAAAAGTGCGCGAACTCTTTTTAGAAGTTGCGGATTTGTCGGAAATTGTTATCAGTAAATCGTAGATTTTTTCAATGTTATGAGAAATTTTCTTTTTAAGGTTCCTCGAGTTAAATGCCCTATGCACTGAGAGATGTTTTTTCAAAGTCAAAGTTATAAGATGTTTTTAAAAGGTTTTCCGAGTTAAACAGTCCGTTGGTGGTGAAGTCGATAATTCAATCAATGCAATTCTGTGTTAGCGCTGGGATGAAGATAAAAAGTTTGATCTTAGACAACGGGAACATCTTCTTATTTGGTGTGGGGAAAATTAATCAACAGGATATGAGATTAGTATAATTTCTTAAAGTTAAACAAGTGAAAAAATTTTTTTATGTATTATTTTTAATAATTATTTCTGTCGGAATTTTTTTAATCTTTAAGCGACCACCAAAACCATCACCTTCAGAGCCAACAGCGCCAAAAACTGAACCCAAAATTACCCTTAGAATTAAAAATAAAGAGATTCAAGTTGAATTAGCTGATACTCCGGAAAAACGAGCATTAGGATTGATGTTCAGACAAAATTTAGAAGAAAATTCCGGTATGTTATTTGTGTTTGAATGCGAAGGCATCTACCCTTTCTGGATGAAAAACACCAGGATTCCGTTGAGTATTGCTTTTATTGATAAAAATAATATGATTATTGATATTTTAGAAATGGTTCCCAATCAAGAAGTGATTCGATATTCGCCTTCAATCCCATTTATTGCTGCCTTAGAAATGAATCGCGGCTGGTTTTTACAAAACGGCATTAATATTGGAGATACTGTTTATGGTATACCGTAATTTAAGTTCTAAATCCAAAGGTCAATTATCAAAACTAAAGATTTTGGCACCCGCCAAAATTAATATTGGACTCATTGTCAAAGAGAAACTTAAATCGGGATATCACCGAATTGAAACGATCATGGTACCAATAAAATTATTTGATACCCTATTTATTAAACGGACTGATAATAATGGTCTTAATTTTTTTACGGATAATATTCCCAATTTGCCCCAAGATAGTACTAATTTAGTGGTTAAGGCGACAGAATTATTTTTCGATAAAATTAACGTTGAACCCAAAGTAAAGATTATCTTAAGAAAACGAATTCCGATTGGAGCAGGATTAGGTGGCGGTTCAAGTGATGCTGCCGCAGTGCTTTTAGGACTAAATCAATTATTTCGCAGACCACTAAATATAAAGACGCTACACCAAATCGCTTGTCAAATCGGCATGGATGTACCGTTTTTTCTGTATCGAACACCATGTTATGTCACAGGTTGCGGTGAAATCTTAAGACCAGTTAAAATTCCTCGGTTGAATGTCATATTATATACTCCTGACTATTTCATTTTCACTAATTGGGCATATCAACAAATTGATGCGATGGGGTTGACAGAAACCAATTTTTCCCTTAAGATACTTTGTAAGAAATTAAGCCAAGGTAATTGGCAGGCAATCAGTAAATATACTGTCAATACCTTTGAAAAGGTCGTTTTTCCTAAATATAATGATCTGTTAATTAGGAAGACGCAATTATTATTTTTCGGTGCAAAAGTGGTAAGTCTCTCCGGTAGCGGAAGTACGATTTATGGTTTAGCCGAAAAAGATGATATAAATAATATTCGGATTAAGGCAAAAAAACATAATCTAAAGTTAGTATTTACACAAACATTAGGAAATAAAAATTGGGGCGTCGTCTAGCTGGCAGGACCCAGGATTTTGGATCCTGTTGGGAAGGTTCGAATCCTTCCGCCCCAGTTAAATTAATTACAGTCCCAAATTAGCATGATAAGATGATAATATTAATAATTATGAAATTTTATGCTAATCTGAGCAGGATAATATATGTGCGCAGAAAGACAAAATATTAAGGTATTTTCCGGTCGAGCCAACAGACCCTTAGCTGAAAAAATATGTCAGCATTTAAATATTAATTTAGGTAAGGCGAGTATTAATAATTTTTCTGATGGTGAGATTAAAATTAACATTGAAGAGAATGTGCGCGGAGTAGATGTTTTTGTTGTCCAACCAACTCATCCTCCAGCTGAACACCTTTTAGAATTGCTGTTAATGTTAGACGCCTTTAAGCGAGCCTCTGCGGAACGGATTACCGCAGTAATCCCATATTATGGATACGCCCGTCAAGACCGAAAAGATGAACCCCGGGTGCCAATATCCGCAAAATTAATTGCGGATTTATTAGTATCTGCTGGTGCTTCCCGAGTGTTAACAATGGATTTGCATGCCGAACAGATACAGGGATTTTTTGATATCCCCGTTGACCATCTCTATGCAACCCCGGTTTTGGTAGAACATTTTAGCAAATATGATTTATCGAATTTAGTAGTAGTAGCACCAGACACCGGTAGGGCGAATCGAGCGCGAGGGTTTGCTAAACGCTTAGGTGATAAAATTCCTATGGCGATTATTGATAAACGGCGACCTTCACCGAATCAAGCCGAAGTCGTTATGGTCATTGGTGATGTCGAAAATAAAGATGTCTTGCTTTTTGATGATATTATTGATACCGGTAATACCTTAATCCTCGCTGCCCAAGCTCTGGTTAATCAAGGTGCACGCAAGATTATGGCTTGCGCAACCCATCCGGTCTTTTCTAATGATGCGGTTTCACGATTAGAAAATTCTAATATCGTCGAAATCACGATAACCGATACCATACAGTTGCCAAAAGAAAAGATAAGTCCTAAGATAAAGATTCTTTCTGTATCAAAACTGCTTGCCGATACTATTTTAAGAATCCATAAAGGCGAATCAGTCAGTTCGCTGTTCATCTGAAATTAAAAATGTTCAAAATTTTTAGCTGTTTTAGTTCGAATAATTTAAGGATGTCAACCCATAAATGTTTTTATCCGAAATTCATTCACTTGGTAAGACAAGTGAACTTAATTAGATTTGTTGACGGAGGCAAAATATGGAATATAGTCTAAAAGCCAAAGAAAGAAATGGTATAGGCACTTCAGCCAGCAAAAAATTGAGACGCGAAGGTTTAGTTCCCGGAGTTATCTACGGACATCGTGATAACCCAGTAACTATTGCTGTTTCCGAGCAAGAGTTTAACGCGTTGTTAGACAAAATTAAAGGACATAGTCCGATCATTAATTTAGAATTGGGCGAAACTGCGATGAAGGTGGTTTTGAAATCACTCCAACGAGCACCGATTTCCAAGAGAATATTATCGGTTGATTTTCAGCGAATCCATGCTAAAGAGAAAGTTACCTTAAAAATTCCTGTAATATTAAAAGGAAGCCCAATAGGTGTGAAAATGGGTGGAATCTTAGACCATCCACTAAGAGCAATTCCGGTAAAATGCGAAATTGAAAAAGTTCCCGAACATATTGAAATTGATATCAGTGGATTGAAATTAGGACATTCCATACATATCTCAGATTTAAAGATTGAAGGTGTTGAATTTATGTTACCACCTGATACTCCTGTGGTTACAGTCTTAACTCCGCGAAAACTGGTTGAAGAAGCAGTAACCGTAACTGAGGAAATAAAGGAACCCGAAGTAATCACGGAAAAGAAAAAAGTAGAAGCTGAAACTGAGGAAGCCGAAGCCACAGGAAAAAAGAAAACCTCAGCAACAGAAGCCAAAAAGTAAATTGATTGTCTTCGGATTAGGCAACCCAACGCGGAAATACCAAGAAACTCGGCATAATGTCGGTTTTATGGTTCTTGACCGTTTGGCTAAAAGATATTGCCTGCACTTTACTCATCATATCGACTATCACCTTGCCCAGACCAAATCCGGACAACTGCATTTGGTATTAATAAAACCAATGCTTTATATGAATAATTCAGGAATAGTAGTCTATGAATATCTTCAAACACATAATGAGTTTTTTTGTATTGTTTGTGATGATTTAGCGCTACCATTAGGAAAAATCAGAATTCGCAAAAAGGGCAGCGATGGTGGGCATAAAGGATTAGCCTCGATAATTTATTATCTTCAGACGACAAATTTTCCGCGAATTCGGATTGGTATCGGTAAGCCCGTAAATAAGACAGCAACCGAATATGTTCTCACCAAATTTTCAGCTCATGAAAAAATAATACTCAATAAGGTCTTAGATGCAACTTGTGATGCAATCGAAATGATTGAAAGCCACGGATTAGAAGCAGCAATGAATCAGTATAATCCCATGACTTATGAATAAATTATGATTGACCGTTTACAGATTACACCGATCACCAATTTAAGAAAAATCGCTTTTTGAAACAATCAAGAAAAATCCTATGACTTATAAGTACAATGGCTAACAATTTGAGCAAAATAATTTTGGAAACTGCAATGAATAAGTATAATTCCGATGGTTTATAGCTTAAAAATGGCTAACAATTTAAAAAAATTGTTTTCAAAACCGCAATGAATGTGTATAATCCTATCTTTTTGACCAACCATTTACTGATTGCTCTGGTGGGTTACAGAATACAAACTATTATTGTATCACTGACGATTCCATAAACTTATGGTTATCTATGAACAAAACAATCTTTATGTTATCTAAGATAAATTCATTTCGAATATTAGGTTTTGGGGATTTCTGATAATGTTAAAAGTTGGTTTGGTCGGATTGCCTAATGTGGGCAAATCTTCGTTCTTCAACCTATTAACCCAAGCCCACGCCCGAGTTGATTTATATCCGTTTACGACAATTGAGAAAAATGTCGGAATTGTCACGATACCAGATGAAAGATTAAACATTATCCAACAGATTTTAAAGCCACCCAAAGTTACACCGGCCACAATTGAGTTTATTGATATCGCCGGTTTAGTAAAAGGTGCCCATCAAGGGGAAGGTTTGGGGAATAAATTTCTCTCTTACATTCGGGAAGTTCATTTAATATTACATATCATTAGAAATTTTAAAGATGAGACCATACCCCATATTTACAATACTATTGACCCAATACGAGATTTAGAAATCGTTGAGAGCGAATTAGCCCTTGCCGATTTAGAAATTATCAATAAACAAATTGAGAAACAAAAGAAAGAACTACACACGGCGGAAGATAAACATCGGCTTGGTGTTTTGGAATATCTTAAAAATAATCTGGTCAAAGAATTTGCCGGACTCAAATTAGACCCTAATGATTATGAATTAGTAAAAGATTTAAACCTCTTTGTATTAAAACCAGTAATTTATGCCATAAATTGTTCGGACAAAACCAAGACCGATCTAAAGTCATTTACCGTATTAAATAATAAAAATGTTTATCTGTTTTCCGTATCTTTAGAACAAGCATTGGAAGGTTTTAGCGAAACCGAGAAAGTGGAGATAAGACTGGGTCTCGGTCTCTCGGCACAAGGTGCTGAGGGAATTGTGGAAGCATGTTTTCGGCAACTTGATTTGATTCGATTTTATACAATCAAAGGCGAAGAAAGTCGAGCTTGGGCAATCAAACGTGGAACTAACATTATTGATGCTGCCGGCAAAATTCATTCGGATATGGCTAAAGGTTTTATCAAAGCCGAGGTATTACAGTTTAATGATTTGGTATCGGCCGGCAGTTTTTCTAAGGCGAAAGAATCGGGAAAAGTATTGGTCGAAGGTAAAAATTATATTGTCAAAGACGGAGATATAATATTAATTAAATTTGCAACTCGATAGAAGGCTAAATTTTTTATGAAAAATTCGAGACACACTTGTTGTTCTCTTTATGAAATTAACAACTTTGAAGCAAAATTAACAACAGTAAAAAGTAGCCGATTTTAAGTTTCGGAACTACATTTGTAATTTTATTATATGGAGGCAAAATGGAAAGAAATTATGAAGCAGTATTTATCATTTCCTCAAAGCTGTCCGAAGAGGAACTAAATAATCTTAAGGATGAATTAAGAAATATCATCGCTCAGCAACAAGGAGCCGAAATTCTGGAAACCGTCGCCCAACAACGAAATTTTGCTTATCCGGTGAAAAAAGAAACCAAAGGAACATACTTAACTATTCGTTTTTCAGCTCCACCGACAGCAACCGCCGGAGTTAAAGAAGCGATTAAACATCGGGAAGAGATTTTGAGGACTGCGATTATCAAGAAAGATTAATTTTATGGTTGACTTGTTGATTAGATTCAATTAAATTATAAATAAAAAAAAGGAGTTATATATGGCTGATTTACGATTAGGGTCGTTAAATTATGTAGTAATTATGGGACGCGCAGTACGAGACCCGGAGATAAAATATACGCCGAAAGGTACTCCTATCTGTGGTTTTTCGATTGCGGTAAATCGTCGTTATCAAAACAAAGAAACCCAGGAATGGAAAGACGACACAAGTTTCTTTAATGTTAGAACTTTTGGTCGATGGGCAGAAATGTGTAATGAGCGACTTAAAAAAGGCAGTTCCGTGCTTATTGAAGGTCGACTGAGTAGTCGAACTTGGATTGACCAAAATGGCAATAAACAAAAACGAGTAGAAATTGTTGCGAACCGAGTGCAAATCTTAGATAAGTTAGGAAGCGAACCTGAACCTTTACCCGAAGAAGATATTGATGAAGCCAATATTTCCCAAGAGAACATCGACGACTTACCGTTTTAAATATTGTACTCTAACTTCTTAATAAACTGCTTGCAGTAAAACCGATTTTTTCTGATCTTTAAGCTGACTATCTATTTGAAACGATATGGAATAATGATTATTCCAATTGATATTACAATTGTCAAAAATGTCATTAGACCGCCGATTTTTATATTATGCTTATCATAATACAATTCGATAATATGTTCACCTTGCGGAACATATACTGCTCTTAAACAATAGTTCGCCCGATAAATTTTGGTCAAATTTTTATCTAATCGTGCCTTCCATTCAGGATAATATATCTCAGATAACACCAAAAATCCTGGTTGGTCAGTTTGCACAATAACCTTAATATAATCAATCTCCAAATTTTGAATTGAAACTTGGGCGTTAGCTTTTTGACCTGTTAATTTACCATCAGGTTCTTCTTCTAAGATTACAATTTGACTGACATCAAAACTGTCATTTGCTAGAAGGCGTAAGATTTTATCATCATCTTTTATCACTCGATAATCAGAACAGAAGAAAGCGCGAGGCAAGTATTTAGGATTTTGAATTAAACCCATTCGGTTATTTATGGTATCAATATGTATGAGATATTTTGCATTTAAGAGTTCAGCCCAACGCGGGACAGGTAATTTAAATGTCATATAGCGCTGCAAATTTAATGCGGTGTATCCTTCTAAGGCTTCTAATTTCCAAAAGCAGCCTTCATTTCGTTTTAAAATCATATAACCATCTTCTCGGGTTCTAATCCGAAAAATCTCTTTTTGTCGCTCTTTTTGCAGGTTTGCAACTAATTTAGTATATGGATAGTAATCTGTTGGTGATCGGTCGCTTTTACTGAATTTATTTCCAAATTGGTAGAGGTCAAGAAAACTTATAACACAAGCACCCAAAATAAAAAATATCGGTTTAACATTCGTCTTTGTCCTAACAATAAAAAATAACCACGTAAGAAAAAGATAGAAAAAAAACAACCCGAATTGTTTTTGACAATTTTTATAGATTTGAGTGTTGTTAAAATAATGACTTAAATCTTTTAATGTTCCGGTGATGAATAAAATATAAATAAAAAGCATTATCACTAATATATAAGTCAAATATTTGGCGAACTTTTTTAATTTTAACAAGGACTTCTCACCACCTCCAACAAAAAATTCTAATCCCCAGACTGACAAAAGACCAACGCTTAGCGTATAAATACTCAGAAAACGCACCGGAAAGCGAAACAGTCGTAATCCCGGTACAATCGACCAGAAAAATTTATAAAGGGGAAAATATTTGCCCATAGCGAAAAGCAGTGCCAAGATGGCGACAATCATAAATATATATTTTGTTTTACGCGTAGAAAAAATTATTGCTAAAATGGCGAACCAAAATGGCAAAATTCCGATATAGATTCCACTTTCCCAATAATAGTGGCCAAATTGTGCTAGCCAATATGGAACGGTATCAGTACCATCACCGCTGACACTGCCAAAAAACTTCGGCACAAAGATGTTTAAACATTGAATTGGTAATAAAGAACCGTCAACAGTCTGCTCGTATGTCATTTTTTCTCTTAGTGTATAAGGGAGATATTTGAAAGACGGATAATATTGAACCATCGAAATACCAAGACCGATTATAAACATAAGTATAATTTTACTGAGAGAAATCCGTAACCATTTTATTAAATTCTGTCTCTGAAGAACTATTGTATAATAAATATAATAAAGTACTAAGGCATAGACCAAATAAAGTATAAATTGCGGATGACCACCTAAAATCGCTAGCCCAAGGGCAAATCCGCCTAATATCACATCACTTATCTGTTGATGAGATAAGATTCTTATGAAAAAATAAAATATACCGATACTCCAGGCAAAAACATTTATTGGACTAATTTGAATTGACCGCAGACTCACATAGCCAGAAAACATAAAGACGATGGCGCCGTAAAAACTTAAAGTGCTATCAACTTTCAACTCTTTTAATAAGAGAAAAGTAAAAAACCCTATAAGAAAAAGATGAAAAAGCATAAATAATTCTATCTGTATAAACTGCAATGGCCTTGTGCCGTTTATAAAAATAAACAGTAGATTAATGGGATAAAAAGTTCCCCAAGCAATATCATTTAAGAAAGGAACGCCGGAAAATACATAAGGATTCCATACAGGTAATTTGAGGATTTTATAACAATCCTTGGCAAAGGTTAAAAAAGGATACCATTGATAAAGTACATCATCCCAAAGAAATTTTTTCTGAATAATAATTTCGGAATAATAAATAATGATAAGTAGTATAATGATGATTAAATAATAAAAAAATGGCGGGAAAGAAAGTTTATGTCCTGTCGGTTGTTTGGGTTTCTTTATTTCCTTCATTGTTAGTAATCAACACATAATTAAAATTTGGGTATATAGTATTCATTATTTTAATTGGTGTCAAGATATATAACAATTTAGACAGCGCACAGACAATTTTATTGACAAACATAATATGATTATTTATAATACAAAATATTTATTTGCTAGATGAAATTGAAAATCTTGATAAGAGGTAATTATGGCTGAAACAAAAAATTTAAATATTGCAGTAATTGGAATTGGCGATTGGGGAAAAAATATCTTACGTAATCTGTATGAATTAAATGTGGTTAGAAAAGTCTGCGATACCGATCTTAATATTATTGAAAAACGGAAAAATGAGTTTCCTGAATTGCATTACACAACAAATACCGATGATGTGATTGATGACCCTTGTATAACAGCAGTAGCGATTTCAACACCGTCAAAAACCCATTATCAATTAGTAAAGCAAGCACTTCTTGCGAATAAAGATGTGTTTGTCGAAAAACCGTTAGCCTTAAACTATATTCACGGCAAAGAGTTAGTTAATTTAGCAAAGGCTAAGAATAGAATACTGATGGTTGGACACATTTTGCAATATCATCCTGCAGTCATTAAATTAAAAGAAATTATCGATCGGGGTGAGTTAGGCAAAATCCAATATATCTATTCTAATCGCCTGAATATTGGTAAATTACGCATTGAAGAAAATATTTTGTGGAGTTTCGCGCCTCATGATATTTCCGTAATTTTAATGCTAATCGGAAGCGAACCGATAAAAATTAGTTGTTTTGGGGAAAGTTATATAAATAAAGATATATTTGATGTCACCTTAACAACATTAGAGTTTAGTAATGAAATCAAAGCTCATATTTTTGTTAGTTGGCTTCACCCTTTCAAAGAACAAAAATTGGTTGCAGTAGGCTCGAAGGCAATGGCCGTATTTGATGATTTGACCCAAGAAAAATTATTTATTTATCCCCATAAAATTGAATGGGATAAAGGAAAAATTCCTGTAGTTCACAAAGCCGAATATTATTGCATTGAATTTGAACATAGGGAACCGCTAAAAGAAGAGATGAAACACTTTATTGAATGCGTCTCAAAACGGACAAAACCCAAAACTGATGGTGAAGAAGCATTGACAGTATTAAAAGTTTTAGAGCAAGCAGAAAAATCGATTAGCAATCGAGGTGCAACATTACCGATTTCTGAAGATAAAAAATATTATATCCACCCCACTGCAGTCATTGATGATAATGTTGAAATTGGCGAAGGCGCAAAAATTTGGCACTTTTCGCACATTTTATCAGGGACAAAAATTGGTCAGAACTGTGTCATTGGTCAAAATGTGATGATCGGACCGGATGTTAAAATTGGCAATAACTGTAAAATTCAAAATAATGTTTCAATCTATAAAGCAGTTACCTTAGAAGACGAGGTATTTTGTGGCCCAAGTTGTGTCTTCACTAATGTTTATAATCCCCGCGCATTTATTGAGCGGAAAAATGAGTTTCTACCAACACTGGTTAAAAAAGGAGCCACAATCGGTGCAAATGCGACCATTGTCTGTGGCACCACTATTGGCAGATATGCGTTTGTCGGTGCCGGTGCCGTCGTAAAAAAAGATGTTCCTGATTACGGTTTAGTTGTTGGTATCCCTGCTCGACAAATCGGCTGGATTTGTAAATGTGGCGTGCCCTTTAAAAAAATTAGAAAGAACAAAATTGCAACGTGTAAAAGCTGTGGCAGTAAATATTCTTTGAAAAAAGGTAGCTTGGTTGTCATTAAGGAAACTTTGTAAAAAGTATTAGGCAAAGATTGATAGAAGTCTTGACTTAAAATTTCTTAATTAGATACCAATAAAACAAACTCTAATGGTTAATTTATTAAATTATTAATCATCAAGAGAATTATGTAAAAATACAAAATTCGAATTATGCTTGTCATCGTTAGGCAATTGTGTTACTAAAAGTCAAAATAAAAATTTAGTAGGAGAGAAATTATGAAACAAATTCCAATGCTTGATTTAAAATTAGAATACAACTATATGAAAAATGAAATCGACTTCGCAATTGCAAAATGTCTTGAACATCAACAATGGATTCTAGGACCAGAAGTAAAAGAACTGGAGACAAAAGTCAGTCAATATCTAGGTGTAAAACATTGTATCGGAGTGTCTTCAGGAACTGAAGCCTTAATTCTTTCTTTGAGGGCCTTAGCAATAAAACTTTGCGGTCAAGAATATTTTAAGGCCAAGGCCGAAATTATTACTACGCCATTTACATTTACCGCAACCGGTGATGCCATTCTTCGCGCACGGGCTAAGCCGGTTTTTATCGATGTCGATAAAGAGACTTATAATCTTGATACGGAAAAAGTCAGAAAGTATTTAAAAAAACACCGTAAGGTTATCGGCATAATACCAGTTCATCTTTATGGACAGGCTTGCAATATGGACGAAATTATGGCAATTGCAAATGAGTTTAATCTTTTTGTTGTGGAAGATGTTGCTCAAGCATTTGGTGGTATGTGGAATAATAAAAAACTTGGTTCAATCGGAACTACCGGCGCATTTAGTTTCTTCCCTTCGAAAAACTTGGGAGGTTATGGCGATGGCGGTATGGTTGCGACCAATGATGATGTTTTAGCGGAACTCATACGAATGCTCATTAAACATGGCGGTAAAGATAAATATAATGTTGACCATATTGGATATAATGCCCGTTTGGATACTTTGCAAGCCGCAATCCTGTTGGCAAAATTTAAATACATCGATGAATTTAATAATCGAAGAAAAAAAATCGCTCAATTCTACAATGAAGCATTGAAACCAATCAAAGGGATAAAACTGCCTAAAGAATTATCTGAAGGATATCATGTTTATCATCAATATACCATTCGAGTGTTAGATGGCAAAAGAGATGAACTGCAACAGTTCCTTAAAGAAAAAGGTATTGCGACAATGGTATATTACCCAGTACCTTTGTATCAGATGAAAGTGTTTGACGATAAAATGAAAGTTTTCGGGAAACTAAAGAATGCCGAGAGATTATGTAGTGAAGTCTTGAGTCTTCCAATCGAGCCACTTTTTACCGAAGAAGATTTGAAAATTGTCGTTGAGACAATAAAAGAGTTTTTTAACAAATAGGGACTATAATTATGAAACCGTTAAGTGAGATGAAAGTTTTAGTAACCGGCGGCGCCGGTTTTGTCGGCTCAAATTTAGTTGATGCGTTAGTTGTCCAGAATGTGAAAACTATTGTTCTCGACGACCTTTTTACTGGCAAAATCGAAAATTTGCCGAAATCGAATTTGGTTGAATTCGTCGAGGGTAGTGTGTGTGATGAAGATTTGGTAAAAAAATTAGTTAAAGAAGTCGATTTGGTGTTCCATCTGGCGGCAAGAAATATTATTGTCTCAACCCAAAATCCGCGAGAAGATTTTGCCGTTAATATCGGGGGCACATTGAATATCTTATTAGCCGCCAAAGAAAGAGGAATAAAAGTTGTTTATACTTCCTCAACTTCAATTTATGGCAATCCACGTTATCTACCAATTAATGAGGACGATGCAATTAATCCTTTTACTCCTTATGCTACCAGTAAATTGGCTGGAGAAAATTACTGTTTTTCCTTTTACGAAACCTATGGTTTACCTACCACAGTTGTAAGGTATTCTAACATTTATGGAATCAAACAAAGACCAGATAACCCTTATTGCGGCGTCGTTAGTAAATTTTTTGATGCGGTAATTAAAGACCAACCACCAAGTATTCATGGCGACGGTGAGCAAACCCGAGATTTTACTTATGTTGATGATGCGGTCGAGGCCACGATTTTAGCCGCAAGCGAAAAAGCTGACGGACAAATCTATAATGTCGGAACCGGCATTGAGACCTCAATTAACACCTTGGCTCAAAAAATCATTAAACTTTTTGGAAAAAATATTACACCAACTTATATTGACCGCAGAGATATTGATAACATTCGGCGTCGGGTAGTAAATATTGAGAAAATTCGTAAAGAATTACGTTGGATTCCTAAGTACTCTTTAGATGATGGTTTAAAGAAAACTAAAGAATGGCTTATCGGTAAATAGACCGATAAAGAATAGTGATAAGACTGTGCAGAATATTAAAAGATAAAAGACGAATTGAGTAGAAATAAGATTTATTCTGCTTGTACAAAATATGTTTTCTTTGATTGCTTTTTAAGAGATAGACGAAAACATTTTTAGTCGTATAAACTAATGGTGAATCATTCGGTTAAAATTAAAAGAGTCTTAATTATTATTCCGGTTTGGAATGAAGAAAAAAAGATCGGAGGTGTAATTAGGGATTTGAAAAAAAAGCTAAATTATGATTTGTTGGTTATTGATGATGGTTCAACTGATAAAACTAGCCTAGAAGCAATCAATGCCGGTGCAGCGGTAATCAAACACGAAAAAAATTTAGGTGTTGGGGCTGCTCTGCGAACCGGAATTGAATATGGTCAAAAAAATGGCTACTCCATCATTGTACCAATAAATGGGACGGGCAAAACTAAAATTGAAGAAATTCCCAGTTTACTTGAGCCGATTATTAAAGATGATTATGATTTTGTGCAAGGTTCGCGTTATCTTAAAGGTGGTGGCTGGGCAAATATGCCTCGTCATCGCCGATTCGGCACTAAAGCATATAGTTTTATCTTCTCAATTTTAGTCGGCAAAAAAATTACTGACGGTTCAAGTGGCATCCGGGCATTTAAGACTTCTATTGTCTCGCATCCCCGCATAAATATTAATCAAGTATGGCTCAACCGTTATGAACTTGAACCTTACTTGTATTACAAAGCAGTAAAACTTGGCTTTAAAACAAAAGAAGTGCCGATTACAATTAATTATCCCAGTCAAAAAAATATACCTTATACCAAAATGCGACCATTGATTGGCTGGTGGAGCATTACTCGGCCGTTAATCTATTTGCGCTTAGGCATAAGGCATTAAAAAGTTGGGAAAATTTATATCATATAAAGAAGACGTATCTGTAAGCAAAATCGACCGTGCTTTAAATTTTTTCTGACAGTATTTTCATCGAAACTTTTAGTAAAGTTTTTATGAATACGATACTTAAAATAATGCAATCAATATTAAAATTAATTTAATCTCGGCTTTTTATAAATTTATGCTCGATGCGTTGACTAAATTTATATGAAAAAAAATAATCAAAAGTCGCAATTATCCGTAAAACCGATTTTATCTCGAAGCTCTCAACCATTTATCTGGTTGTGTTTATTAAATCTGCTGATGAAAAAAAATTAAAGATTTGCAACTGATATTAAAACCAACTTTACCTCATATGTTTTGAAAAATATTCATTTATGAAGTCTTTATTAAATCTATATGAAGAAGAAAACTATTAAGAAGTCGCAACCAACAGTAAAAGTAAAACCAATTTTGCCTCAATTTTCTTCCCGAACAATTTTTATTTTTGTCATATTATTGAATCTAATTCTATCGCTATTTTTATTTGACCCAAAACTTGAGACCGGTGGTGATAATGCTTTGTATCTCATATTAGGTAAGTCCATAATCAATGGTCAGGGATTCCGAGACATTCATCAACCGAATCAACCAGTTCATACGACGGTGCCACCAGGGTTTCCTTTTTTAATGGGTATTGGCCAATTACTGTTCAATAATAACTTTGTCGCAATAAAATTCATCATCTTACTCTTCTCGATCGGTTCACTAATAATAGTCTATTATTTATTGAGACACTACTTAGAACGAGATTATCTTTTACCATTATTAGTTTTTACCACTTTACCGTTATATCTTCAGTACTCTTTTGCTTTATTATCCGAAATTCCATTTTTATTCTTCGGTTTATTAAGTTTTTATCTGTTAGAACTTGCCCTAAAAAAAGTATCATTAACTTTACTAATAGCAAGTGCGGTTGCCGTAGTTGGGTCTTATTATATTCGTGCTGCAGGTATTGCTTTTATCTTTGGTTTTGCGACATATTTTCTAGTCAAGCGAAAATTTAAATATTTATTAATTTATCTAGCAGTTGTCTCAGTATTAGTTTTACCTTGGCTTATACGAAACTACTCGATAAATAAACAAAATCCATATGTTGATGTCTTATTCGTGCGCAATCCGTATAACCTACAAAGCGGAAAAATTAATATCAGTGATTTTTTCAACCGAATAATTGCAAATATTAAAATCTATTTCTTCTATGCCCTCCCCCAAATATATTTCCCGGCTATGACCAATAAGGTAATTTTAACTTTATTAGGCATTTTAATAACGATAATTGTGATTTGCGGATTCGTTTCGCCAAGAGGCAAGGCTTTTTTAGCTTCTATTATTGGATTAGTTGTTTATGTCGCAATGCTCATTGTCCGGCCTGAAGTTTGGAGTGGCGACCGATTTCTCTTACCCGTTGTACCGTTTGTTTTAGTTTATATCTTTTTGGGCTTGAAATGGTTTGAGACGAAACTCAAAATAAAGAATACTTTAGCGATTATTGTCGGGTTAATCTTAATTTTAATTAACATCTTAGCCCTTATTCCCCAAGCCCAAATCGCCACCGCAAATAATTCGCTCTATCTCAAAGGTGAGAAATATGCAGGTTATTCCGCAGACTGGATAAGATGGTTTGAAACAATTGAATGGATTGATAAGAATATCGCCAAAGATAAAATTATAATGTCTCGAAAACCAGAATTCGTCTATCTTTTATCCGGATGTAAATCAATTGGCTATCCATTTACTGAAAACCAAGAACAAGTCAAACAAGCAATCAGCCAATGTGATTATGTTCTTTTAGATAATTTTTATTGGACGGGGACAACTCGTCGTTATCTTTTACCTGTAATCCAAAATGAATTAGACAAGTATCAAGTTGTATTTAAGAGCAATAAGCCCGAATTTTATGTTTTGCAAGTAAAAAAAGATAGTTTACCAGATTAGCTTTAAGACGGTCGATTATTCGGAAAATCTTAAAAATTCAGAACCTTGCTTTTTGTTTGCGATTATAATATTAAAAATCTAAAAGAATTTTTTATTACAAAAACTCTATAAATGCGATTATAAACAAAGGGTTCGACAAAAATAATACTCTTTGTCATTCTGAAATTAACTTCGATTCTTACAACCATCGATTTTATAAGAGACAAAAAAACCAAGTCAGTATGACATTTTGTGTAATTATAGACTTCTGCAGAGTTCTTCATACAAATAGCATGACAATAAAAAAATACTTGCTTTTTATAGAATAATATACTTTTTCAGAAACAATTTTGTATCCGTAGAACGCACAAAATTATTTTAAAAGCATAGATTTTTTCAGGTCCTGTTTGTTTTTTGATGACCAAAATACAAGAAGATAAGTCGACGATCTTTTCCAATAACCTAATTGGTTTGAAAGATTGCTAATTTGTAATGTAAATATAGTCGGTAATCCAATCAGCGTTCCAGGTTGGGTCTTAGGAAAAAATTGGGCTGGTTGTTTATAAGACAATCAGTTAGATTTTCTAGTGGGTAGACATGGAAGGTAAACCCAGGAGTTGTTCGGATGAGAGCAATCTGGGCAAACCAAAGAACCAAGGAGATATTATCACTGGTTGTAAAGATTTTATTATAGTTAGTTATACCTTTTTTGTAAGGTCATATCACAAAGTTTTTTTGATACCTGACTGATGTAACCAATTGCAGATTACTTAACCGCAGTCATCTGTTCTCTAATTTCAACATTAGTCTATACACTAATTCCGATGCGCTCTTCATGTACTGAAATCGATTAGTCTTCCTTAACCTTATTCTTATTCAAGCATAATGGCTTGTCCGTTTTAATATAACGCTAATTTTCTTTAACAAAAAATATTGTTAATGTTGTGGCGGACATTTATAGGGATATAATCAAATGTTTGAGAAAATTGAAAACATGCTGTTTTATGATAAAAATAAAAAAGAGATTGTCAAAATTAGTGGAAATTTTTCATCATTAGGTGTAACTTTTCTTTTTCTGCAAGAGACATAGTCAATATTAGTAGAAATGTATTATAGATAGATCTATAGTTTATATTTATGGGCATTTATTATAGATAGTTGTTTTGTTTTTCTATCTGGGATAGATAATGAGAACGGTAATGGAAGTCTATCACAAATAGATATTTCTTTTCTCTTTCTGTAAGCACCAATCAATTTATTTCGGTTCATACATAACGCCATAGTATTACTTGCTCTACGAGGTTGCTTATTAAATAAGCGGATTGACTGTCTTTTGAATGACTCCCAGGACTGCCCAGGGAATACCTCCCCTATCTTCTATTTGGACAACCGATTAAATCATCTAACCACTTGGCAACCAAGCGATTAATCGGATTACTATCCAATTATTGGGCATATAATTAACTCTACTTTTAAGTAGAGTATCTATGGAGTTAGCGCCAATCAAAGAAGAAAAATTTATAAGAGGTGGATATATTTTATAAATAGATAGTATAGATAATATAGATAATATTGAGATTAAAAAAACGGATGGTTACTGTTAAGTTATCCGGAAACGGTTACATCAATCGTGTATCAACAAAAACAACTTGATGGACCCTTACACAAAGAAAAAAGTTATGCTTAACTATAACAAATTTCCACCAAACATCGACAATATTTCTCGGAAAGAAAAGGTACGATGAAAATGGATAAGAATGTATTAATGGCGCCTTGTTCCAAAAAAAAACATATACGCTTAACTATAAAAATTTTCACAAACATTGACAATATCTCTACCTTTTACAATATACCAATTCGGTAGCCTTTTAGGGTTATGATTTTAGAATTTGATAAACCGAGAAGATTAAAGATTATAAGACAGGTTGACTTAAAAATATATCGTCCACACTGTAAAGTCCAGGTTTTTGTTTGATCAGAAATCGGATTGCGTAGATAACACCAGTAGCAAAAGCATTTCTATTTGTTGCCCGATGAATTAGTTCTAATCGTTCACCCTTGCCAATAAACATAACTATGTGTTCACCAACAATATCTCCAGCTCGAATCGAATGAATTTTTACTTCATCATTGTTATCCCTGGAACTTTTGATAATTTCAGCCAATTTTTTTGCTGTGCCGCTGGGTGCATCCCGTTTGGTTTTGTGATGTGTTTCTATAATTTCGATATCGAAGTCTTTTAATAAATTAGCAGGAATCTTGGACAACTTATAAAGTACATTTACTCCAATGGAGAAATTTGCTGAAATTAATATGGGTATCTTTGCAGAATATTTCCTAAGGGTATCGATGTCTTTTAGCCCGGTTGTACCAATAATATATGGTTTTTGAGCATCTGCGGCAATTTTAACATTATCAAGTGTAATTTCTGGAATCGCAAATTCTATGACGATGTGTGATTTATCAATTACTTTACGCAAATCATCTTGGATAAATCCAACACCAATCGGCATACCGATTTGAGGATGTCCTGCAGCTTCAACTCCAGCTACAATTTTAATATCTTCTTCTGCGGCGATTGCGGATACTAATGCGGTTGACATTTTCCCACAAGCACCGACTAAGACCACTTTTATCATATGTTTCAGAAACTAAAAATCAAATGGAATATAGAAATAAGAGAAAAATATAAAAGATAAACAAAGAGAGCTCTGACAAAGTCAATATCGATTTTGAAGACATGGAATGCAGAAGCATAATTATTGTTTTTTCTTATGGACATTGGTGTTTTTTTGAGTATTTCTCAGAGTTTTCAACAAATAAAGCTTAACCTGGTAATAAGATAAGAGAATAATTTACTGGGCATTTTATGTACAATTCTGCTTGTAAGATTTGATTGGAGAAATCTGTAATCTTGATAAGGTTTCTTTAATAAATGTTTGGTTTTCTGGAGACGGTAGGGTCAGGGGTAAGCGTAGTGGTCCGGACGGCATTCCTAAGACTGACATCGCATATTTTACCGGACCAGGATTAGTCTCCACAAACATCGCTTTGCTTAACAGATATAATTTCATATTTAACTCGCATGCTTTTTTGATATTTCCCTTAAAGAAATATGCAATCATTTTCGACAGAGTTTTAGGAACAATATTGGCGATTACCGATATTACACCTTTACCGCCAATAGCTAAAATTGGTAAAGTTAAAGCATCGTCTCCGGAAAGCACAACAAAATTTTTTCCACATCGACTGATTATTTCTGAAATCTGGTCTAAATTACCCGATGCTTCTTTGACTCCAATGATTATCTTGGGAAATTCCTTTTGCAGACGCTCAATTGTTTTGGGAAGCATATTAACTGCGGTCCGACCAGGAATATTATAGATAATTATTGGTAATTTCACGGAAAGAGCAATTTCGGCGTAATGCCGATAAAGACCTTCTTGAGTGGGTTTGTTGTAATAGGGTGTCACAATTAAACAAGCATCAGCACCAAGTTCTTTTGCTTTTTGAGTGAAGGCTATGGTTTTATCAGTGGAATTAGTGCCTGTTCCTGGTATTACTGGTTTTTTGCCCTTTACGGTTTCAATTGTTGTTTTAACAATTTGTTCCCATTCTTCAGCCGATAATGTTGGAGATTCTCCAGTTGTGCCACAAGGCACAAAGCCATTGGTATTATGGGCTAATTGAAATAGGATATTCTGTCTTAGACCCTCTAAATCAACTTGATAGTTTTTATCAAACGGAGTGACTAAAGCAACGATTGAACCAGCGAGCTGCATCAAATTATGTCTCCATTTTAATTCTAATAATCTTTTATGCCATTTTTGCTGTTAGTTGCTAATTAAGTCTTGGAAGTTGCAATTCCGATAATTTCGTCAATTTCATTGCTGTCAAGAATTTCTTTCTCCAATAGTTTTTGGGCCAAAGCTTTTAGTTTGTCTATATTTGCTTTTAATAAAGATAACGCCTTATTATGAGCTTCGTCGACAAAACGCTTAATTTCATTATCAATCAATTTAGCAGTCTCTTCTGAGAAGTTGCGATGTAAACCCATTTCCCGTCCCAAAAAGATTTCTTCATCTGGTTTGCCCAAAGTTAGCGGACCAAGTTTTTCACTCATTCCCCACTCACAGACCATTTTTCGGACTAATTGGGTAGCACGATTAATGTCATCGCGAGAGCCAGTTGAAATATCACCAAATTCCAATTCTTCGGCTGACCGACCACCTAACATTACGGCCAATTGATTTAGACAATAGGTTTTAGAATAAATTTTGCGGTCATCAAGGGGTAATTGTTGTGTCACTCCTAATGCTTGGCCCCGAGGAATAATTGTAACTTTATGAATTGGGTCAGTGCCGGGAATTAATTTGGATACTAAAGTGTGACCGGCTTCATGATATGCAATCCATTTCTTTTCTTTTTCAGAAATCCATAGGCTTCGGCGTTCAACCCCCATTAATACTTTGTCTTTGGCATCTTCAAAATCTTGCATTTCGACTACGGTTTTATTTCTCCGTGCGGCGAGTAAAGCGGCTTCGTTTACCATATTGGCTAAATCAGCGCCAGAAAAACCAGGAGTTGCTCGGGCTAAAATTTTCAAGTCAACATCTCTTCCTATGGGAATCTTTCGGGTGTGGACTTTTAATATACCTTCACGACCAATAACATCAGGACGGTCAACAACAATCTGTCGATCAAAACGACCTGGTCGGAGTAAAGCGCTATCCAAAATATCTGGTCGATTGGTTGCTGCCATAATAATAACGCCTTCTTGAGTATCAAAACCGTCCATTTCGACCAAAAGTTGGTTTAAAGTTTGCTCGCGTTCATCATGACCGCCACCTAAACCGGCACCGCGTTGTCTACCAACCGCATCGATCTCATCAATAAAGATAATACACGGCGCATTACGTTTTCCTTGTTCAAACAAATCCCGAACCCGTGCCGCACCAACTCCGACAAACATTTCAACAAAATCTGAACCCGATATCGATAAAAATGGAACTCCGGCTTCACCAGCAACAGCTCGGGCTAAGAGCGTTTTACCAGTGCCGGTTGGTCCAACCAATAAAACACCTTTGGGAATCTTGCCACCTAACTTTTGAAATTTCTGTGGTGCTTTCAAAAACTCAATAATTTCTTTTAGTTCTTCTTTGGCTTCTTCGACTCCTGCTACATCATCAAAAGTTGTTTTGGGACGGTCAGTAGTTAATAATCGGGCTCGACTTTTGCCAAAACTGAATGCCCGGTCTGTACCCGAGGACATTCGTCGAATAAACAATATCCAGAGTCCTAAGATTAATATCCAAGGAATTGCGGAAACAATTATTGATCCCCAAGGTGAAGGTGGTTTTGCCATAATGCTCACATTATGCTGTACCAACTTGTTAACTACCTCAGGGTCATCAAAAGGTATATATGTTTTAAATTCTTTGTACTTGGTTTTGCCACGAGTATTAGGAAGTTCAGATTCATTTTTAAGCGTTCCGGTTATCTGTCTTTCAGTAATAACAACTGATTTTACATTATTATTATTAAGTTCTTTGATAAACTGGGAATATTCAATAGAGATTCTTCCACTTCGACGTGCAACCAAAAAATTCCATATTGCCCAAACGCTAAAAAAAATCACAAGCCAAATTAAAATGTTACTAATTGTCGGATTACGCAATGGTTGTTTTGCCATAGAGTTATTTTATGAAAATTTTGACAGAGTCAATATTGTTCTCAGAAGTAAAAGATGCGGAAACAAATTTTTGGGTCTTTCTTAAATTTCGACGGCCGCGGAGCATTTTATTTATTGCCCTGAAATTACCCAAATACAAAAATAAAATACTTTCCTTGATTCTTAAATACTTGTGTAGGTTCACGATAGTTAATAATTAATATCAATTGCAAAAAATTTAAATCAATTACAAATTGACCGAACAATCAGCGGTTAAAAGTTTCAAAGTTTGCTTTCGACGAGTCACTTTGGTCTTTGATTTTTGACTGGCAAGATTATTTACTTGCACTTCCAAAATTGTTTTTGTCTTTTCATTAATTAAACCGATATGGGCGCGTCGGGAACCGATAATCCATAAAATATTTTGTGCATCACATAATAAGGGCAATTGGTCCCTAACCCTTAAGGGTATTTTTTCATCAATTAATACATCTTTCAATTTCTTAAAATGACCATCTTGGAAGATGAATCGGTCTCCGGGTTGACGGAAGCGCACGTGCAAAGGAAGGGTTATTTCGGATATATCAAACCACTGCCTTAGTTCCTTGCCATCACAAGAATTTAACCAGTGCTGCGTCTTTATTATATTATTCGTGTCTTGGTTTTCCATCAAATCTCCAATATACATAAGGTCTTTCTTATTTTTTACTGGTATTAGTTTCGTCGTGATTTTTAGACCTAATTCTTTAATCCTTATAGTGTTACCGATATCAACTAACCAGCGATGAGTCTTTAGATTGCTATTCTTGCGAGATGATTTTTCAAAATACAGACTGTTATATTCTTTCCAGACCCAGAGGTCTTCTGCCAATTTCAAGCGCTTACCCGAGGTTTTCTTTTGGGCTAAAGTTAAAATCGCGTCAATTGAAACAAATTCCAAATCTGGTATCAAAGTTTTAATAATTTGTCGTTTAATGAATAAATTATATGATAAAAGTTTCTTTATGTCAAGAATGATACATTGTGCTGTTTGTTTTAATAAGACCTCGCTTAATGTTTTTTGAATTATCGGATTAATATATTCATTACAAGTGCGAATTAACTCAGAAGTGTGAAAAATGGTTGTAATTAGATTGGGGTTAATGGTTTGAAGTAAGGGCAATATCTTATGACGAATATAATTGCGGCGGTAACCTAATTCAATATTAGTTAAATCATGACAATAATCCAAATTATTTTTTTTGAGATACTTCAAAATCTCGTCCCGCGGGATTTCAATCAACGGACGGATGATTTGGTCTCGTTTCGCCGAAATCCCGGCTAAACCTGTTAAGCCCGTGCCCCGAATTAAATTTAATATGACAGTTTCGGCATTATCGTTAGCATTATGACCTAAGGCAATTTTTGAACATTTTAATTTTTGCGCAGTTTTCGTAAGGTGTTTATATCTTAACTCGCGAGCCGATTCTTCAATTGATAATTTATTTTGTTGGGCGTATTCTTTAACATTAATTTTGCAGGTCTTAATAGGAATGGATAATTTTCTGCAGACTTGACGGCAAAATTTTTCGTCTTCATTGGCTGACTTACCGCGCAACTGATGATTTATATGCATTGCATATAATTTGATTCTTAACAACTCCTTTAATTTATTAAGAGAATACAATAATGCCATTGAATCAGGACCGCCAGAAAAACCGACCAAAACTTTATCTTTAGCAGAAACCATTTCATATTTTCTAATAGTATTAAGAACTTTTTGTTCAAAAGGGTCACTCATTATTGACTAAATAACTGGACTGAAACTCATGGTTTATAAAACTTCTTGATAAGGATATGAAGGCAATATTATTAAACAGTAAAATCTGGCTTGCTCAATGCTCATTTTATTCTTAGAGTAGCACTAAAATTTAAAAATTATTACTAAAAAGTTAAACCTGATTTTACTCGCATTAGTTTACTTATATGACTTTGCTAAACTACGAGTCATTATTGGTGATATTACTGAATATTCGAACCTGAATGCTAGGACTCATCTGTTTTCAGGACTTTTGCTAATTATTATCATTATCAGGAATATTACTTAACAATCAAATTTAGTCCCTTGATACTTATTTATTTTAAAGTACACATCATCATTGTAAATACTACTGAACAATCAAAGCCGTTTTTCTGTCAGGCTTATTTATTTTAGATTTTTACTTGAAATCTTCCATTTGTAAAGTTCCGGATAAGAAAACCGCAATGCTTATATGTGGAGTTTCGTTATGCTTTTAGCGATTTGCCTTTATCCTCGTAATACTGATTTCAATGCGGACTCAAAAATATCTAATGCGGTATGGGCTTCTTCTTCAGTAACAATAAGTGGAGGCGAAAATCGGATGGCAGTTGTGCCACATCCTTGCATTAATAATCCTTTTTCAAAGCATTTATAAATGATGCCATTGCGTTTTTCTGTAAGCGGTCTTTTTGAAATAGAATCTTCAACCAATTCCAAACCAATCATTAATCCTTTACCCCGAATGTCACCAATCGATTCATATTTTGCCTGAAGCGTTTCTAATCGTTTCATAATGATTACACCGACTTTTTGAGCATTTTCGATTAATCCGTTTTCTAAAAGTCTTATTGTTGCTAAAGCTGCAGCGCAACATACCGGATTACCTCCAAAAGTGGAAGCATGAGTTCCACTGGGCCATTTCATTAAACCGGCATTCGCAATAAACGCACCTAATGGCATTCCCGAGGCAATACCCTTAGCAACACAGTAAATATCTGCCATTGTTTCCCAATGTTCTATGGCAAACATTTTACCGGTTCTACCCATTCCTGATTGTACTTCGTCATTAATTAATAAAATACCGTACTTATCACAGAGTGCTCTTAACTTTTGGAAATAGCCTGGTGGCGGAACAACATAACCACCTTCACCTTGGATGGGTTCAATGAAAATACCACAGACTTCTTCGGGCGGAATTATTTTTTTAAACAATGTATCTTCAATATATTTGACACAAGCAAAATCGCAACCAGGATATTCTAAATTATACGCACAGCGATAACAATAAGCATAAGGCACATGATAAATTCCAGCAATTAGTGGTCCGAATCCTTCTTTTTGGATTACTTTACTTCCTGTCAATGAGAGAGCACCCATAGTACGACCATGAAATGCACCTAAAAAAGCAATAGCATATTTTCTTTTGGTCATATATCGGGCTAACTTAAATGCACCTTCTACGGATTCGGTTCCCGAATTGCATAAAAATACTCGTTTGTTCATACCTCCAGGAGTTATTTCTACTAATTTTTCCGCCAATTCTGTTTGTAAAGGATAATAATAATCCGTGCCGGACATATGGAGCAATCGTTCGGCTTGTTTTGTAATGGCTGCGACGACCTCGGGATGGCAATGACCCGTTGAACAGACTGCAATCCCAGCATTAAAATCTAAAAATTTATTGCCATCTACATCCCAAACCCAACACCCTTGTCCTGATTCTATTACTGCAGGGTAACTCCTTGTATAAGATGGCGATATAAATTTCTTATCTTTTTTTAATATCTTTTGTGCCTTTGGTCCTGGTAAACTTGTAATAATTTTCGGCTTTGTCATTAAAGCTCCTTTCTATGCTTAATTTTTTAGGCCCTAAACTTATTTGAGTTAATTTGACTTAATATTTTCTGTCGGGTCTTTGTAGAAATATCTAGAAAGATAATGTCTAAAATTTCAATCGCTATTACAAAGAACGCAAATAGTCATTACTATTATAACAAACCTACCCCTTAAAGTCAATTGTTTTGACTGGATGCCAGCATAGGGTATCCAGAATTTAAATGCTCATCAATAATAATTATGAAAACCGTCATCTTATATAATATCCAGAATGTTGGAACGTATCACTTAACTATCTTCTTTTATTGTCAGTGTATTCAGTAGTTTATATTTTATATTTACTAAAGCCTTTCATTATTTAATTTAAAATCTGAGATATTAATTTACTTTATTATTAATGTTTATTCTTCACAAATTTTCAAGAATAAGATAGACTTAGTGTAAAACCACGACCTCTAATTTGTTGTAGTTATTGGAAATCTTATCAACTGCAGGCGTTATTGTTGACAAAGAGAATGAATCCAAGTATTATTTGGGCATGACGATAGTTATGAAGGTCCTTTTAGCCAAGAAACTTATAAAAAGCACCCCAATATGTTGAGAGGCGGATTAACTTTTTTCTGCATCTTTATCTTTTTAATATTGTGTATGAATTGCATGCTCTTGTATATTAATTATCGTTTTAATTAAGAATATTTATGCTTCTATTACGCTTTACTTTTCTGGAAGGTGTCTTTGTCTATTTTAATAACGTCTTCCAATTTTTTAATGAAAATTGTTTGCAATATCTATCTGGGTCGATTAAAGACTTAACCTTCAGAAGATAGATAAATGATATTGAACTTTTTAGTGCATTCGGAGGATAAATAAATGATTGAGATATTAAAAAGTACTTTAAGTTCTTTTGATGGTATGGATTATGGTGAGATTCGCTTTCACGAACGGATTACTACTGGGATTACGATTCGTCAAGGAGAATTAGAAACTCTGGCTCATAACACCTATTCGGGAGTTGGGGTTAGAGCATTGTATCAAGGGGGCTGGGGATTTTCCGCAACAAGCCGAATTGAGATACAAGAAATTAAAAAGGCAATTAATGATGCTTGCGTTGCAGCCAAAGTCGCGAGTTTGGGAAAAGTTAACCCCAATGTGCAGTTGGCTAAAGCAAAATTAGCACACGGCACATTCAGCCCAATAATAAATGATCCCTTAACCAATCATACCATAGAAGAAAAACTGGAACTGGTAAAAAATACTGAAAGTAAGTTAAAAAAAGCATCGCCACTCATACAATCAGCACAAGTAGCTTATATTGAACGGCTGGAAAAAAAGTTTATTGTCACGACAGATGGTGCGGAATGTGAACTTATTGATTCTAAGCCGGAATTCATAATTTTTGCTGTTGGCGGCAGTGGTAATGATATGGTTGAATCCCTGGAAGCAATAGGTGTCACTGGCGGTTGGCAGGATCTGTTTAGTCGAAAAACACCGGATGAATTTATTGAAGCTGTTATCAAAAGAATTGAGAGACTGCTTACTGCCGGTTATCCTAAAGGTGAAAGAACAACCGTAATTCTTGACCCCAGTTTAGTTGGCTTGCTTGCCCATGAAGCAATCGGTCATACTGTGGAAGCAGATTTTGTTTCTGCCGGTGCCATTACCAAAGATAAAATTGGACAAAGGGTCGCCAGTGAACTGGTCACTTTGTTTGATTCTGGCCAAGAAGGACTCGCGGCTGGAACCTTATTAGTTGATGATGAAGGTGTTATTACCAAAAAGGTCATTATTATTGAAAATGGTATTTTGAAATCCTATTTACATAATCGCCAAAGTGCTGCAAAATATGGCGTTGAACCCACAGGCAATGCCCGAGCATTTGAATATTCTGACGAACCGATTATCCGCATGCGAAATACCGGTATTATGCCGGGTAATGTAACCTTAGAAGAGATTATTGAAAGCACACAAAACGGTTATCTATTAAGAGGTGCTAAAGGTGGACAGGCTGATGCTAATGCAGAATTTATGTTTGGTGTCCAAGAAGCATATAAAATCACTAACGGTAAAATTGGCGAATGTTATCGCGGAGTGACAATTTCAGGACAGGCCTTTGATGTACTAATGAGCGTTGACGCTGTTAGTCGAGACTTTCAATGGGATATCGGTTTTGGTCATTGTGGTAAATGGCAACCAGCAAAAGTTGATGGCGGTGGTCCATATCTACGCTGTCAAGCAATAATCGGAGGTAGACAATAATGAATACAGAAATTTCTAATCAGCAACTTAAACTCCAGGGTTTAAATCAGTATCGAATGTTTACCATATTTACAATCCAGCGCTGGGAGGTCGATAATGAATGAATTGATTGCGTTAGGCGAACGTGCAGTTAAAAAGGCATTGGAATTAGGCGCGGATGAAGCCGAAGTCTATTTAGTTAAAGGCAAATCGTTTAATGTCTCGTTTGAATCTAATGATATTAAATTAGCCAAAAGTCACATTACGGATGGTGTAGGCATTCGGGTATTTAAGCATCAAGGATTAGGCTTTGCGTCGGTAAATGTTTTATCTCAAGAAAAGATAATCGACGCAGTGAGTAATGCAGTCCGTTTAGCGAATTTAGCCCCCACTGATTCGGGTAATGTTTTACCTTTGCCCAGCAAAACAATACCAAACGTTCAAGACATTTATGACCCGCAAGTGGAAAATTTGACAATGCACGATGTTTTGAATTATGCAACGAGCTTACTAAAAACCGCGATTAATTATGATAAACGCATTACGGTGGATAGTGGCGTGTTTGCCGGTTTTTATGGTGATAGGGCCGTAATCAATTCCAAAGGCATCAAAGTTGGAGAGAAAGCGAGTTCTTTTGAATATGGTATAATGGGTATGGCGCGAGATAAAAATGAAGTATCTTGTTTTCAATATGAGTTTGGTAATACGCGAAAACTTGCCGAAATAAATGTGGGAAAAGTTGCAACGAGTTTCGCAGAAAAAGTGCTTAAATCATTAGGTGCCCAAAAAGGTGAGACTTTTAAGGGTACGATATTATTAGAACCTGAGGTTTTAACTGAGTTTTTAGAAGTAATTATCAACACCGTCTCTGCCAATAATATTCAAAAAAGAATGAGTCGATGGGTTGGTAAACTCAATGAAAAAGTAACCTCGGATTGTTTAACCATTGAAGACAACGGATTATTGTCCGGAGGCACGGCATCAAGTGCTTTTGACCGAGAAGGTGTAGCAAGAAAACCTTTAACTATAATTGAAAACGGAATCTTAAAATCATATCTGTACGATTCTTACTGTGCCCATAAAGAGAATCGAGCATCGACTGGCCATGCAACTGGTGGTTTTCGTTCAGTTCCTACAGTCGGACCAAGTAATATTGTCGTTATGACAGGCAAACAGTCAAAACAGAAATTAATTCAGGAAATAAAAAAGGGTATTTTGGTAACTCGTCTTTCTGCGCAAATTAATCCTTTTAATGGTGATTTTTCCGGTGTAGTGAAAGGTGGCTTTTTGATTGTTAATGCCGAATTAACTCAACCCGTAATCGAAACCATGATTGCCGGTAATATCTTTACATTGCTCAACCAAATATCCGGATTGTCTGAAGAATCTAAAAAAATTGGTAATTTTTTGGTTCCTTACTGTCGAATCGAGGATGTTTCCATAACCAGTGGTTAAAATAGCGCTGAAGATTTTATAGCAAAACATAATAGAGATTTCAAGTTTATAATCCGAAATTGTTATTTACTAATTGATTTATCGGGTTTTATTGATTTATTTTCTTCTCTAAACAGTCCTAAAAAATTAAGCTCCATTTTAAGAAAAAATTCAAAAATTATAAAGATCTTTACTAAGATTTTCTAATGTTTTGCCTGATTTTAATTATTTCCTTTAAGAACAACAGGTAATGGCGGTCAATTATTAAGTATAAGATAACAACAAGACCTCAAAACACTTTGACTTTTTCTGAAGTCACAGCAAGTGAGCTCGTCAAAACTCTAAAGTCAAACAAACACCGCACTGAATTGGTTTCCGCATCAACTAAAATGGTAGTGTCTAATATGCTGTGTAAATTTAGTATCGATATGTGAAAGAAAAAGGTATATCCTTACTTGGTTTAATCATTATTTAGATTCAGTAAGGAGATCACACCTACGGAAGAGAAAAATTAATTTACCCCAAAATCTTGAAGTTTACACTGAAATCAATGATTGTTGGGTGCTTCTGAATTAAGTCCCGTGTAATAAAAATGACTTTCGTAGAACATACCTGCGATAAATCTTGACAATAGAGAAAGAGCTGTTAGAATAATTATTGTGCGTGATATTCAGAACGAACAAGATTTTCGTAATATCGATATAGATAAGGTCGGTGTTAAAAATTTAAGATATCCGATTTTTCTTTCGGATAAGGCTTATAAAAAGCAACATACGGTTGCCCAAATCAATATGTATGTCAATTTGCCCCACAATTTTCGCGGTACTCATATGAGTCGCTTTGTAGAAATTCTCAACCGCTTTCATCGCGAAATCGCCATCAATAATATCGGCAAGATCTTAAAGACAATGAAACAGGAGTTAAATGCAGAATCAGCACACATTGAGATATCATTTCCTTATTTCATAGAAAAGACCGCACCCGTCTCAAATTCAATCGGCCTGATGGAGTATCAATGTAAATTCATTGGCAATCTCTCGGAAAAAATGCAATTGATTCTTGGCGTTGCCGTGCCCATTACTACCTTGTGTCCGTGTTCTAAAGAAATGGCAAAAGTTGCTGCCCACAATCAAAGAGGTGAAATTCGGGTTAAAGTACGGTTTAAGGGATTTTTGTGGATTGAAGACTTAATTGCAATGATTGAAGACTGTGGTTCAAGTCCAGTCTACTCACTCTTAAAACGAGAAGACGAAAAATATGTAACCGAACATGCCTTCCATAAACCAGTCTTTGTTGAAGATGTTGTGCGTAATGTTGCTCAAAAATTAGAAAAGAATCCATTAATCACCTGGTATTGCGTTGAAGTCGAGAGTTATGAATCAATCCATAACCATGATGCCTATGCCTCTTTGGAGAAAAAAATAGTGCGCTCAAGTTAAAATCAGACCAAACGATATAAATTATATAATGCATGACAGATTTTTCGATTCCATAAAAGAAAAGGAGTGAAGGTAATGAAAAGCTATAATTTATTTTCTTTTAGAGTTTTATTATTTCTATTAAGTTTATCGGTAATATTTTTTACCATTCAGTGTGCGGCTCGAACAGTTAAAAGAACTGAGATCACTCAATCCGATACAACCGCTACCTATCGTTTATATAAAATGGCGCGCAATTATCTTGATAATAATGATTTCGAACAGTGTCTGGAAATGCTCTATACAATCGTTGATGATTTTCCAGAAGACGAACTGGCAGATGATGCGCTTTTTTTAATCGCAGAGGTGTTAAGTGACCCCAAAAATCCGGAACAAGACTTAGATACCGCAATTAGTGAGTTGGAGCGGTTGATTGAAGATTATCCCAAAAGTGAATATGTTGCTCGAGCGAAAAAGATGATAAAAAAATTAGAGAAACTTTTAGAAGAATAGAGCAGGGTTTTAAAGAAAAAATTCAAAAGTTGGGCTAGATGTTCACTCTGATCGTAAACAGTTATCGTATCCAACCAGAACAAAAAATAGCGCCTTATGTTGAGATGGTGAAAAAATTCAGCCTGTATCGAGTCATCAACGATGTGGAAGTATATAATAATGCTAGTTTACAGGAATGCAATGCCTTAATTTTATCAGGTTCGCCAGACTTAATAACTAAAGGTATTTATTCTCGGAGATATTTAGAATTTTTACATCATAATTCGCTTCCTTGTTTAGGTATCTGTTATGGTCATCAGATGCTGGCTAAAGCGTTTGGCGGTACTGTACTTTCCGGCAAAGAGCGAATTGAGAGAGAAGCGGTAGTTCGTATTATCAAAGATGACCCGCTTTTTCAAGGTTTACCACCAGAAATCTTAGTAGCAGAAAGTCATTTAGAATATGTTTCTTTAGAAAGTCTAACCGTTGCTGGTTTTGAGGTTTTAGCCAACTCACCGTCTTGTGAAGTAGAAGCAATGAGACATCTTGAGTTACCAATTTACGGAGTACAATTTCATCCAGAACGTTCAGGCTCAATCGGTGAAATAATTTTTCAAAACTTTTTTGATATAGTTCGAAAATCAAAAGTGTATTTTTGAAAAGCCGAAAAAGATAAATTTCTAATGTTCTATCAGTTTGACCTTTTTGCTTATTAGACAAATCATCTTTCATCAATCATTTTGGTAAACTAGACAGTAGCCGAGAGACATGCCCACAAGTATACATTCTGTCTGCCAGAGGAAAATCTAACTAATTATTTATCGATGGTTCAGAAAACCATCAACTATTTTCTTTAATATTATTAAACAGGTTTCCTGCTCGATTAGATACCATGTTAACTGATTTATCCGATTCTACCAACGGAGCGTCAAAATCACAATGCTTTTTGCTGATATGTAATTCCGTAGGTGTGGTCTTTTTTCTAACGATGTGTAAACGAAGAAGATACACCTTTTTCTTTAACATATCTATACTGAATTTACACAAAATATTAGACACTACCACCTTTTCTTTTTGTAAGGTCATATCATGATGTTTTTGTTGATACACGGCCGTCGTAACATCCATGATTTTTATTCATCTTCTATTTCTCAGAATCTTTTAAGTATCAGGCTTTAGTCTTTTAGGTAAACTCAAAGATAGTCTGAGATATTAGCAATGTTGAAGGACATGTATTATGGTTAAGTATATCTTGGTGATTAACTTCAGAATAAGTCATTATTAATACGTTCTTATCTCCTTTTTCATTACAACTTTTCTTTCTGATTCTCAAGCGAGAGATATTGTCAATGTTTGTGGAAATTTGTTATAGTTAGGTATATCTTTTTTCTTTGTGTAAGGTTCCATCAAGTTGTTTTTATTGATACACGATTGATGTAACCAATTCCAGATAACTTAACCGCAACCATCCGTTCTCTAATCTCAACATTATCTATATTATATCTATTATAAAATATATCCACCCCCTCAAAATTTTTCTTCTTTACCTGATGCTAACTCCATAAATACTCTACTTAAAAGTAGAGTTAATTATAAGCCCAATAATTGGGTAGTAATCTGATTAATTGCTTGGTTGACAGGGGGTTAGATAATCCAATCGGTTGTCCAAAGAGGAGATAGGGGAGGTATT
>CAYYPG010000003.1:0-51544 GCA_964473505.1 uncultured bacterium | reverse complement strand
ATACACCAAAAAGCGAGCCGTTGGTTTAATCCCTTGTTATAATGCCATCATTACTCGAAAGATGTGATCTCAGAAAAATTCAAAACTTACAGTTTAATCCCTTGTTGTAATGCCATCATTACTAGGTTATAGCGGGTTTCGTATTCAATTTTTGACCCTTTCCTCTGACCACTGAATAATAAGCGATTGGTGGTGGCATAGCATTGCTCCTTAGTAAAGTAATATTTGATTCGATACATTAAGAATAGCAAAAAAGACTAAAAATTCACTTTATTTTTCCGAATTAATTTCATCAATGCGTTCCAGTGGTCTGGTGAAATGCAGGCTGTTTGTTGTAACTTTTCAAATCCGTTTATTCCTTTTAGGGGGAACCATGTACCTGGGCTAGATTTAAAACATATTGCAAAAGTATCTTGACTTTAATAAGAATTTAATTTAAAATTATTATATACCTATTTCGACTCTTTTCTGTTCTGTATTATTAAATGAAAAAAATACTAATTTTAGTTCTCACGATGTCCCTTAAATTAGGCTTGGCTCAAACAGGAGCAAAATATTTAATTATCACTCACGACGACTTTTATGATGCAATTCAACCTTTAGCCCAATGGAAACATAAAAAGGGATTACCAACGAGAGTGGTAAAACTTTCTGAATTTAACGCAACTCCCGAATCGCTTTCGGCAATCAAAAGATATATTAGTAATGCATATAATACTTGGAATCCGAGACCAGAATATATTTTATTAGTTGGTAGTCCTTTACATATTAAAACTGACCAAAATAAGTATGATGATTATTATGCTAATATGACCGGAGACTATAAGATGGAACTATCAATAGGCCGATTCTCGTGTTCCACTGTGGTGCATTGTAGTATTATGGTCGCTAAAACCCTTGGTTATGAGCGCATGCCTTGTATGTCTGACACACTTTGGTATAAAAAAGGTACAGGTATTGTGAGAGAAGATATTGGTGCCGTGGATTCAGTGTATTGGCAGAATATGCGAGATATTTACAATCTGTGGCAAAATGCCAGTTATGTTCATATTGATTCATTTTCAAGATTAAGACAAGATTCTGCCCGACATGTAATTAATGCAATTAATGATGGCAGAGCATTTGTTGTCTTTCGCGGACAAGGAGTGGGTAATTGGTGGTCACCATTCAATATCGACCCGAATCAGACTAATAATCATTACAAACTACCGGTTGTGATTTCGGGAACTTGTGCGACGGTTAATCTGAGTTATTTAGAGCCACACTATTTAGGTGAAAGATTTTTAAGAGCCGGAAGTGTTGAGGTACCAAAAGGCGCGGTTGGCTTTGTTGGCACAACTAATTCAGAAACCGGTTCGGACTTAGCTAAAATGCGGGGATTAGTCACAGTTAGTATTGTTAGGGCAATTTTCTATGAAGGAAATTATAAACTGGGTGATGCGGTAAAAAGGGGAAAATTTCTTGCGGATTCGATAAGACCATCAGGATGGACTTCAATTCGTTACCGCGAATGGAATCTTTTAGGTGACCCAGAACTTAATCTTTGGACGACCGCGCCTAAAACTTTAAGTGTATTATATGATTCGGTAATATCACCCAGCCTAACTAATATTTCCGCCACTGTTAAAATTGGCACAATACCTTTGGCTAATGCCTTGGTCTGTCTTATGAAAGATACCATCTATCGATATGGCTTGACAAGTAGTAATGGGACAATAAATTTTACCATTCCGCCACAAAGCTCGGGTATGTTTTTTATCACAGTAACCGCTAAAAATTGCAAGCCATTTGAAGGAACGATTCGTGTTTCGACAACCGGCGTCGCTGATGTTGATTTAAGATTTAAGACTCAAAATTCAAAACTTATACTCACCATATTACCCAATCCCTGCCGTGATATTGTCCAATTTAACTGGAGTAACAGCGAATCTGAGTCTAATCAAGTGCTAATTTATGATGTGCAAGCCAGGATAAAAAATGCAGAAGTGCAAATGCAGAAAGAAAAATCAGGAACTCGTCTCAATTTAGAAAATCTTCCAGCCGGTGTTTATATGATTGTGGTCAAAAATAAAAAAGAAAGGGTTGTGAAAAAATTAGTGAAAAGATAAAACAAATGTTCAAACTTGAAAAGGACAATCATAAAAGTAATTTCGGTTTTATGCCTGATATTGTAGAATCTCGACTACCAATATTTTTTAGACCATTAGATTCTTTATATAATATATTGATAAAGGAGCAGTAAGATGAAAAGAGTTTTGTTTTTGATATTGGGTTTTATCAGTTTCAGCTTTGCCTCAAATGGTGCAAAATATCTAATTATTACGCATGACAATTTCTATAATGCAATTTTACCTTTAGCCCAATGGAAACATAAAAAAGGCGTACCAACAAAAGTTGTCACGCTTTCCCAAATTGGTGCAACACCGTCGGCAATCGCAACTATCAAGAATTATATTGTCAATGCGTATAATACTTGGAATCCACGACCGGAATATGTTTTGCTGGTGGGAAATGGTGCATATATTAATTCCGATCAAAACAAATATGACGATTATTTTGCTAATGTGACTGGTGATTATCGTATGGACATTTCTCTGGGCCGTTTTCCTTGTGAAAGTGCAAGTCAATGTAGTTTACTGGTAACAAAAACATTGGGTTATGAACGGACTCCTTATCTTGCCGATAGTTTATGGTTTAGAAAGGGAACTGGATTAATTGATGAAGATTACAGTTCCTATCCACCAGTAAATTCTGATACGGTGTATTGGAATGATGTGCGCTATGTTGCCAATCTTTGGCGAAATGCAGGATATGTTCAAGTTGATTCTTTTTCCAGGCTGCTTGGACACTCTACGACTAATGTCATAAATGCAATAGATAATGGTAGAGCATTTCTGTTATATCGCGGTCAATCTGTAACTACCTGGGGTTCTCCATTTGTTTTAAATCCTAATAATTGTAACAATGGTTATAAACTGCCAATCGTTGTTTCAGCTACATGTGCGACGGTGACACTGTCTTCCTCGTCTTATCAAGGTGATAGGTTTATGAATGCCGGAACAGTGCAAAATCCTAAAGGTGCAGTTGGTTATTTAGGTACTACCGTAACCACTACGGGTTCAGGTCTTGCTCGATGTCGAGGCACGGTTGCTCAGCATTTCTATAAAGCAATTTTTGAGGAAAAAATGCCTATTTTAGGCGATGCTTTTAAGCGGGCAAAATTTATGATTGATTCTATTAGACCACTGGTTGATAATCAATGGTCCGATGCGAGGTATCGCGAATGGAATCTTTTAGGTGACCCAGAACTTAATCTTTGGACAAGTACTCCAAGACCATTAACTGTGCTTCACGATACTAGTATTTATACTGGACCACAAAATTATACAGTGACAGTTAAAGTCGGTTCTACTCCTGTGCGGGATGCGTTAGTTTGTGTAATGATGAATGACAGTATCGTTTATCAATACGGTTATACAAATAATTCGGGCGTTATTAATTTTTCAATTAATCCGCCAACTCCAGGAATAATGTCAGTTACAGTTACTGGGCACAATTTAATTCCTTATGAAAAGAATGTTACTGTTCAAATGGGCGGAAACGTTCATGATGTTGGCATTGTTGCAATTCTTGCACCCACAGGAACAATTGCCTCAGGAAATAGTGTCTATCCTAAGGTTTTAATTAAGAATTACGGAACTTATACTGATACTTTCCCGGTCACATTCAAAATTGGTTCGGTGTATTCACAGACAATTAATCAGGTAATTTTAGGACCAGGAGATACAGTTACAAAACAATTTCCGGTCTGGAATGCAACTTTAGGAACATATTCGATGCAAGCCTACACTGCACTTAATAATGACCAATGGCGTAATAATGATACCGCTTTCGGTTCAATAAATGTAGTCATTCCTCATGATGTTGGAGTCATTGCCATCTTAACACCCAAAGACACAATGGTACAAGGTCTAACAATTGAACCGAAAGTGATTATTAAAAACTTTGGTGGTAATCCGGAAACTTTTTCGGTTACATTCAAGATTGGGAACAGTTATTCTCAAACCCTCTCATCGGTTAGTCTGGCAGTAAATATGACTGATACGATTGAATTTCCAGAATGGCTTTCTACTGCAGGAAGTTATACAACCCAATGTTATACGCAATTAAACGAAGATAACAATCGTGCTAATGACACACTTAATGGTTATGTTTTTGTCGGTTCCGAAATGCTGGTCGAAGGTTTTAATCGCGAAACATTTCCACCATCTGGTTGGTCAAGTGTTATTATTTCGGGTAGTTATAATTGGCAAAGAGTAACTTCAGGCACAAATCCGACTTGTAGTCCTTATGAAGGAGCTGGCATGGCTTTTTATAAGAGTTGGGATGCGCCAGCAGGTTCTAAAGCAAGATTGATTAGTTCGCCAATTGGATTAGAGACAATACCAACTATTGTCCAATTAAAGTTTTGGATGTATCACGATAATGGCTATCAGAATTATCCGGATAGTGTTATTGTGGAATTTTCTCCTGATGGAATTAATTTTTATCGGGTGGAAGGATTTGGTAGATATTCTCCAACCAATGCTTGGACCGAACATTCAGTTATAATTGGTCCTGATACTGGTACAATGTATATTGGATTTTTGGCGCAAAGTCAATATGGAAGTAACATGTATATTGATTATATAAGAGTATTATCACTACCGTTATGGGATGTTGGTGTCTATTCTATCCAATCACCCTTAGATAGACTTCAAAGTGGAGTTTCGCAAAATGTTAGGGCAACACTAAAAAATTACGGAAGAAATCAAGCGACATTCCTTTCACGAGCAATAATTATTGATAGTATGCAGGGAATAAATGTGTTTACTAAAGAGTCAATAATAACTTTACCGATAAATGCGACTCAAATAGTAAATTATGGACAATTTACACCATCAGCAAATAAAATTTATTATGTGATTGTCAATACGGATTTAGCCGATGATGCCAATCGCAGTAATGATACAATGAAAGCTCGAGCAAGAACTACACCAGCAAGCAACCCAGATAGCGCAGGATATTTTTATGAATCAACCCATAATTCAATTTATGGTGATACGGTTAGTTATAATTGGTTTGATGCCAGTTCGCAAATAGAGCTTACTGGATGGACACCAAGTGCAGACGATGGAAATGTAAAAGTCGCTTTGCCCTTCGTATTTCCTTATTATGGACAATCACTGTGTTCGGTTTATGTTAACACAAACGGATTTTTACAATATCCGACAACATTTACCTCTCAGTCGGTAGCAAATCAACCGCTTCCTTATGGCTCGATTAATAATTTTATTGGTGTATTATGGGATGACTTAGACCTACGAAATGTCTATACGCCTCGGGGAAAAGTTTATCAGTATAATGACCCGAATAATGAGTTTGTTGTTTTTCAATGGGATACAGTTCCTCGGTATAACCAAACCGCTCAACGTAATACATTTCAGATAATTCTCTACAAAGATGGACGAATTAAGTACCAATATAAAAGGGTTTCAACCAATGCTCAAACCAGCAGTACAATTGGTATTCAAGCCGGCAACGGTTCGGGAAATCGATATCTTCAATATAATTACAATGGTTCACCAAGTTCACATATCCCGACTACAGGAACCGCAATTCTCTTTAACTACAAAAAAGATGTGGGTCCAATCTCAATTGAAGCACCAGTAAATAGTGTGGATTCAGGCACGACGATTAATCCTATTGCCGTTGTTCGTAACTATGGACCTAATTCTGCAAATATCAATGTTAAATTTGAGATTAATGACGGATATTCTGATATTCAAAGTGTCACAATTCCGGGACAATCATTCCGCATAATCAGTTTCACCCCTTGGACCGCACGATATTTTGGAACTTTCACGACAAAATGTTCTACGCTTTATACAGATGACTATAATTCAGGAAATAATAAAATCACTGGTAGTGTAAAAGTAAGATTTCACGATGTTGGTGCATATCAGATTGTATCGCCCAAAGACACCCAATTTGTGGGAAATTTGTCTGTCATTGCTAAATTTAAGAATTATTATACTCGCACTGCTTCTTGTTCAACTAAATTTATTATTCGGAATGAGAGTGGTAATATAATATTTGCTCAATCAGGATATATATCTAATCTTTTAGCAGATAGCGTGAGAACTGTTGATTTTGGCAATTTTAGTGCTTTACCAGGTAAATATTATACCCAAACATATACGAAACTGGCAACAGATGACAATGCTTTGAATGATACCATAAAGGATTCGGTCTATGTTATTTTAAGCGCACCAATTTTAACATCACCTAACCCTTTAGAAACCTTGCATACCTCAACACCAACTTTTGATTGGCAGGATGTACCGATGGCAACAGTATATCAGATTCAGATTGCGGATACGAATGATTTCTCATCGCGATTGATTGATACTATTGTAGCAAATTCTCAGTATCAATATCTAAGTCCTATGAACAACGGTAAATATTATTGGCGGGTACGCGCAGGAATTCCGTATAGTGTTTGGTCAGAAACCAGAGCATTTATAATCAGTACCTCAGTTACGCTTATCTTACCTCAGCCAAATGCAATCTTAAATACCCGAACACCGTTCTTTGATTGGCAGGATGTCAATAATGCAACTCAATACGAGATTCAGATTGATACCAATCAAAGATTTTCATCGCCAATGGATACCACTGTGCAAATTTCTCAATTTCAAATGCCGGCACCAGGATTAAATGAAGGCACTTATTTTTGGCGTGTCCGTGCAGGACTTCCTTATGGTCGATGGTCTGAAAGCAGAAAGTTCACAATTACTTCATCTCAACCAGGATGGTATAGATTATCGGGAATTCTCTCTAATGTTTTGAATAAAGGGGTAAAAGATGGTGGTGCAATGGTTGGAGTTGGCAACTATATTTACGCATTTCGTGGTAATAAGTCTAATGAGTTTTATCTGTTTAACGGAACTAACTGGGTATCCAAAGAATCGATCCCTTTTGGGAAAAAACCAACCGACCCGACAAAATACAATATAAAACGAGTTAGCAAAGGTTCAGCATTATGTTTTGATGGCGTAAATAAGATTTATGCAACCAAAGGTAATAGTACTCGTGAATTTTGGGTTTATGACCTTGAAAATGATACTTGGACTTCAAAGGGATTTATTCCTCCAGAAAAAGGTGCGAAGGCCGGAACTTCAATCGTCTTTTATAATGGTAAAGTCTATATGCTGGTTGGGGGTAGAAGATATGGCGAAATGAATTTCTATGTTTATGACACGACGCTTAATCGCTGGTATAGTTTGAATCCAGCACCGATGCCTGATAATAAACCTTATAACGCAGGTAGTTGTCTGGTGATTTTTAGAGATACTATTTTCGCTTTGAAAGGTAGTGGCAACGATAATTATTTCTTCGCATATAATGTTCAATCAAACACTTGGAGCGCTCGTAAAAACCTACCGTTAATTCATCCTCAAGTGACAAAAATCAAAAAAGTTAAAGATGGTGGCGCAATGACCACTGACCACAATATTATTTATGCAATTAAAGGTGGTGGTGCACAAGATTTTTGGCAATATCTACCGAGTTTGAATAATTGGACGCCGCTTAATCCAGTTCCGAAGTTAAATAACGATAACAAATCAGTGCCTAAAACCGGCGCGGCTCTTGCCTATGCTAATGGACGAGTATATCTGCTTAAGGGAAATAACACTACGGAATTTTGGCAATACACACCAGCACCAACTCTATTATCACCAACTGAACCCAAAACAGCGATCTCATTAATGACAGAAAAAAATATCAATATCTTAGGGACTAAGTTTACTGTCACACCGAATTTTATTTGTCACGAGGCAAAAATAGATTTTGTCGTTTCGGTTGCTACTCAAATTCAAATAAAATTATATAATAGTACCGGTCAAATAGTAGAAACTATATTAGATGATTACTATCAAGGCGGTGCGTATTCTATTCGGTTCTCAACCGTTCATCTCAATCAAGGTATCTATTTCCTCAAGTATCATGAATTAGGCAATGGCAAAAGGTTAGTATTAAAAATAATAAAAAAATGAAACAATTAGTTTGATTACTGACGAGAACCAAAATCATATCAAAAATTTTAATTTTAATATTACATAATCACCTGATGGCAAGCATGACGACGACAAGAAAAGATTGGGTAATAGACCTGACCGTCTTCTCTTGTGGTCAGTTGAGCATGCAATTTTGCCATGCAGAATAAATTGGAGGTACTATGTTAAAAATAAATAAACTAATACCTTTGTCGCTACTGGTAATATGCTCGCATTTAATGGCACAACCGACACCCATCTTTCCCACGAACGGTTTTATAATTTACGATGCGACACCGTGGTTTGATTGGACAGATGAAAGCGGTGCAATTGAGTATCGTCTGCAAATTGATTTGACCAATGAATTCAGTTCGCCAATTATTGATACGGTTGTCGATCTATCTGAAGTGACAATTGCTGATGAGATGGCATTACCGGAATCGCTCTACTACTGGCGGGTGCGAGTAGAAAATCCAATCAGTGATTGGAGTGAAATCTGGACACTTCGAGTTCAACTCAAAGGACCAGATTTATTGCTACCGCCACCCGATGCAATAATCAACGACCAAACACCGACTTTCGTTTGGTATTTACTTGGTGGCGCGGAAAACTTTCGTATTACCATTACACCGGAAGGCAGTGCGATTCCAATCGTCGATTCCACTTTTATGGATACAGTCTTTACTTGTCCAATAACTTTAGATGAGGGTCTCTATTATTGGGATGTCCAAGCAGCAGACAGTATTGGAAATTTGAGTGCCATTAGCACCAGGTCGTTTACAATTGATATTACTCCGCCAAATGTTCCGACTTTAACTTCACCCGCAGATGATACTGTTTTTACAAGCACGGATATAACATTTTCTTGGAACTTAGTTTCGGATGCAGTAACCTATAATCTGGTTGTGAATAGTGGAAAAGACGAAGTCTTGAATATTACTACCTCTAATACTTTTTATAATACAATGCTGACCGAGGGACTTTATGAGTGGAAAGTTCGCGCTCAAGATATCGCAACCAATTGGAGTGGATTCTCGCCGACTCGAAGATTTTGTATTATTCTTAATCCATCGGGTTGGACACAAAAAGAATCAGTACCAACAACACCAGGGAACAAAGGCATTAAAGATGGCGGTGCTTTAGTTTCTCATCAAGGTGTGCTCTATGCATTACAGGGAGGTAACTCCATAAACTTTTTTGCTTATGAAAATGGAACTTGGACGAAGAAATGCTCAATTCCTTTTGCTCTGAAACCAAACGGTCGACCTGAAGTAAAACGCGTCAAAGCCGGTGCAGCCCTAGTCGCAAAAGGTTGCACTTTATATGCTTTCAAAGGTGGTAATACTTCTGAATTCTGGGCATATCTCACTAATGAGGACCGATGGATTCAAAGACCTTCGATTCCTCATGGAAGTGCTAATACCAAAGTTAAAGCCGGTGGCGCCTTGGTAGCCCATAAAGGATATATCTATGCGTTTAAAGGTGGTAATACCAAAGAATTCTGGATGTATAATCCCGCAGATTCATCGTGGACACAACTAACCGATTTAATCACTTCTGATAATAAAAAGATAAAAGGCGGTGCGGCTTTAGTTTCCAAGGCTGACACGATTTATGCTTTTGTCGGCAATAATACGAAACACTTCTATGCTTACGCTAATGGTGTTTGGATTAAGAAGGCAGATGCATTATTCGGAACACCCAGAACAATAAATAAAAACATTAAAGATGGTGCAGCACTCGTAGTACTTAACAATTTAATCTATGCGCTAAAAGGCGGAAATACTCAAGACTTTGGAGCCTATGATGTCAATACTAATTCTTGGATTTCAAAAGAGACGATTCCTGCTGGTCCGGCTAACAAAAAAGTTAAACACGGAGGTTCTTTAGCTGTGAAAGGTATGAGCATCTATGCACTTAAAGGCGGAAACTCAAAAGAAATGTGGTGTTATACTCCGTTATCAGAAAAATTAACTTCCCAACATCAGATAACAAATACATCCCAACTGGAAAATTCAAAACTCGAACTTCAAAATTCAAAATTTAGTCTACATGTCACACCTAATCCATTTACGAAACTTACGACTATTAAATATACCGTGCCGGTTTCAGGCAAAGTATCTCTTAAACTCTATAATGCTTCAGGACAGCTAATCGAAACTTTAACTAATGATTACCATAATCCGGGTTCATACATCACAAAGCTTTCGACCGAGTATCTTAACAGCGGTATCTACTTCTTGAAATACGAAGATGCAACTAACAAAACTGATGTGAAAATAATCGTTCAATAGCTCACTCTAATTTACTTTTATAAATAGGGCGGAAATGAAAAACCGCCCTATTTTTTTTGTATTTTGTTTGACATGGCACATTATAGGTAGCGTCAAGATTTTTGTGTATATTGGTTTTTCTTCCATAGGTGTGCTTTATATAATTAATTATGTTTAAACAAGGTGGAAGATACGCCTTTTTGTTTAACATATCAATATTGAGTTTACACAAAATATTATACACTACCCAAATTGTAGATTTCTTTTGCAAATGAGTTGATACGATTCCAAAGCAAAAATATTGTAAATAATAAAAATTGACTGATTTCATCTATATAAATATGATTATGTTCTTGGCAAATAGTGCAACTGACTTTACATTATCAATTATTGAGAAGAGAGTCCTACAGACAATACCGGAGATATTGTCGATGTTTTGTGGCAATTTATTACAGTTGGGCATATCTTTTTTACTTGCGTCAAGATGTCTGTGAAAATTGGTTTTTTCTTCCAGAGGTGAGTTCTTTTTTCTAATTATATTAATATTAGGATGTGAAAACATGGAAGAGAATTCGCCTTTTTATTTAACATATCAATACTAACTATTACACTAACTTTTTCTTTTTGTAAAATCTCATTTAGTTGCTATCGAGAAGAGAGTCCCGTGGGTAATCCCAGGGGTATACCCGGGGGATATCCGGGGGATGTCCAGGGGGTTATCCAGTAGACTGTTTATCAGACAAAGCAAACCACAGTCTTTTAGGCAATATTCTGCTTTACATAAAAGGCTAACCGACTGATTGTCAATATGATAACTGAGGGGATAACCTGATTGTCGACCGATTATGCCAAGCAGGTAATCTTCTAGGTTTGGTTATTAATACCTTTGTCTTTTGAGTTATTAAGAGAACTCTGGCAAAGTTAATATTTACTCATGAGATACAGAAGACTCAAGCGGATTTCTTGATATCTTTCTGGGTTTGACTTTTTGGGGACATTTTCAGATTCCGTCTAACTTATAAGTTGAGGAGTGGAGATCCATCTGAAAAACAGGCTCAAAGCCCCGAAGTTTTCTCGATCTTTTCCGCTCAAATTCTTTGATTGTTTTTATGTCTAAGCTATATTTTACCATGTCACTATATTAAGACAATATACAAGATTTTTCTTTTTAAATACTCTCAGATAATAATTCAGAAATATCTTTCACTTCCAGATTTAAATTCATTGTTTTGATACTGTCTTCAAACATTATCATGCAATAAGGACAGGCAACAGCTAAAATTTCCGCGGCCGCATCAATTGCCTGGTTTACTCGAATATCCGACATACGTTCACCTTTTTGCCAATCCATCCATAATCCGCCACTACCAGCTCCACAACAAACACTGTCTTTTCGGTTAAAGTTTTCTATTTCCAATAATTCTAATTCGGGAATACTCTTTAATATGATTCGTGGTTCTTCGTAAATATTATTCTGGCGGCCTAAAGTGCAAGGATCATGATAGACAACTTTCTTTTTTATAGGCTTCGATGGAACAATTCTTTTGTCTTGAATTAGTTGCAAGAAAAGTTGAACTGTGTGTATAATTTCAAAGTTGTCTTCCAGATATAGGTAGTCGTGCTTGTAAGCGGTATAACAATGGGGTGAAGTAACCAGTAATTTTTTAACTCCTTGTTTTTTTAAGGCGCTGATATTATGCTGAGCAATTTCATTAAAGTGTTTCTCGGCACCTATATTACGGACCGTTTCACAACAGCAGAAAACTTCGTTATTCACTAAACCAAAGGAAACATTCGCAGATTTCAACACTTTTACCGTTGATTCCGCAATCTTTCGGATTTGAGCATCGTATGCAGGTATACAACAGGCAAAATAGGCATATTCTAAATCTGGAGTATATAAGGGAATATCAAATTTATTTGCCCAAATATTTCTTTTTTCTGATGGTTCACCTTGGGGATTGCCTGAACTGTAGATTTTGGTAACGATAGCTTTAAGTTTTTTAGGAATGGCATCAAAATCAATTAAAAGTCGGCGAATGGCTCGGACAATGTCACCAATATTTACTCCCCGCGGACAATACGCCAAACAATTATCACAGCCAACACAACGAAAAAGTTCTTCAACTTCTTTTTCAATCGCTGCTATATCTTCACTGGCCATAATATTACCGAGTTTTACATTATGCGGAATCCGATTAACAAGAAAGTCAACTTTTTCAATTTGAAACCAAGGACATAATGCAGTGCACATGCCACATTGATAACATTTATAAGCATCGGTCGCACCAAGTTCAATAATCGCGTCTCTGATTTCTTTAGAGATGGCGATAAGATTCATATAATTTTTATTAACTCTAAAAATGATAAAATTTTTACATAACCTTTGTTTATTAACTCAAACTCTTAATTCTTCTGTTTTTTTGGTTAACATCAGAACGATTTTTAATAAATCGTTATGGCATGGAGAATTAATAATGAAATCTTTTAGCATACTTATGATTTAAGTTCCTTTATTTTTGCGGCTAATAGGGGAACGATTTTTATTAAGTCTCCAACAACTCCATAATGAGCAACCGAAAATATCGGGGCTTCAGGGTCTTTGTTGACCGCAATAATAGTTTCTGAGTTTTTCATTCCGCTAATATGTTGAAAAGCACCAGAGATACCTAAAGCAATATAAAGTTTGGGTTTAACCGTTTTACCGGAAGAACCGACTTGACGGTCTTTAGGTAGCCAACCTGCATCAATAATTGGTCGAGTGCAAGCAAGCGTAGCGCCAATATCATTGGCAAAATTTTCAATCATGGTTAAATTCTTCTGTTCTTTAATGCCTCGACCAACTGCAACAATAATATCCGATTTTGTAATGTCAATATCAGTAGTTGGCACTTCTTCATATCCCAAGAATTTAAATTTTTCAGGTATAGTTGGGTCAATTGTTAAAGAAAGTTTTTGGATATTACCTGATAGTTGAGGAATCGAAGAACTTAAAACAAACACTTTTTCAAACGAACCCGTGCGTACCGTAACCATTGCAGGCATTTTCTCAGTAATAAACTCAGCGGTAACTTTACCCCCATACATCTGCCGGCGAACAAGTACTTTTTCCGGACTTAACTCCACATCGAACACATCGGTTAAAAGAGGTATGGAGAGTGAACCGGCTAAATATGGTGCCAAATCAGTTCCGAAACTAGTATGCCCAATCATTATCAAGCGAGGTTGAGTCTCGTTTATTATTTGGGACAGTATCGGCAGATAAATTTGGGTGTTAAAATTTTCCAATAAACTATTTTCAACGTAAATGATTTTATGACAATAATTTTTGATCGCATCCACTATAGGCTGGCAATCACTGCTTAAGATAATACTCGTAATCTCTAATCCCTGCGTGTTGGCAATTTTGTGGGCTAAACTCAGCATCTCATAACTGATATCTCTAATCTGTTTTTCGCGATGTTCGATTAAGACTGCAATTGATGATACGGCTTTATTTTGACTCATAACCCCACCTTTTCTTTGATAATATCAGTTAATTTTGCTGAAATTTCTTCCTCGGTTCCTGTAATGATTTCGGCTTTAGACTCTACGAGTGGATGATACATCTTTTCTAATTCAACTAAACATTTAACTGTATTGGGGTCAAGGTTTAATTGCTGGGAATTGTAAACTTCAATCATCTTCGCTGTCGCTTTTTTAATACCGATAATTGAAGGATAACGAGGTGTGTTGATGCCAGTTTGAATTGTCAATAATGCCGGTAAAGGAATTTCTTTCTTTTCTAAAATGCCGCCTTCTAATTCACGGTTAATTCTTAATTTTGTATTGTCAATAACTTCAATTTTATTAACATATGCGGCTGAAGGAATGTTAAGTAATGAGGCTAATGTCGGACCAATTTGCGAAAACCCGTCATCAGTGGCAATACATCCCGTAAGGATTAAATCATATTTGATTTGAGAAATCGCCCGCGATAGTGCTTTTGCCGTAATCCACGCATCACCTTTTTCAAATAGACTGTCTGTAAGCCGAATTGCGCGGTCAGCGCCTTTGGCTAATCCTATACGAAGTATCTCATCAGATTTAGGTTCACCTACGGTTATTAAAGTAATTGTGCCCCCAAATTTCTCTTTTAATAATAACGCCGTTTCTAACGCATAATTATCTGCTTCATTCGTAGTATAAATTAATCGGACTTTCAAAATATCTTTTCCTGAACTATCAACCCGTACTTCGGTTTCTGAAGTATCTGGGACCATTTTAAGACAAACAATTATATCCACAAAGTCTCCTTTCTGATTTTATGATTTGCAACGTAACATATTACTCTGCTTCTAAAGGTACTGCAGTCAATGAGTCGATAGACTTTCGGTTTTGAGACATTAATTCTGCGAGAGACCTTTTATATGTTTGCTCTATTAGATTGCTTTTATTTACCATTATTTAAGACAAGAGTTTAAAATTAGTAGTCAAATAAAACAGAAAATTATTATCAATTATATTAAAAATTTTAAAAAAATCAAGATAGACCGTACTGGAAAATGTTCCAATAGAATATTGACGAAACCGTTAAAAGTCTTATACTTTTATTGAAGATCTTTGTTGTTTAAGGCAATTTTTATTAGGCATATATTTTGCAAATCATCTATAAACAGACACCAATTAGGTGATAATTTGGATACATTAAATTATCAATGTTATAATTAACTAATAAAATGTATAAAATGTTTAAAAAAGTCTTTGTGTTGGGAAAATTAAGATTTTTTCAATGTCTACTCTTTTTTTTATTGATTATCGGTAGTCTTTTTAATTTTAGTCCGGCTAATAATATTAATTTATGCTATAACCTTAAGGAATTTAACAAAGTAAAAGCCCTGACAAATTTAAATTTTAATCTGTGGTCTCATGAACTTTTTGATTGGAAAAGATTGATGATAATCGGCAAAGCAGATTTTTATTTACGAGAGTTCGTTTCCGCACAAAGATATTTTCAAAAAGCCTTAAAAGTTGCTGATGACAGTATCAAAAAATCCGTAGCCTGTTATTGGTTAGGTCGATGTTTCCTAGAACAAAATCGAGACGAACAAGCAGTTGAATGCTTTAATCAGATAATCAAATACAATCAAAATCCAGAACCCGATTTTCTTTTTTATTATGGCATTGCTTTATACCGGCTTGGCAAATATGCTGACGGCCTAAATTGCTTGCTCAACTATGAAAGTCGGACGAAAGCCGAACAGCAACCTGTAGAGTTACCATATTTTATTGGTGCAACTGCATTGTGTAGCCAGAACTTTGAATTAGCCGAAAAATATCTTAAATTAGCCATTCAGAAGATGACGGAAATTAAAAACCCGCGGATTATTGCAGAACTTTTTTTCTTATTAGGTTTAAGCTACTATTTGAGTAATGATAAAGATCAAAGTTTTAATACCTTGAAAAATCTTAATACGACGGATATCCGAGTACAAAATAAAATTAAATTAGTCTTAGGTACTCTTTATTTAGAAAAGAAAGATTACAAAAAAGCAATTAATGAATTTAATGCCATAACACAAGATACATATGATGAATTTAAAGCACAAACCCATTTTAGAATGGGGATGGCGAATCTGAAATTAAATCAATATGAAAAAGCATTACAATATTTTGAATCAGTAATTGCAAATTTTCCTAACACAGCTTTAAGTGGCTGGGCATTGTATAATACAGGCAAAATTTATCACCGCCAAAACAAACTAACTCGAGCCCAAAGAGCCTACCGAAAATTCTTGGCATCATATGTTGATGGTCCCTTCATCGAAGAAGCGATGGTTAATTTAGCCAATATAATCTATCAAGAAAAGAATTATTTGGAAGCAGTTGCAACTTGTGAACAGTTCTTGAACAAATTTCCCCGATCGCAGTTTCGTCCGCAGGCTTTGTTCAATTTAATCAAAAGTTATTATAACTTAGCTAATTTTGCGAAAGTCAAATTTTACGGCGAACAATTTCTCAGAGAATACCCGCAAGATGACGATATTTTTGAGGTTTATTATCTTTTAGGACAGGTTGGCATTCAGCATCGTAATTATTATTATGCGATCCAGAATTTTGCGAAAATAACTCAAGGAGATTTATATGGCTATGCATTGAAAGGAATCGCAGATGCCTATTTTGCACTGGATAGTCTAAAAAGCGCAATCGATTTTTACAATGTAGCCGAAAAAAATTCTCGGGATACACTTCTTGATTTAGTGAGATATAATCGAGAGTTAGTATATTTAAGACAAGGAATCTATTCGGATGAGATTGCGATGCGGAAATCGTATTTAGAAAAATATCCCCGATCTTTTAATCGCGCCAAAATCCAATACGAAATCGGACATTTTTATTATTTGACAAATAAGTTTGATTCCGCAGTCGCTGAGTTAGAAAAAGTTAGCATAATAGATACAATCACAAGCTTTGTGCTTGCTGCCGAAATTGAGAAATCTCAATGTTATAGCCATCTGGGAGATACAAATAAAGCAATTGATAATTATTTAAGGATAATCCAGGAATTTCCCAGGGCAAGCATTTTACATAAACCGTTATCAGCAGTTGCCCAACTCTATTATGCAAAAGCCCGTTATGATAGTGCTTTAATTTTTTATAACAAGTTGATTCAAGAATTTCCCCAAGCGGTGGAAAGTGAGTCTGCTCATTGGGCATTAGCAAAATCCTACTTTAGTTTAGGAAGGGTTGATGAGGCAGTTAAAGTATTAGAAAGATTCAAGCAGAAATATCCTAATTCAATAATGCTAAAAAATATTTATTTTGAGTTAGCAGATTATTATGTTGAGTTAGGCAAATATTCATTAGCCGAAAAAACAATAAATGAATCATTTGAGAAATTCGGAAAATCCGGCAGTGGTTTTTTTCGATTAGCGACAATTTACCGAAAAAAGGGTAAATTAGATGAAGCACTAAACTATTTTATCAATGCGTATAATACTTATCGTCAGGAAAAAAATTCAGCAATGTTGGGAATAACATTGTATGAAGCCGGTAAGGTTGCAGTTGAACTGAAAAATTGGCAACGAGCCATAGAATTTTTTGATCGATGTCTTAAAGAATCCGACGATGAACGATTGCGCATTACCGCCCAAAATAAATTAGACCAGATTCAAGAGAAATTAAAAGAATAAAGATAAGTTTATAAGAAACTGAAAATTTTGGTTAAATCTTCACTCAGGTTCGAATTATGATAACCCATAAATAAATAAAATCAGATAGTTTTTTGTTTTATTGACACTGTTTGTTTTAGTGTAATCCCACAAATATTCCTTTTGCATTCCAGAATATTGTCGATATCTTATGAATCAAATATCTAATAGCATAGAATAGATTAGTAAATTACCTGGTTTTAATCTTGTGGAGTACCATATAAGTTAAAGAGTATAATATTTTACCGATAGATGAATTAATTATTTAGAAAATAATGGTTAGATTATTCAATTAGTAGATGGTGGAGCCAAATTATGCGGCTTAATAGTCAAGTACTTAATACTTACCTACCTATATGATATCGAGTAAGGGATCGACTTAAACTAAGTATATCGTTTGATTTAATTTTACAAAAATCTAGTTTTGGTTGCTAATTGTTTTGGAGGATTTTTTTTAAGAATTGACCGGTATAGGATTGAGAAATTTTTGCGATTTGTTCCGGTGTGCCTTCAGCAATTATCTGGCCACCACGGTCACCGCCTTCCGGTCCTAAATCAATAACCCAATCGGCACATTTAATTACTTCTAAGTTATGCTCAATTACCACAACAGTATTTCCTAAATCAACTAAACGGTTGAGAACCGCTAACAACAGTTTAACGTCTTCAAAATGTAATCCGGTAGTTGGTTCATCTAACAAATATAATGTATTGCCGGTGCCAATTTTTGATAATTCTTTGGCAATCTTAACTCTTTGTGCTTCGCCCCCAGATAAATTCGGTGCCGGTTGTCCAAGTTTAATATAACCTAAGCCCACATCTTTTAATAGTTCAAGTTTTCTCCGAATAGCAGGAATATTATAAAAGAATTCTAAGGCTTGAGTTACGGTCATGTTCAAAACATCGTAAATATTTTTACCCTTATATCTAATCTCAAGGGTTTCTCGGTTGTATCTTTTGCCCTTACATTCATCACAGGGAATATAAACCGGTGGCAAAAAATGCATTTCTACTTTAATTATACCATCTCCAGAACATGCTTCACATCTTCCACCATAAACATTAAAGGAAAATCTTCCGGGTTTATATCCGCGCATACGGGCATCTTTGGTCTGAGCAAACAGTTCTCTAATTGGCGTAAAGACATTTGTATAAGTTGCCGGATTAGAACGAGGCGTACGTCCAATGGGAGATTGGTCAATATTGATGACTTTGTCAATTTTTTCGATATTCAAAATTACATCGTGAGCTCCTGGTCTTTCTTTGGAGTTATAAAATTTTTGAGCAAGTTGTTTGTATAAAATGTCAAAGATAAGTGTGCTTTTTCCCGAACCAGACACACCGGTTATACAGACAAATAATCCTAAAGGAATTTTAACGTCAATTGATTTCAGATTATTCTCGCGTGCACCTTTGATAATGAGAAAATCTGTGCCGGGCGTTCGTCTTTTTTGGGGAATAGGAATCGACTTTCGCCCACTGAGATAAGCACCGGTGAGGGATTTTTCATTAGCCGTAATTTTAGAAGGTGGACCAGTAGCAACAACATAACCGCCTTGTTCACCGGCACCTGGGCCTAAATCAATTATATAATCCGCGGAAAGAATTGTTTCTTTATCATGCTCAACGACAATCACGGTGTTGCCTAAATCGCGTAATTGTTTTAATGTATTGAGTAATCTTGCATTATCCCTTTGATGGAGACCAATACTGGGCTCATCAAGGATATAAACGACGCCAACTAATCCGGAACCGATTTGGGTCGCTAAACGTACGCGTTGTTCTTCACCGCCACCTAAAGTGTCGGCACGACGGTCTAAAGTTAAATAGTCCAATCCTACTGAAATAAGAAATTGAAGTCGACGCAAAATTTCTTTAATAACTTCTTTCGCAATTAATTTCTCTTTTTCCGACAGTTTTATTTCATTGAAGAAATCAAATGCTTGTTTTACTGACATACTTGAAATATCTGCAATATTTAAGTTATTGATTTTAACTGCCAGACTTTCTTTTTTCAGTCTTGTGCCATTGCATTCGGGACAAGGAAGGATGGCCATAAATTTTTCTGCCCATTCCCGAACTGCATCAGATTCTGTCTCATGATACAACCGCATAATATGAGGAATAACACCTTCGAAACCTGTTTCCTCACTACCATTAAGAATAACATTTTTAACTTGATGGGGTAAATTTTTCCAAGGCGTGTTTAAATCAAAATCATAGGTATCAGCTAAATCTTGCAGTTGGGAGAGAAACCATTGACCTGTAACCTCGCCCCACGGAGCAATTGCACCATTAGTGATGTTTAATTGGGGATTATTGATGACCCGTTCGACATCAACTTCCATTTTAATACCTAACCCATGACAAACAGAACACGCACCATACGGTGCATTAAAAGAAAATAGACGCGGAGATATTTCACCATAACTAAAACCGCAATCTGGACAAGCAAATGTGCTGGAAAATATTCGTTCTTTTTTATTATTAATTAAGACTAGGCATAATCCTTGACTTTCTTTTAATGCTAATTCAACTGATTCCGCAATTCTTTTGCGTATGGAAACATCAGATTGGTTAATAGTTAAGCGGTCAATAACAATTTCAATATCATGTTTTTGATATTTAGCTAAAGAGGGAACTCGTTCAATTTCTAAAATTTTACCGTCAACGCGTACTCGTAAAAATCCTTTACGTTTAATATTTTCGAACAATTCCAGATATTCACCTTTTCGGCCTCTGACTATCGGAGCTAAAATTATTATTGGGGTATCAGCTTGTGTGGTTAGAATATTGTCAACAATTTGGTCTACAGTTTGCGAAGTAATCGGTTTTTGACATTCAGAACAATAGGGGAGACCAATACGAGCAAATAAAACTCTTAAATAATCATAAATTTCAGTAACTGTGCCTACGGTCGATCGGGGATTTTTCGATGCCGTTCTTTGTTCAATTGCAATTGTTGGCGATAAACCAGCAATGTAATCAACATCGGGTTTATCTAACCTGCCCAAAAATTGTCGGGCATATGCGGATAATGATTCAATATAACGTCGTTGACCTTCCGCATAAACTGTATCAAATGCTAACGACGATTTACCAGACCCAGAAATACCGGTAATGACTACTAATTTGTTTCTGGGGATTTTTACATTTATGTTCTTAAGATTATGAACACGTGCACCTTTAACGAAAATGTAATCATCAGACATATGGTTTTTCATTTAAATTAAATCATAGAATGAAATTATTCATTTTACAAGTATAGTCAAATTATGCGTTGAAAATCTTAAGAAATTACTTCAAGAAGAACATCACAGATTATTACTTTAAAAAGATATATGCCATACCGAGATAAATTCCAGTACCTAAAATATCGGCTAAAGTCGTTACCAATGGTGCACTCGCAGTTGCAGGATCTTTTTTTAATTTTTTAAAGATAAATGGTAATAGCACGCCAACAGCACAACCAATAATAACATTCACAATCATCGCAGTGGTAACCACTAAGGCGATTTGTACTTGCCGACCTCTAATAAATCCCATAATTGAAATTCCCACGCCCATAGTTAAACCCAAAAGTGCACCAATTACAAGTTCTTTTCCTAAAAGGTAAAGCCAATCCCGCATTTGCACGGTTCCTAATGCTAATGCCCTAATAACTAAAGTTGCTGATTGAGAACCCGCATTGCCCGCAGTATCAATTAATACAGGTAGAAATGTTACCAAAACAACATACTTGGCAATTGTTTCTTCAAAACTATGGATTATGCCACCAGTAATTAAGTCCATAACCAATAATAATATTAACCAACTAATCCGACTTCGATAAAATTTTTTTATTGGAATTTCTTTTAGTTTTGTAATAATATCTGTATCAATTTTGGGTCCAATTGCTGAGATTTTTGTAATATCTTCGGTTTGTTCTTCTTCCAGCACATCGACAATATCATCAATTGTAACAATGCCTAATAAAATGTTATGTTCATCAACTACCGGCATTGCGATTAAATCATAACGCTTCATTAATGCTGCTGCTTCTTCCTGATCTTTAAGGGCATTAATGGCAATAAAATTCTTATCCATAATCTCTTGAATTGTTTGTTTTGGGTCGGCTAAGATTAATCGTCTTAAGGGTATGTCATCAAGTAATCGACCAGTATCGTCAATTACATAAATTATATTAATTGTTTCAGCTTCAAATCCAACTGCTCTTATATGGTCAAGTGATTTTTTTACGGTCCATTCCGGTTTTACCGCAATATACTCAGGTGTCATTAGTCGTCCGACACTGTTTTCCGGGAATCCAAGTAAGGTTAAAGTCTCTTTAAAATCTTGGGGAGAAAGCAACAAACTAAGTTTTTGAATTATTTGGGGTGGAAGTTTTTCAAATAATTTTACCCGAGCATCAGGGGCAATATCAGTGATAAGCAATTTTACCTTATCGTCACTGATTTTTTTAATCAAATTTAACTGAACATCACTTTCCAATCCTTCGAAGACTTCAATTTGTAATTGGGGTGATAAGAGTAAAAAAAGCATGGCACTATTAGTTTCAGGAAGTTCTTCCAATATATCGGCGATGTCCTGGGGATACCAACTTTCCAGAACGGTCTTTAGACTTTGCCAATCTTTTAGTTGAATTAATTCTTGTATTTCAGGTTTTAATAAATTTTTAAGAATTCCGCTTTGTTTTCTTTTCGCCATTATAAAAACTCCCTTCGTTGTAATAAATAAAATAAACTGAAAATGCTTTATTCGTTTTTAAAAGAACAGATACTTCCGGTTTTAATAGAATTTATACTTTGTTTTCTTTAAACAGTGTGAAGATTATAAAATAATTCTGTTATATTTGTTTCAAATGAACTCAATTAAAAAATTATATTATAGATTTTATTTAAGTCAATTAAAAATTAGTGCAGATTTTATGTTGATATGAACAGGGTGACTGATTTTCTTTACAAAGGGTCATTTAATTTATATAATTTAACAATAAGAAAATATTAGTCATGACGGTTTATGAAGTTTTTAGTTGATTTTATGCTCGGAAAACTGGCTCGAGACTTAAGAATACTCGGTTTTGATGTTAAATACATTCAACCTACAAGTCCGTTGGTTTTAATTCAGATTGCTAAAATGGAGAGCAGAATTATTATTACTCGCAATACTAAATTAAAGAACTATCCAGAAGTGTTTTTTATTGATAGTGAGATTCCTCAAAATCAAGTCAAAATTGTACTCAAACAGTTTAACCTTGAAAGAAATATTAGACCTTTTAGTCGATGTCTAAACTGTGGTGCGTTGCTACACCCACTATCTAAATCTGAAGTTAAAGGACGAGTGCCTTTTTTTGTTTATGAGAATCAAGAGGAGTTTTCAATTTGCCCGCAATGTCAAAAGATTTATTGGCCGGGCAGTCATCATAAAAACATGCTACAAAGGATAAAGAAGATGTTAAAATAGCCAATTTTCGGTGTAATTATCTTACTTTGATTTCTATTTCGATGACATAAATTAGGTATTGAACATACATAATATCACTATCTAAAAATTCTGTATACTTCCTTCCGTACTAAATGACTATTTCTGAAAAGAAAAATTGATGAGTTAGTTTTTAGTGAATATTTTTAGGTTACCAGATTTAGCCATACTTATCTAATAATATTTTTTAACTCTCTTTCTGGATCGAGATTTTCAATTGTATTATTAGTAATTTTGATAATTTCAAAGTGTAAATGAGGTGCAGTTGATTTTCCAGTGGTCCCCACATAACCGATTATGTCTCCTGGATTGACTGTTTCGTTTATATGTCTTATTGTTTTATAGAGATGACCATAAAATGTCTTATAACCATCACCATGGTCAATTTTTATATAATTTCCATAAAAGGTATCTGTGCCGACTGTTTCAACAACGCCATAGCCAACTGCATAGACAGGCATACCAAGTTGAGTTGCCAAGTCAATTCCTTGATGGATGCGACTAAATCTTCGCGATATTATATAACCGGTTGTCGGTGCATGCTGAAATTTTATTGCGGAGATTTGTTTTTCCGGTGTTGGATATGGTTGATAGGTCTCTTCCAAAGAAGATAAATCAATAGGGGGTGGATTTTTATCTGCACCAAGCATCCGAGCGATTTTGGTCCGTTCCAGTTCTATATCATTTAGTTTCTTTTGGAGTTCGATAACTTTTTTATTTTCATTTTCTAGTTCAATATTGCGATTATAAAGATATCTGATCGTTAAATTTTGTTGATTGGTATAATGAATTAAATAAATTCCTATCCCCGCAAAGAGTACTAATAATCCTAATCCAATAAGCAGCAGTCGAATTTCTAATAACGAAAACCGGTACTGATAATGATTCTTTTTGTATAGTGGAGTGATGATAATTTCTACTACTCGTTTCATCGTTTTTTCTATGTGAATATTTTTTGGTCTTTATAAATAATATTAGAAATTGTTTATTAGTAACTAAATAATAAGATATGTCGGTAACGATATATAATGTTTATATAACACCCTATAAATTTTAGAAATCAGTTTTATGCATAATTATTTTTATCAAACGGTTCAAATCGTCATCCGAATAGAACTCAATGAGTATAACACCTCTTTGAGCGGTTTTGTTGATACGAACTCTGGTACGTAGATATTCTTGTAATTTTTCTTCTAAAACCTCTATATGTAAATCTTTTTCCATTACGCTTGAAAGTGATTTTCTAATTCGGATTCGAGATTTTTTTTGTGGATAGCAAAGTTCTTCAACTTGGCGGACTGATAATCCCTCGCGAACAATTCGTTCACAAAGCATTTCTTGGGTTTTCTTTTCTGCGAGGGCCAAGAGTGCACGTGCATGACCAGTTGTGATTTTACCTTGTCGAAGATAATTCTGAACTGATTCGGGCAAAGTAAGTAATCGCAAAGCATTAGTGATAGTTGAACGATCTTTGCCGACTTTGGTTGCAATAGTTTCATGAGTCATCCCAAATTCTTCGACTAATTTTTTATACCCTTGGGCTTCTTCAATAGGATTTAAATCGGCACGCTGAATATTTTCAATAAGTGCGTACTCCAACATTTCAGTTTCAGATACTCCTTTAATAATTGCCGGGATCTCCGTTAAACCCGCCAAGCGGGCTGCACGGAAGCGTCTTTCACCAACCACAAGTTCATAAGTGATTTGGTCTGAATTTACCTGTCGCCGAGGTCTTACTACGATTGGTTGTAATATTCCTTTTTCTTTAATTGATGTAATTAAATCGGATAAATCTTCTTCAGGATTTTCTCGGGGTTGATAGGGGTTAGGAGAAATTTCATTAATCAAAAGATAATTAATTTCATTCTGCTCCTTCGCAGGTTTTTCCGGTGTTTGAGGTATAAGAGCAGAAATACCTTTACCTAAAACTTTTTTCATAACCATTACCCTTCTGATAACTAAATGGGTGAAACATTATTAATATTATTGTTTTTTAATCGCACGGACATGCGCGTAAGAAATTCTTGAGCTAAGTTCCGATAGGCAATTGCGGCGGAAGAATTATTATCATACTGAAAAATGCTTTTTCCAAAACTTGGGGCTTCGGCTAATCGTACTGACCGAGGGATTGTTGTTTCATATACTTTGTCCACAAAAAATTTTCTCACTTCTTCTGCTACTTGTTGCGAAAGGTTAAGATGTTTAGAATACATTGTTAATACAACGCCTTCAATTTCAAGGTTTGGGTTGAGACTTTTTTTAACTAAATTGATTGTTTCTAACAAGCGGACAATGCCTTCTAAAGCATAATATTCACATTGTACCGGAATAATAATTCGGTCTGAAGCCACTAAACCATTAATTGTGATTAAACCTAATGATGGTGGACAATCGATGATAATAAATGAATAGGAATTTCGTAAAGTTTCTAAGGCCTGTTTTAAGCGCATTTCTCGACCCAATAAATTTACTAATTCTACTTCGGCACCAGCCAAGGCAATACTTGAGGGTAACAAGTCAAAATTGGGATTTATGTTAATACAAGCATCTTTTGCTTTATTGGCCTCAATCAGAATATCATAGACCGATAATTTCACCGTTTCTCGGGAAACACCTAATCCTGAAGTGGAGTGTGCTTGGGGATCGATATCTACTAAAAGTACTTTTTGGCCATCCTCGGCCAAAGCCGAGCAAAAATTTATTGCAGTGGTCGTTTTACCCACACCACCTTTTTGATTAGCGATACCGATTATCTGCGCACCCGTAATTATTGAATCAGCCATATATTAACTTAATAAGAATTTTAAAAAAAGTCAAGAGATTCAAAATAAATAATTTTATCAAAAACAACATTATATGACCGATAGATCCATAGATCCTTTTAGCAATAATCTGCTTGTTAACTAATAATTCAAACTGAATAATTTTCAATATTATTATATCGTTAAGAAAGACTCAAATATTTTTTAATCTGTAGAAAAAAATAGGGCGGAGCCCCACTTCCGCCCTACGGAGTATGGGTATGTTGTGGGAGTTAAGGGAGTGTTAATTTCAATGTCATACTATTAATTATATCAAAAAATCGTAAAAAGTAAAGACCTTTTTTGAAATGTTCGGCATTCAATCTAATTGTATAAGAACCAGGAGTATGATATTGGTTAATTAGTGTTTCAATCAATTGACCTGAAACATTGTACAATTTAATCGTGACTTTACCCGCAACTGCTACATTGTATTTTATGGTAGTGTATTTTGAAAATGGATTTGGTGTTATATTGACCAGAACTTTTGGACTTTGGGTTTTGAGTTGTCGGTTTTCGGTTAGCACAGTTGGCATTAGATTTCTTAAATTTGATTTAGCAATTGGTGGTGTGTAGCGCCAAAATTCAGAGTTATTTCCACCTTTGACCGCATAAAGGGAATAATTATGGTAAACTATTGAGGCACCGTACTTGATTTTTCTTATTCCCGGAATAGTATCAATATAAAACCAAGTATCCAAAGCAATATCATAAAATCCCAAATCTTTAGTATTACCACCCTTGAAAGCAAAAATTTTTCCATCTACGGTGGCTGTTAATGCCGCACCATCCTTAATTTTTTTCTTAGCGGATACAGTAGTATTACCAAATATTGCATTTCCTTTTTTAATCCATGTATCTGGTGTATAGGCATAAAAATGGTAAGTATTACCGCCAACGAAAGCATAGATTGTATCATCTACTGAAACTAATGAGGCACCGGCTTTTATTTTTTTTCCGTCTGATGTGATTAAAGGTTTACGCGGATACCAAGAATCAGTTACTGGATTATAAAGCCAAAATTCATTAGTATTTCCACCTTTGAAAGCATATATATAATCGCCATGAGCAACTAATGCTCCGCCTGCTTTGACTTTAGTCAGTTTTAATGAAAGTGATTCACGTTCAGGGATTGATGCTTTTCTTATCCAACTATCGCTTTCTGTAAGATATGCCCAAAACTCGGAAGTAATGCCACCTTTAAATGCATATAAGGTACAACCGAGTGCTACTAATGAACCACCGGCTTTTACATTTCGTTGGTAAATTCTTCCTTGTTCTACGATATAGGGAATCGGGCGCTTCCTTGACCAAGTGTTTGAGCCGATATCATATTGGTAAAGATGTGGAGTGTTTCCGCCTTGTAAGGCATATATTTTATCGTGAACGACTGTTAAGGCACCACCGTCTTTTATGCCTTTACCTGCTGGTATTGTAGGAATTGTGCACAGTTCCGTCCAGCCGGGAACGAGCGTTGTTAGGACTTGCGTGATTAGATTATTTGATGGAACAGCATCATTATTCAGTTTAGTTGTACAACGCATTAAATAAGTGCCTTGCTCAAATTCGACAAATAAAGTATCAAAACTAATTTCAACTGAATCATTAGGTGCCAGGTCAATATATTGTGTGCTGTGGTAGACTGCGCCAGAAATATAAAAAGTAACTGGGATTGCTAGTTCATAAACGGTACCGTAATTGTGAATCCAAACTTTAGGTATCACTGTATCGCCATACTGAACTGGGCTTAAAGGTGTAGTTATTCTTGTTGCCGCAAAATCCCGAACATTAACTGTACACTCAACTTGCAATGTATCATTAGACCTTTCAGTATCATTTTCCAAATACACCGAACAACGAACCGAGAATGTTCCACGAATTGGAATCCATGCTGAGAAGTTGACCGTATCTTCATTGCCTGGTTCAAGAAATTTTGTACGTACATTAAAGTAGAAATTTCCGATATTTAAGCAGACATCAAAGATTTCAGGATTATTCCCATTATTTTTTACTCGAACACGAGGAGTTATGACTGTTGCCGTAGATTCAATTATGCCGACAGGATAATCAATCGCAATGACTTGAATATCTTTAATCTTAACAATTCCTGTGACGATCACGGAAACTGGTTGTGGAGCCGCAACCAATGTTCCTTTGTGATTGATTCTGATAGTATATATTCCCGCATTTGGTGATGCAATATGAACTTGCTCAACATTGTCATAAATGTTGTCACGAGTTGTTGCTGGAGCCGAAGGATCACTCGGGTCAAGAACCCAGGGGTAATATGTTGTATTCGTTGGACTGATGACTCGTAAATCAAGGTCATTAACGAGCATTATGTCCGGAGGGTCTAAAGATGGCAATGGAGGTGTTCCCGCAGTATCAGTCCAACAGATTGTGACACGGAGAGGTTGAGTTCCGTCGCTCACAACTTGAAATTCAATTTGCCCGCCATTATTTAAGGTATATTCTCTAATCATAAAATTGCCGCCAGCAGATGAATCGGCTTTCATAACTTGAACGGCTTTAAGAGTATTCATTAAACCCCAACCAAACATATAATCAGGTCCCGGATGCGGACCAGCTTCATCCGCAGTGTGAATTATTAGTCCTTTTATGGTTGATGACCTTAATGGATTATTTCCCCAAAAATTTCTTCTTGCTTGCAATAAAAGTCCGATAGAGCCAGAAGCATTCGGAGCTGACATTGAAGTTCCACTATATGAAGCATAAGAATTATCTGAAGTCGCAATGCACGAAAGTAAACCGATACCATTTGCAACGATATCTGGTTTTATTCGACCGTCATCAGTTGGTCCCCAACAACTAAAAGAAGACATTATAACATCATTAGGATTTGTATAACCATTTGGAATATCATCAACTGCACCAACTGTTAATATATTTTTGGCAACCCCTGCATGACTGATACAATCATAACCATTTGGTGCACCATCTAAATTGTGAATGCAGATATAACTTCCGCTTCCCGAATGGGTATGCGTAATTGGTTGCGATGTTGGACCTTCTAATCGGTCATTACCTGCAGATTTAACGATGAGATAGTATGGTGCTTTACGAGCGATATTATCCCAATTTCTGGCTTCAGCCGAATAAAAACCAAACAAGTAATCTTCTGTTGGGTATACTAAAGAGTCGCCATACCAATGCCATGAAGAAGCGGACTTGTGCCATCCGGTAATAATTCCGTAAGAATGGTTGGAGACTTTTAAACCATTGGCTGCGGCAGATACCATTTCTGATTGGTCATTATTCCAATCATATGCTTGTATCATTCCTTGGTACGACATTCCTTTTGCACCTATCGAGACGCCCGAAGCAATCATTGTACCAGCGACATGGGTAGCATGGTCCCTGATAACTGAGGCATCATCACCAAAAATTACTCGGCTGTGAAGCTCTTGATGAGTATTACGAACTTTACCATTATCCCAAATGCCCAGTGTTTCCGAATACCCGGTCAAAGAAAATCCGCCACTGCCTCCAGGCCAAACTTTGTCAGTTGATATTGTTCGGGCGGCATTTAAATTTTCTGTAATGTAATATACTGGCTGACCGTTTTCAAATCTTTGTAATTCTATAGTTCTTCCCAAAGCATCTATGTCGATAATCGGCAACCCCAGTCTTATCGCAATAGATTCGGCTATTGACCGTCCTTTTTGATATTTTTCCTTTTGCTCTTGAGCAAACTTTAATAACCATTCCCTTTGGGTTTCAGGATAAGCAACAATATCAGATACAACAAAAAATATGGCAATTAAAACAAAGGGAAACTTTTTAGCCATTCTACCTCCATTGTATTGCAAATAAAACATCGATTGCAAAGACGCTTGGTACGAGATATACCCCAAAACCTGCAGAGGTTATGTTAATGTTAATAATTTTCATAATTTTTTATGTTAACTCTTTTAAACATTATGTACGATACACAATTTACTATTGGCGTCTCATCATTATTATATATTTACAAATATGGGATATTCGCTTTTAGGTAATAAATATTAGATACTTTTATTGATATCGCAGAAATCTTTTTTTGTAAGAATTATTATTACAATATATTATTATTATATCAAATTATTTTATTTAAGTCAAGTGTGCTGATATAAGAATTCTTGGATCAAAATTATTAATTACAGAAAACCAAAATTGTTAAAATTCGCAGCCAGTTTCGGCAGAAATTTTTCAGAGGCATAAATGGTTATTTATTTTTAGACTTTATTGCTCGTGAAATTAATTAGTTTAATAATTTCTTAGGTGAGATTTACTTTTTGATATTAAGATAACGACGCACCGTCATTATTAATTCATTTTTATCAATTGGTTTAGTTACATAGTCATTCATTCCTTTACTAATAGCGACCTGAGCATCTCCCGGTAAAGAAAAAGCGGTTAAGCCGATAATGATTAAATCCTTGTATTGTTGTTTTCCCCTAATCTTTTCGGTTGCGGTATAGCCATCGACGATGGGCATTTGAATATCCATTAAGACTAAATCATAAGGTTTTAAGGGTAACATTTCTAATAATTCTTTACCGTTATTGGCAATATCAATATTAACATTATACTTTTTAAAAATTTCTTTAATCATTCTTTGATGGTCTGGATTATCTTCGGCTAAAATTATATTATATCGAAAAGATTTTCTAAAAAGCATACTGTGCCAAATTATTTACCGTTTTTTGAGGTGTCTCATTATTGTTTTCAGAAAAGTGCGCTTATCAATAGGCTTTGTTAAGTAATCAACCATTCCTTGGGCGAGTGCTTTTTCTTTGTCGCCACGCATAGCAAAAGCACTTAACCCAATGATAGTTATATCTTTTTGGGCCGCTTTTATTTTTTTGGTTAGTGTATAACCATCGGTCTTAGGTAATTGAATATCAAGTAGGATTAGGTCGTATTTTATTGGTTGACGCAATTTTTCCAATAATTCTTGTTCGTTATTTGCAATGATTAGATTAATATCAGTATTTTCTAAATATACTTGAATTAATTTTTGATGGTCCGGGTTATCTTCGACTAATAAGATATTAAAGTTTTTTATCTCTTTCATAAGTTGTGATTGTTGTGACTCAGTTTTGTCGGGCTAAGCAAATTTTATTGGCTGACGGATTAAAAATTTTGTGCCTTTTGTAAGTTTACTTTTAACAACGATTTCACCTTGCATTAAGTTGACCAGTTGTTTGACAATTGCTAATCCTAATCGCGCACCTGGGGTAACTCGGGTTAGATAAGCATTACTATCGAGATATTGTTCAAATAATGTCTTCATCCTTTCGGGTTCGATACCGATACCGGTATCTTTTACATAATATTCTAAAATACCCTGTTTGGGCTTTTTGATTTCGTGCATGCGAAAGCCTAATTCTACTTTTCCCTGATAAGTAAATTTCAAGGCATTGTCTAAAAGATTAGTAACAATTTGTTCTATTTTTATTGCATCGCCGATTAATTTTCTTGGTAAATTCCGGGCTAAGAATAATTTGAATTGGAGTTGTTTTTCTCTGGCTTTGGGCTCATAGGTAAATTTAAGGCGCTTGGCTAATTCAACAATATCAAATTCTTTAGATTCCACAATAACTTTTCCCGTTTCAATTCTTGATAAATCTAACAAGTCATTAATAATATGTAATAATTTATCACTGGATTTCTTTATAATTGCTAAAAACTCTTTTCTTTCTTGATGATTGTTTTCTTCTTTTTCTAAAAGGATATCGGTAAATCCTAAGATGGAGTGCATGGGTGTTCTCAATTCATGACTCATATTAGCCAGAAAAGCGGTTTTCGCGCGATTAGCAGCTTCCGCGGCTTCTTTGGCAGATTGGAGTTGTAAAGCGAATATTTTCTGCTGGGTAATATCCCTAATTAAATCAATCGTCATAAGCACCTTATTATCTTTGATTATCGGTGTCCGAAAGTGTGATATCCACTTTATTTTGCCATCTTTTGCAATTATGCGGTATTCAATATTCCTACAAGGTATGCCTTGCTTCACACCACTCAATTTTATTTCTGCTTCTTTTCGGTCATCAGGATGAATTAATGAATGAAATTCATCGGCTGTTTTTTTCATTAACTCTTCCGGGGCAAAGCCCAGGAGGGTTTTACAAGCTGGATTAATATATTTAATGTTATCATTGCCGTCATAAAGAATGATAATATCTTGAATATTTTCCACCAGCGTTCTAAATTTTGTTTCTGATTCATATAATGCTTGTTGATCTTTTTTGTGTTCCGTAATATCTTCAATGACACCATCAATCCAGTCAATTTCACCGGCTTCATTGCGATGGGCACGAGCCGTTACTTGGGCAATGATTGGTGTGCCGTCTTTCTTTTTTAAATGCAGTTCTTCATTTTTTACAGAGCCATAAGTGTTAATCTTTTTAAGAAAAAGTTTTCGATCTCTGGCGTTTTGGTAAATAGCTGTGACTAAAGTGTTTTTTAATTCATCATAAGAATTATAGCCTAAAATTCGTACTATCGCAGGATTGATTTCAATAAATCTGCCTTTGGGTGGGCTTCGATAAATACCAACATTCAGATTATTAACTAATCCGCGGTATTTTTCTTCACTCTCGAGTAAAATTTTATCTTTTTGAGAACTTTCAATTACTGTTCCGATTAGACCAGCAAGTGTTTTCAAGGCGTCGATGTCAATTTGGGTCCACACCCGCTCAGAAATACAGTCATCAAAACCGATAAAACCCCATAAATTCTTTGCGACAAAAATTGGGAACACTATGATTGACTGAATATCTTGTGTGGAAAGAAATTTCTGTTCTTTGATGGGAAAATCTTTTACAATACCATATAGTGGTTTGCCCTGGATTAAAATATTTATCCATCGTTTAAATCCGGCTTTGATTACATCTAAATTTTGCATTAACGGATTATTGATTTGTGAAGAGATGCCTTTTGCAACCCATTCAAATTTTTGGCTGGCTAATAACCTACCTTTAGACGAGAGATGCTTTTCAAATATATAGACCCGACTTACTTTCGTGGCTTTACCGATAAGGGCTAAAACTTTGGGAATTACAGATTCCCAATCCTTATTTTTTATAAAAAGCTCGGCGGCGACTGCTACTGCCTCTAATATCCGTCCACGACGGATTAGCGCGAGATTCAATTGTTTTTGTTGAGAAACGTCAGACATGATATGAATTGCGCCAGTATATTTTATTTTTCTTGTCATATATTGGTTCTGCCATTACCTGATTGGGTTTGGCATTAATAACCATCTCGGTGGATTTTTGCTGTCGACTCTTTTTTTATATCAAATTCAATGCAGTTTTTCGGCCGATGCTTGAGATTATGGATAAGTTCCCAACAATGCAAAGAAGAAAACTCTTCTGGTCGTTTATTAATAATTTCCTCACATGCTTTATTCCAGCAAAGAAGATGATTTTCTTTATCGCATACGAAAATACGATGTGGAACTAACTAAATGACCGCTCGGGTAATTTTTGTAATGCTTTTGGGACTTTATTTTGTTTCATTAGAGATAATTATTTCAATTTTATAATCGAATTGCATTTTATAGAGTTACATTTATTCATACTCATATAGATAGTATACGAAAAAATCATAAAATGTCAACGGCCAAATTGCAATAGTTCAACACAAACTATCCATATGAAATTTATTATAGTGGTTATGGGAAATAAGTTTTTTTAATCAGTAAAAGTTAATTTTAAATAACTATTTAAAGATATGAGACCATATGCAAAATATAGCCTTATTCAATTATAAAGAACTAAAAACTCTGCAAAATATTCAGATTACACCGAAAACACGAAAGAAAAACCCAAAAATCTCATATGCGCAAGTTGTATCATTTAAGATTATATTGACTTTGTCAGTGTTCTCTATTATATGTTTGAACCTGTTGATTTCACCTCACTTAAGTCTGCTTCAGCTTGGCTTGGCATAATACTTTGCGTAATTGACGATTTTTGCTAATCTCTCTTTATGCACGACTGATAAAGTAAAATTCTATTTTGGTGATAATTATTGAAAGTTCTGCGAAAGTCCACTTTTGCTACCCTGAATTTGATTTTTGGTCTCACAACCGTTGTTTTTATTAGAAAACTTTAAAAATGTCTGCCAAAATGTCGATCCCAGAGAAAAAATCAAGAAATCGTTTGTGTCTTTTGTGTCTCTTGAATAAATATTAACTTTGTCAGAATTCTCTTATATTAGTTCGTTGACACGAAGATTTTTAAAAATCGTTTAAGTAATGGATTTTCAGCAGGTTCGGCAAAAGTTTTCCTTTGTTATCACAAACTCGTTACATTCTTTCATAATCATTATCATTTTTATATGCTGAAACTTGTTTACTATGACCTTAGTTTACTTATAATCTTTTGTCAAACTCACTTTTAAAAGAACTCTATCAAAGTCAATATTAGTTTATAAAGACATGAAATGCAGAAGCATAATTGTTGATTTTTTCTTGTGGGGTACGGTTTCTCTTAAGCATTTTTCAGAGTTTTCTTTTAATCAAAGTGGATTTTAAATTGAACGCTAAACCTTAACCCCAAAGTCTCTTAATTTTTATTCTTATGCCAACTTCTTTTTACAATAGAACGCACTGTGCTATAAATCTTTCTAAATTTTTCTGCCATCTTTTGAGTAAAGAAAAACATAAAAAACATTAGTTATAACTAATATCTCAAATAAGAAGGATTTTTAGATAACTTATTGTTGTTCTTAAAGATATTGCATTTTGCCCTAAAAAGAGGGTACAGTCCCCGCCACTGCCCTTCGGGTTACTTGAAAAATAGGCAAGGGAGGCGTTTTGGAAAGCAGGGTCGGGAGAAATTTTTAAATTGTTTTGATGGTTAATCTTAGTGGAAATGTAATTATCAATTTATAGGCAATTGACAAAATTAATATAAGAGGTGTTGAGAAAATCATTTAGAAAATATTGGCCAGAATTACTGGATTAGTAATTTGGAAAATCGTTTGCTTTTATTTAGCACTTTTGGAAAGGCAATTAGAAAATAATGATTAGGGGTACTAAGCACAGTTCAGGTAATTATTTACTTTTAAAGACAAGGTTTTTGTACCTTAGTCCAAATTAAGAAAAATTCAAAAAAATCCGGTTGAACATTTCCGAGTCTTTTAAGGTAATGTTGACTTTTTACGAGTTATCTAAAAAGAAAGTTGATACCCTTACGAAAGTCAACATCTTAAAAATTTAACGACATAAGTGTATCTTTTCTATCACCATCTTTATCATTTTGGTGGTGCTGATGTTTTTATTATTATTATTTTATCATCGCTATTAATGCCAATGAATAATATATTTTTAATTCGCCACAAAATTTAATTTTATTTCCATAAAAGATTGACTTTTTAAATATATATGATTAAAATGAATTAAGAATTATGTCTATTAGTTTCGGTAAAATATTTTTTGGATAAAAAGGCAATGTATTTTAAATAATCAAATCTGTAAATTATGACGGAATCTATTGTCGATTTAAATCGTAATTCGTATCAGATGGAAAAAAAATTAAAAAGGATTTTACCCTTAGTTACAAAACCGATTCGTTATACTGGTGGTGAATATAATGTTTATATTAAAGAAGTTGAGAATCGTCCAATTTATTTTGGGTTAATTATGCCCGAAGTCTATGAGATTGGAATGTCTAATTATGGTCTGAAGATTCTGTATTCAATTCTTAATCGGCAAAAGAATGTTATTGCTGAACGGGCATATGCACCTTGGGTTGATTTTGGAGAAAAACTTAAAGCCAACAATGTCTTGCTATATTCATTAGAATCCAAAAAGCCTTTAAAAACCTTTGATATCCTCGGTTTTTCTTTACAAAGCGAACTATCATACACTAATGTTCTATATATCTTGGATTTAGCCGGTATTCCACTTTTTGCCCAAGACCGCAGCGAACAAGACTCGTTAATTATTGCCGGTGGTCCTTGTTGTGTTAATCCCCTTCCTGTCCAAAGTTTTTTTGACTGTTTTGTCATCGGTGATGGAGAAGAAGTTGTACTGAAAATAGTTGAAGTTTTCCAAAATTGGAATCGCAAAAACCGTGCCGATTTATTAGAAATGTTATCTAAAATTGAAGGGGTTTATGTTCCGTTAGTAAGCAGAAATAAGCAACCAATAAAACGACAAATAATTTCTTCGCTAAAAGAAGAAGATTTTCCCTATCCACCGATTGTACCAATTTGTGAAACAGTTCATGACCGGTTGACGATTGAAATTGCCCGTGGTTGTTCACGCGGTTGTCGATTTTGTCAAGCCGGTATTATCAATCGGCCGGTTCGTCACCGCACTATCCCAGAAATCTTACGTTTAGCCGAAAGGGGCATGCGTTCTTCTGGCTGGGAAGAAGTCTCTTTACTGTCTCTTTCGGCTAACGATTATCCCCAGTTAGAAGAATTAGTTGCGCAACTTGTTTATCAAGCCGCAAAAAGAAAAGTTGCGGTATCTTTACCATCAATGCGGGGAGAAGATTTAAATGAACAGTTAATAAAAAGTATTTTAGCGATTAAAAAGACGGGTTTAACATTTGCTCCGGAAACCTGTAATGCCCGATTGCAATCTATGGTTAATAAAGATATTAGTCAAGAAAAAGTATTTCGTTCGATTGCTTTAGCTTCGGCTGCGGGGTGGCGAAATATTAAATTATATTTTATGATTGGTTTACCTAATGAAGAGTTTACTGACCTTAACGCGATTATCGATTTTGTCAATACTGCAGCCAAACTTGCTAAACACGCAACGATTAAATTGAGCATTAGCCAATTTATTCCTAAACCCCATACACCTTTACAATGGTCAGCATTTGAAATGCCCGAGACCATTAAGGAAAAAATTGCCTATCTCCGTCAACACTTAAAAAGTCGAAGAAATATAACTCCCAAATGGGAAAATACTGATGTTTCATATATCCAAGCCCTATTGGCAAGGGCCGATGAAAAACTAAATTCGGTTTTGCTTGAGGTCTATAAAAATAATGGTGTATTTCAAGATTGGACAGAAAAATTTAATCTTGAGATTTGGCAAAAGAGTTTAGAAAAGCACAATCTCGATGTGAGCAATTATCTAAAAGCCAAACCCCGACAAGAACCATTGCCTTGGGATTTTATTGATGTCGGCGTTTCCAAAGAATTTCTAATCAATGAATATCGCAAAGCATTTAATTATGAAAAAACACCCGATTGTCAACTGGTATGTCAACAATGTGGTATTGAAAATTGTACTAGGCTCAATTCTCCACAGAAATCAATAGAAAATAAAAAAGAAGAAATAAAAATTCTGGTAAATACCAATTCTGACCACGAGGATAAAAGAAAAGATAATTTTCCAGCTCCGCCAACGTCAGATGAAAATCAATATAAACCGGATTTGCAGGAGTGGAAATTACTGCGTTTGCAACCAAATGATTTCTTGACCTATCCTACTCGTGATGGTGCATTAAATTCAAATGTGCGGGTGCGAGTTAAATATACAGTCGGTGAATCATTTCGATTTGCTGGTCATCTTGATATTGTGCGTGCAATCTATCGTGCCTTACGCCGGTCCGAATTACCAATTGCTTTTTCCCAAGGATTTTCGCCCCATCCTGTAGTTTCGTTCGGACCGCCTTTACCGGTTGGAGTCATTTCTAATGGCGAATACATGGATATTGAAATGACCCGATACTACAGCGGAAATATCGTCCGCGATTTAGGTATCTTCTTTCCTAAAGACCTTAGAATAGTTGACGCTCGAATTATCAGCCGAAAAACGCCTACTTTAGGCAAATCGTGTAGTCTAATTCACTATACTATTTCCGATATTCCCGAGGATTGGAATATTACTGCATTACTGCCTCCGCAAAATGTAATCAATGGTATCGAAGAAATTTCGTTTACCGAGACCAGCAATATTGATGGGTCTAAGCGATGTCGACCAAAAAGTCTGGAACTATTTATCAATATCGGCCCAAAAATCAAATTATATACGATCCTCCAAGAACTTTTTTCGCAGGAAGAAACCAAAGTTAGACAATTAAATGTTATTCGTCAAGAGATTTATCTGGTCAGAAATGGAAAAAGAATTACGCCGATGGAAGTTTTTGATGAACCTTTTTATGAAAAACGTAGAAAATCATAAACGCATGTATTATTTATATATAGTGCGCTAATGACTCTAAAAACTATGAACCGGATACGAGAATATTTAAAGCGATGATAAAATGTTCAACAATTGTACTTGCGCAGGATAAGAAAATAAATATATGACTGAAATACAAGGAATTTTTAACCAAAATTCAAAATGTAAATTTGTTTCGTTAACCCAAACCTTAGACTGTCAATGTGAGCTTAGCAGCATTAATTGGCTACATTTAGGAACTACTGCAAAAGTTCCATGTGTTAACATAAACTTGATTCAAAAATTCATAACTATTGATTTTATTAGCGGTTGACGCAAAAACATTACGAAATTTTGCTAATTATAGATTTTTACCGACCTTTCTATTATAATGCTTAGTAGAAATAGTTCAAGCTAAAGGAAAAATATGAAGGTTAAAAAAGAAATCGTTCTTGCCAGTAGTGATTCAGAAATCCGAATCGCTATCTTGGAAGATTCACAATTAGTCGAGTTTTTTATTGAACATGATAGTAAAAGTGCTTTAGTCGGTAGAATTTACAAAGGCAGAGTTGAAAATGTTGTTAAGGGATTAAGAGGTGCTTTTGTCAATTTAGGTTTAAAAAAGAATGGCTTTTTGCCCTTAGCCGATATTCCTGAATTAGAAGTTTTTGATGAATCCCAACTGGAAATCGATCCCGAAGATAAGAAGTCGGTAACTCAGGAATTATCAATTAGCGAGGGGCAGGAAATTCTCTGTCAAGTTACCAAAGAGCCGTTAGGCGAAAAAGGAGTGCGAGTTACATCTTATATTTCTTTAGCCGGTCGGAACTTAGTCTTTTTCCCCTCGGTATCCCGTATAGGTGTTTCTCGTCGCATTCGGGACCGAAAAACAAGAGCCCGCCTCCGACAATTGGCAAAACAGATAAAAAGACGTGATGTCGGTCTCATTATTCGCACATCAGCTGAAAATGCCACTGAAGATGAAATCAGAAATGAATATCGGGCTTTAGAAATCAAATGGGCAGAGATTGAAGCACGGGCAAATAGAGAAAAAGCACCGGCTCTTCTGTATGATGAATCCGATATTACCACGCAAATTGTTCGTGATTTATTTACCCATGATGTTGAATCGTTATATGTCGATTCAGAAGCAAAATACCATGAAATCCTCGAAACCTTAAAGATAATGGCACCCAGTCTTATTCCTCGGGTATCTTTGTATCGAGGTGAAGTTCCAATTTTTGAACATTATGGAATTGATGCTCAATTAAATCGGGCATTAGAGCGTCGTATCTGGTTAAAAAGTGGTGGTTTTATCACTATTGACCAAACTGAAGCCTTAGTTGCGATTGATGTCAATTCTGGTCGATTCGCCCACGAAGAAGACCCAGAACGATTAATATTGCAAACTAATTTAGAAGCAGCATCAGAAATCGCGCGCCAAATTCGCTTGCGCGACTTATCAGGTTTGATTATTATTGATTTTATTGATATGAAAGAACAGAAGAATATGGATATTGTAGTACGAGAACTTAAGATGTGTTTGGAAAATGACCGAGCCAAAGCCGATTTTGCCAAGGTTAGTCGTTTTGGCATTCTGGAGATGACCCGAGAACGTATTCGGCCAAGTTTACTCCATACTTTATGCGAAATCTGCCCAGTATGTAAAGGATTAGGACGAGTTTTATCTCGGACTGAAATCGCGATGAAAATTGAACGAACCCTGAATGTCAAGAGTCAACAGTTAACCGGACAGAAAGTCAAAATTATGGTTGCGCCATCAAATTATGAATTTCTCCTTGCTGAACGCGAAGAACAATTAGCAGAGATAGCTAAGAAATATAAATTGGCATTAGAAATTAAACCTGATAGCCAAGTCCCAATCAATGACTTTAAAATTTATATTGGAACTTAATCTTAAAGCATATTGTTGCTAATATAATTGATTTCAATATCGACAATAACAAATATGGCTCTGGATATAGTTCATTTCTATATCGATGGTACCAAAGATATAAAAATAATGGATATTATTGTCATTTATAATTTACTATAATAAAAATTACTGTGTCGAATATAATCGACTTAAATATCTACTGTAACTTATAATAGATAAGCTTTTGAAACTGATAAATCTTATTTTTATCATTACTGGAAATATGTCTACTCTATTATTAAAGAACTCTGACAAAGTCAATATTAGTTTAAAAGATATGAAATGCAGAAGCATAATTATTGGTTTTTCTTGAGGGGTGTGGTTTCTCTTGAGTATTTTTCAGAGTTTTCTATTATAACTTATAACAGCTGACTCATGAAACAAATTTATCTCATTTTCCTCATCATCATTACCGCAGAAATATGTTCAGCCTATACCACTATTTTATAACTTTATAACAGCTAACTCATGAAACAAATTTATCTCATTTTCCTCATCATCATTACCGCAGAAATATGTTCAGCCTATAACTCGATAAATATTACGACTAATTGGACTTTATCTTTTTATAAAAAGATTATATCTCCTCTACAGGGGCAGTATATTTGTAATTTTTCACCCACTTGTTCGCAATTTTTTAGAAACAGTGTCAATAAGTATGGTTTTATAATTGGTGCGCTTATGGGCGCTGACCGATTATTAAGATGTAATCCTTCAGCCTGGAACTATCTTGACCGTTATTATTTTGGTATTCAGAACGACCGTATTTATGACCCACCAAAAAACCACTATATTAAAAAATTACTCTTTGATAATCAAGCCGAATACCATATTAATGACAAACCGCAGGCCACTGACCGCACATGGCAAGTAACAGATAGTAATATGCAAATTACGAGTCGTACATTCCTCGATTCTGACACTGCTATTAAGAAAATACAAATGGCATTGGATTTTGCCGACTACCTTTTTACTAATCAGGATTACTTGAGGGCAATCGGTGAGTATAAACGAGTATTATTTAATATAAATATCCTTCCCAATTACACGGACCTTAAGCAATATATTCTACTGAAATTAGGTGAAGCCAATTTAAGATTAAAAGCACATGACCAAGCACTTTTTTATTTCAGCCAACATGCCAATCCTTATTTTTATCTGGGTCAAGCCCGAACCTTTTTCGCACAAGGTAATTACGAAGCGTCGCGAGCCAAATTACAACTTTTAGAAAATACAGAATTGGAGAAAGAAAGGATTATTTTCACTGGATGGTCATACTATAAGGAGCAAAACTTTAAGACCGGTGCTCAATTTTTTGAGAGCAATAGACCTCCCGACTGCACTGCTCATATATTTATCGAATTGGCAAAATACAATGGTCAAGGTCTAAAACATCGCAGTCGAGTATTATCAACCCTGTTCTCTTCAATAATTCCTGGTTTAGGACAAATCTATTGTGGTCGAGTCGGTGATGGTCTCTACTCGTTCATCACCGTAGTCAGCTGTGGTTTAATTGCTAATCACTATTACTACAACGATGCTTCTCGCATAAAGTTTGGGATCTTTACTGTTCTAACTGCTTATTTTTGGCTAGGAAATATTTATGGTGCAAACATTTGCGCACGGGATTATAATGAATTCCAAATCCAAAATTATCAAAACCAAATTGATAATCTTTTAAGTAATTATGATTTATTACCAAATTACCATTATTTGGTTAAAAAATATATAAAGAGTGAATAAAATATAGATACAAAACAGATGAGATTATGAAATACATTTTTATTTTCTTAGTTTTAATAACTGTGAGCATAACCATTATCGGTTATTTTCAATACCGCCAGCGATTTGTCAAGGTTGATATTGAAAAGAACTCTGACAAAGGCAATATTGGTTCAAATGGTATGAAATGCAGAGGCACGAAAGTTGGCTTTTTCTTCTGTAACTCGGCGTCTCTTGAGCATTTTTTAGGGTTCTATATTGAAGAACGGGTTGCCAATTTAGTAAAAGAATGTCAAGACAATCTGTTAGAAGACGACTACAATTTTATTTTACGAAATGCATCAAAACTTTCATATCGTGACCGCCCCAAGATTGTTTCCCTTAAAGCCCAAATAAACTTTTTTCAAGCGAATATTAACAGCCTAGAAGGGGCTAAAGACGAAACAAGAATTACGTTATTAGCCAGGACTTGCGACCAAGCCTATAGTTCAGCAAGTATGCTTGCAGACAATTTAATTAAAAAATAAGTCGTTAGAATAATTTTCTTTAGTTTTAAAAATTTGATTTACCATTTATTATTAATAATATTATTTAATTCTTCTCAGCAGTCAGTAGGTGAAGTCCACATCCATTCCCATCAAAAAAACTATTCTAAGATAACAACCCTTCCTAGATTTAACTTTAATATAAATATAATAGTTGAACCTTCATTATCCATAGCCGAATCTTTATACGAACAAAAGGATTATTTTAATGCGATTACTGAATTTGAGCGCTACTTATTTTTTAATCCCAGTGCCTCTCAACAACGAAAAATAAAATACAAATTAGCACGCTCATACTTTTATTGTAATGAAACCTTAAAATCTGAAAACATATTACGAGCCCTTTTATCAGAGCAGGATTCACTATCCCAAAAAGCGCAACAACTTTTAGCCCAGATATACCTAGATACCAAGAGGTATTTCAGAGCAAAGATAGAATTAAACGATTTATTAATCACAGCTGGCTATCACAACAAAACCGAGATTTATCGAGCATTAGGTTATGTTGCTTTACAAGAACTCGAACCCCAAACTGCTTTAGAATATTTTACGCTGGCCCAAGATAGTTGGTTAATTACTAAAACGCATCATATATTAAGATTACCCAAAAAAAATGTTTCTTTAGCCCAATTGTTATCGACATTTATTCCTGGCAGTGGCGAAATTTATGCCCGCAGATACGGTTGGGGGATTTTGTCGTTTCTGATAAACTCAGCAGCAATTTATGGAACGATTCATAGTATTAAAAACAAACAATATTTGGACGCGACATTAATCTTTACAATTTTTTTTACCCGATTTTATAATGGCTCTCGGAATAATGCCCGTGATTTCGCCATAAGCTATAACCAAAAGAACTATCAAAAAGCAATGAAAGAAATTCAAAGATATTATGAACAGAACGCCACTCGCTTTTCTATAGAAAAATAGGCGTTTAAAAAAGATATATTGTTTTTCTCATTAGAGATTAATTGAAAAGTTTTTGATTCCCCACAAATTACCCAAAACAAATTTTAAAGTTTTGATAAAAACCACTTGCAAAAGGAACGTTAATTTTGCAAGGCTTTGAGAGTAAAAAGTAGACAAGAAAATTATCAACATTTGCGGAAGTGTCGGGTTATTATATGAGCAACACAAAAGTATTAGGTGCTATGTACAAATTAGTTCTATATTGATAATTAGATTTTATCAGTTAAAAAGCCGATTTGGACTAATCGAACAAATGAGAAGATTTACTTTCTGGATTTTATTTGTTTCCGTTGTTGGCTTATAGAGAAAATTGCCTGAACAACCTGAATTTATTGGAAAATTCTAAAAAAGTTCTTTGTTTTTCAAGGCATGAGACGAAAATTAATTTAAGAGTTTTGGCAAAAGATATGAAATTTCCTTGTGAAGGGTTTGAAGATAATGAATATAGAAACCTTGTCTGGTGCTGTAACGCTGGAGAACCGGAAAAAATAAAAGTTTACGCCTCTTGCTTATCAAGAAAGTAAAAGTATACGTAATGATGATTAATTTGTAAGGTATAATAGACGATAGATATCATAAGGTTTGGGAAATTCTGATTTATCCAAAGATCCCGATAATTATTCTTGACATGTTTAGATTCTAATGTTATTATTGAAATATATTGTAAATATATTGCGAGACATTGGATATAGTCGAAATTTCGGAAAAATTTTTCGGGGAGTAGCGCAGCTCGGTTTAGCGCACCACGCTTGGGACGTGGGGGTCGCTGGTTCAAATCCAGTCTCCCCGACTTGCGCCTGTAGCTCAGTTGGATAGAGCATCGGATTTCTAATCCGATGGTCAGGGGTTCGAATCCCTTCAGGCGCGTTTACGAAAATAATAATTCATTTGTGGTGAGTGTAGCTCAATCTGGTTAGAGCACCTGACTGTGGCTCAGGATGTTGGGGGTTCAATTCCCCTCACTCACCCATGCGCCCGTAGCTCAATTGGAAAGAGTGCCGGGCTTCGAACCCGTAGGTTGCGCGTTCGAGTCGCGCCGGGCGCGATTATTTTATATTGCTCTCTAAATAGAAATATATTAAGTTTATAACAACATTTTATCGTTTATTTAATATTGCAACTTTAATGGAATCGCTTATAATATAAGACTCATTTGAACTTTAAAAAATAATTTTTGAAATAATATGTTTGTGGTCTAATTAAAAATTACTATAATTTTGAGTTTATGTAGATTGATAAAAAAATAATTGAAACTTCAAAATATAAAATAATTTAAGTTGAATAAAACTCAATTTGTCAGTAATTAGACAATGAATCTATACCCCGCTAGCTCAACTTGGCAGAGCAACGGATTCTTAATCCGTGGGTTGAAGGTTCAACTCCTTCGCGGGGTATTTGACAATTACTAAAATCATAAATAAATTGGAGTTTCTATGGAAAATCTTAATATTACTTCAGAAAAACAGGATACGCTACACCCGCAATTAAATCGTATACAATCGCTTATTGATATAATTTATTTAGTTAATGTTACTTGGTTATATGTTTTTTCGCTGATTTATCCTCTATTTGGCATTATCTTTGGTGTGATAATATCCCAGGGAAGTATTTCGGAACAAGGGAAAAAAATCGGTCGAACCTGTTTGATTTTGGGAATAATTAATATCGGATTATTTATCATTGCCATCACTCTCTTTATCGTTTTGGGTGGCATTTTGTCTAATTTATCTAATCTAATCCCGTATAGTCTATGAATCTATTAATAACAGTTCTTTTAATTTCTACAACTTCATTTTACCGTGCGCCGATAAAGGAATTTTCTCCAGACATTTTTAATCATAATTTGGTATGGGTCTATTTTACAGATAAAGGCTTTACGACTCAATCCGAATACGAAAATCTATTAGAAAAATACTCTTTTCAGTTAAGTGCCGATGCGATAGAACGAAGACTAAATTTTATGGCACAGCCTTTCGATTTTGATGACCTGCCGGTATATCAAAAATATATTGATGAAATCACCACTTTGGGCGCTCAACTGCGATATGTCTCCAATTGGCTCAATGCTGCAAGTTTTCGGGTATCGTCTTCGTCAATATTAGAAAAGATATTTAATTTGCCGTTTGTTTACAATATAACTCCTCTAAGAATTAATTCTCAACAAATAATTGACGGCATTGTTTTGACTGCACACAATAAAGAAAAAAATAAACGAAAAGATGATACTCCTGCCGATCGTAATTTTTATGATTTATCTTATGACCAGAATGCAATGTTAGGTGTTCCACAAGTATTTCGTCGTGGTTATACAGGTTCTCGAGTAAAACTGGCAATTTTTGATACTGGACTAAAAAGAAAACATAATGCGGTAAAAAATCTAAACATCTATAAAGAACACGATTTCCTCGCTCCAGATGATTTTTATAAACAGGATATATCGGGCAACATATCAAAAATTGATAATCTAACCAATATCGGATTAGTAAAAACATTGCGACTGATAAAAACTCAACAGAACCGATTACTACTGGTCTATGCCGCAGATACTTTTAGATATTCTACTCAACACCGCGGAATCTTCTACAGCTATAGCAATAATCAAGGTCAAACCTGGGCAAATGCCAAAAATATCTATTTTAGTCCTACTCGCAGTACTTCAATTCAAACGATTTCATATGCGTTAAGCGGTCCAAAAACATTTTTAACTTGGCAAGATTTATTACCTCAGGCGCCAACTTTGCCTATAACCAGAATTTATTTTGGATATTTTGCGGATACGGTTTGGCAATCTTTAAGTACGCCAATCCTAACTGGAAAAAATCCCAATATTTTTGCGACAACTAATTATCTATATCTAGTTTATACTAACCCGGATTCCGTGTTATTATTCGATAAATCTCCTATTAACAACATTCAGTTCTCAAGCCCCATTCTGGTCAGTAACTTTAGTGAACCAGTTATTAATCCAGTTGTCCTTGTCGATTCATTTATTAACATCTTTGCCGTGGGTGTAAAATCTCAGAAAATTTATCAATTTCAATCTTATGATAACGGTAGTACTTTCCAATCACGACCATTAGTTGATTCGTTTGCGGGTGTGATTCAAGGACATTCTATTGGTGATACCATTTATCTTCTTTATCAAGACTATTCCCGACCACCATTAACAAAATTGTCATTACGAAAGTCGATTGATAATGGTAATACTTGGAGTAGCAAAATATCAATTACTGATAACAAAAACGCTTTAGGCGATTTTGCCTTTACCTTATGTAATGATACTCTCTTTGTAACATATGAATCTCAGGGTTGCATATACTTTACGAAATCTACTGATTTTAGTAATATTTTCTCGACACCAACTACTCTTGCTCAAGGTTTTTGTTATGCACCCAGAATTACAACTTTTAATAATCAACCATTTATACTTTGGTATAAAAATGGCGATAATAATACAGATTATGAAGAAAATGAAGACCATATTGAACAGCCAAATCATGGCACGCGCATGGCATCAATCATTGCTGGTTACCAACCCTATGCAATGGTCGGTGTTGCACCTGGTGTTGAGCTGTTAATTGCTAAGACCGAACTGTTTCGAGCCAGAACCGGTGATACGGTTGAAATTACTTCCGAAGAAGACAATTGGATTAGAGCACTGGAATGGGCGGAAAAAGAGGGCGCAAAAATCATTTCTAGTTCTCTGGGTTATCGCAACTGGTACACTGATCGAGATTTGGATGGAAAAACGATTCCAATTTCAATTGCTGCTGGACTTGCAGCAAAAAGAGGTGTTATCGTGGTTAGCGCTATGGGAAATAGGACATCGGCTTTTCCTTGGCCTAGTCGTTACATAGTTGCTCCTGGTGATGCTGATGGTATTATTACCGCAGGTGGCGTAACAAAATCATTAAGGCCTTGGCGGGGTACTGGTCTTGGACCAACTATTGATGGTAGAACAAAACCTGATTTAGTCGCATTATCCGACACTGTAATTGTTGTTGCCCCAGATTCTAATAACATCTATGAAGGAAGTATTGGAACATCTTGTGCCACGGCTCTAATTGCTGGATGTTGTGCTTTAATTCTTGAAGCCCATCCTGAATGGAATGCGGATTCAGTTAAAAATGCTCTGTTTAATACCGCGACGCATTTGGGTTATACAATACCTAATGATACTTTTGGCTACGGTCTACCTAATCTTGACTCATTACTTAAAGCCTATCCTGGCCGAAGGCCAGAATACAAAAAAGATCAGTTTGGCGACCCTTATCCTAATCCTTATATAATTTCCCAGCATACCAAAATTTACTTTCCTTTACTACTAATGAACAAACCTGTTAATCCGGAAATTCGAATCTATAGTTTAAGCGGGGAATTGGTTAAGAAAATAAACTTAAATACTAATTATCTGCCGACGCTTGGTCGATATGGTATTGAAAACGATAAAGTCCAATTAGAAAAAATTGGTGCGGTTTGGGATGGTAAAAATGAAGCCGGAAAATCTGTCGGCTCTGGTCTCTATTTTGCACTCTTAAAGACTAGTTGGGGTCACGATGTAACTAAATTTGCAATTGTTCGCTAAACCTGGGATAAATCAAGCAGCGATGATTTGTATTGAGTCTAAAATTAAATTTCTTATACGACAAATTAACCACCCACTTTTGTCAGAATTCAAAGAGAAAGAACTCTGACAAAGTCAATATTGGTTCAAAAGGCATGAAATGCAGAAACATAATTATTGGTTTTTCTTATGGGGAGCGGTGTTTCTTGAGCATTTTTCAAGTGTTCAAGAGATTAAACTTGACAAATCACAATAAATTTTTATGATAATATTACTCCAGCGTAGCTCAATGGTGGAGCATCCGGCTGTTAACCGGAGGGTTGCAGGTTCGAGTCCTGCCGCTGGAGTTTCTTCTTTAAATAGAAAATTATCTAAAATCAGTTTTCTAAAGATTTTAAGATTAGTTACAATCAAATCCGGCTCATCTTTCGCAGGGTACTACCAATCTTAATATGAATCCATGTCGGCAAATATATTTGAATATTAAAATAATTTCTACAATTTTAGATTTTTTTCTTGCTTCATTGGGGTATGATCAAGCCAATTACAGATCTATGTTAATTCAGATAATATAAAAAGAAAGGATAAGATGATTTTAAGCAGCATCAAGATTTTTGTTAAGTTGTTTCTTCTCCATAAGTGTGCTCGCTTTCCTATATATAATGTTTAAACAAAGAGAAAGATATCCATTTTTTTTAATACTGATTTTACATAAAATATTATACACAACCTGATTTTTAGATACTGAAACTTGTTTAACATGACATTGTGCTTACTTAATATATACTTTTATTGAACTCACTCTTAATCAGACCGGCTCACCGATTGAACAATAAAGCTTTGAGCTCAAGTTCTTTTTGCTACATACCGCATCTTACTAAAAATTTTTATCATCTTTTAGGGTTAAAATAAACACAAAAACATTAGTTATAACTAATGTTTTAGACAAGGTGAATTTTTAAATATTTTATTGTTTTTCATAGAGATACAGCATTTTGCTCTAAAAAGAGGGTACTGTTCCCTCCGCAGTCCTCTGAGTTACTTGGAAAATAAGTAAGAAAGTCGCTTTGGAAAGTAAGATCAGGCGAAATTTGGTAGTTGGTTTGACACTTGGTTTTAGTAGAAATGTAAGTATCAATTTCTGGACAATTGGCAGAATAAATATGAGTGGTGTTGAGAAAATCATTCGAGAAATAATGGTTAAGGCTATTATGGTTACACTTTAGGAAACCATCTACTTTTTTTATTTAGCACTTTTTGAAAGGCAATTAGAAAATGGTTGGCAGGTTTTATTGGGTATATAATTCAGAAAATCATTTGCTTTTATCGAGAGACAATATTTAGCGCTTTTTGAAAAGTAATTAAAAATTGAAGGCCAAAGTTATCTGGTTCGCAATTCAAGGAAGCATTTACTTTTATTTACTATTTTTAGGGAGAGTAATTAAAAATAAATAGTTAGAGATTATTGAGTTGCGGGTATGAATATATTTTTGCGCATTGCTCCATATTCTTAAATTTAACTTTTACTAATTGAAAAACCTGTTTCCCGTAACTATTATAATTAAATTTCATAAACTGTATAGTATGTATTGGATATATTGGGGGATAAAGTAATTGACAAATTACCATTTAAGTTGTAAAATTATTTTATGAGAAAGTTTTTATATCCCATTAACAATGGGAAGGTTTTATCGTAATGGTAAATATTTTATGGTATTGTTAATGAACATACCTTAATGGAGGCACGATGAATTTATTAATTATCTGTGCAATGTTTTTTAACAGTTTTGTTCCGACCGCGAAGGTCTTACAAGACAATAAGTTTTCAACTACTATTGAGTTTAATCTTCCTGACTATAGTTTAGAGCAAGTTTGGGTTGATGGTAAATTGTATAATCGCGTCGTCTTACCTGGAGCAGTTACTTACTTAGACAAAGGTTATCCGGAACTACCAAGATTATATCGTAATATCATAATCGATGATCAGGGTGAATATAATTATCGGATTATTAGTGCTGAATATGAAACTTTTAAAGTCAATCCTATTCTGCCTTCAAAAGGAAATTTGACACGGGATATCAATCCGGATTTAATTCCTTATGAATTCAGTTCGTTTTATTCTGAAGACCGTTGGTTTCCAGAAAATTCGATAAATATCTCTGAACCATTCATTATTCGGGATTTTCGAGGATTAACGCTACATTTTAATCCATTCCAATATAATCCTCAACAAGGTGAATTACGAGTATGTAAAAATATTACGGTTGAGGTCTATAAAACAAAGGACTTCGGTGTAAATCCTATAAGTCGAGATCAAGGTTTGGTTAAAGTTACTCGTGAATTTCAAGAACTTTATGAAAGTTTCTTTATGAATTTCTCGTCAACTCGTTATGATTCAGTTTTAGAACGCGCTGGTCGAATGGTCATCATTACCGCAAGTCAGTATTATAATAATATGCTACCTTTTGTTCGTTGGAAACGAATGAAAGGCATTCCCACAAAGTTAGTTCGCTATCCACAAGAAACTGGGTCTGGACATCAGGCAATTAAAAATTATATCCAAAATGAATATAATTTGGGTGGTTTGGTTTGGATTTTAATTGTTGGTGATGCTGGAGATGTTCCACCCGCACCAACTGTTGGTATTCCCGTAAATGATATTTCTGACCCGGTCTATACTTATCTTGCAGGTAATGACTATTATCCCGATGCATTTATCTCCCGTTTTTCAGCCAATTCACCAACGGATGTTGATAATCAAGTTAATCGAACCGTAATCTATGAAAGGACATTAGTAACTGGTAATAATTGGGAAAGAAAAGGCATGGGAGTAGCCTCAAATCAAACTGGTGGTACTCCATATGCTGATTCCACCCGATGTAATTGGTTAAGAGCAATGCTTTTAGGATATAATTATATCTCGGTTGATCGCATCTATGACCCATATGGAACTAGTGCGATGGTTTCGTCTGGGCTTAACGACGGTCGTTCGATTGTAAATTATATTGGCCACGGTACCACAACTTCTTGGGGTTCGACAGGTTTTTCTAATAGTAATGTATTTGCCTTGGCGAACACTAATAAATTACCATTTATCATTTCCGTAGCTTGTTTAAATGGTGATTTCGATAATGGCACTTGTTTTGGAGAAGCCTGGTTAAGAGCTGGAACTCCGTCAAATCCTACTGGAGCAATCGCATTTTATGGAAGTAGTATCTCACAAGCTTGGGTTCCGCCAACTGTTGCCCAATCTGCGGCTTGTTCTTTATTAGTTCAAGACCGTAATCACACTATTGGTGGTATAATGTTTAATGGTTCTTGTCATATGATTGCAGCGTATCTTCCTGCACTGGATGGAGTTAAAGAATTTCAAACTTGGCATATTTTTGGTGATGCATCAGTTATTGTGCGCACTTTACCACCGCAACCAATGAATGTTAGTCATCCCACGGTTTTTCTCCTTGGGTCAAATAGTATTAATATTTCCGTGCCCGGTGTTCGAGATGCTTTGATTGGTATTTTTAAAGATACTTTGCTCTATGGTTCGGCTTACACTGATGCTTTAGGTAACGCACAAATTACATTTAGTCAACCAGTGCTCGATGTCGGTTATCTTAATATTACAGTTTCGGCTTATAATAAAGCCACCTATTTTGATTCAATTCCAGTTATTGTGCCAAACGGTCCGTTTGTTGTTGCTAGTTCAACAGTAATGAATGACTCAGGAAATAATGGTCAAGCCAATCCCGGTGAATTAATTAATTATGGTGTTTGGGCAAAAAATATTGGTGTTGGTACTGCCCAAGGAATTTATGGTAAAATCGC
>CAYYPG010000002.1:0-53097 GCA_964473505.1 uncultured bacterium | reverse complement strand
AAGTAGCCGTAGAATTAGGTCCTTGGAAAGAGATACAATGTCTTGGCACAGCACCGTTTCAAAAGGTATGAAATGCAGAAAGCACAATTGTTGGTTTTTTGGGGACTCGACGTCCCTTGAGTATTTTTCGGCGTTTTCTTTCTTAATATTTGACTAATGATGGCACATAGTATTCAGATTTTAGGAACCCAATAAGGCACTAAGGCATATTATGGATAATATAATAAGCTTAATATATTGACTAATGATGACGCATAGCATTCAGATTTTAGTATCCCAATCAATAATATTTAGGCTCTATTTTCTTACTGGATTTTATTTCCCGATAAGGTGATAAAAATATTATTAATAATTATGATGCTGCATAGTATTCAGATTTTAATATCCTTTCCATAGTATTCCGGGTCTATTTTCTTACCTAAATTTTACTCCCCTATTAAGGCACTAAAAATATTATGGATTAGAAAAAAAATACCAGACGCATTTATTATAATGACATGTCGGAAAGTTTTAATGTATTAATGATTTTTATTTTTTCTTAATTAGATTTAGTTCATACACTTTCATTCCAGCTATCTTTCACAAGAAAAACTGTAAATTATCATCTACTTAAGTCTTCAACCTTAACCGAAAGAGATTTAGGTGAGATTGGAATGTCAGAAAATATCATTCTGTGCCATATCGGGAAACTAAACAAATAAACCGTAGATTGTAATATTCCTGGCAAGTCAATACCTTTGATGATATTTTGTTATTTGGCTTTTTTTAACATTTCAACTGATATTGTTGATATGAACACTGATTTTTACTCTTGTAGTTGAAATCATATAAAGCTCTCATTAACCAGGGATACTTTCATACGGTCCTAAACCGATTATTTCCTGAATACATATTTTTTTTCAGTAAGACTTTGAGTCAAACTTGATTTAATTCTCCTTTTTACGCTAATTTCTTTTTGCAATAGACTTTGCTGTGTTAAATCTTTCTAAAACTTTTTGCCATTTTTCACTTAAAAACAAACGCAAAAACATTAGTTATAACTAATGTTTTAAACAGGCCGGATTTTCGGGTAGTTTATTGTTTTTCATAAAGATATTGCATTTTGTTCTGAAAAGAGGGTACAGTCCCATCCATGGCCCTCTGGGTTGCTTAAAAAATAGGCAAGAAAGTAGTCCTGGAAAGTAGAGTCAGGAAAAATTTGGGAGTTGGTTTGAGGTTTGGTTTTGGCAGAAATATAAGTATTAATTTCTGGACAATTGACAGAATAAATATGAGTGGAATTGAGTAAACAAACCAGAAAATAATAGTCAGGGTTATAGTATCAATAATTTAGGAAATCATTTAATCTTTTCAATGAAAAAATGTAGTTGTCTTGAGGGTCGGTTTTAACAGAGGGATAAGTGTTAATTTATGAGCAATTAGTAGAATAAATATGAGTGGAGTTGAGAAAATCATTCAAAAAATAATAGTCAAAATTATCGTATCCGCAATTTAGGAAATCATTTATCTTTAAGAAGAAATTTTTGAAAGAACTCTGACAAAGTCAATATTGGTTCAAACAGCATGAAATGCAGAAGCATATTTATTGGTTTTTTCTTATGGTCGCGGTGTCTTTTGTGCATTTTTCAGAGTTTTTATTGAGTTACCTTGACAATCAAGTTCGGGCAGAGATATTAGAATCGATTTATGAGCAAAAAGAGACACTTTTTCTTTAACATATCAATACTAAATTTACCTCCAATATTATACACTACCTTTTGTGTCAAAATCGGGCGCGTTCTTGAAAAAATCATTTTACTTATTATGAGCGATGTGATCATTACCAGATAAATAAAAAATTATCAGCAAAGTGCTAAAAAGTTAAAAATTCCCAAAATCAATCATATAAATATCTGTTTACTTATTTAAGTCTGCCAGTGTTGAATGGAGAACTGAAAACAGAATAAAATTAATCAGTGGCGGATTGGCTTACTTACCATCCTGAGAATTTTTCGTAAATAACCCTGATAAAGTCAATATTGGTTCAAAAGGTATGAAATGCAGAAACATAATTGTTGTTTTTTTCTTATGGGTCTTGGTGGCTTTTGAACATTTTTCAGATTTCTTCCTGTAGAGAACTCAGACAGAGTCAATCTTATCTCAAGTGACACAACTCGCACATATGAGTATCTTGGTCTTTCTTTCGTATCTCGGTATAATCTGGACATTTTGCAGGGTTTCTCCGTAAATTACTTGACAGCAAAAGAAATTTTTGTATGCTAATTAAAATTGGCTACTTGACTTCATTAAGTTAGGTTAGTGAAATATGATTAAGAATTTTGCGGAAATGCTTGAATTGGCAAGGAGACGTGGTTTCAAAAGATGCGTTGTTGCTTGTGCTGATGATTTGCCAACGATTGAAGCACTTTATGAAGGCAAAAAACAAGGAATTGCAACAGGAGCGCTTTTCGGTAACCAAAAAAATATTCTCAAGATATTAAAAGAGTTAAATATTCCGGAAAATGAATTTGAAATTTACGACTGCCCTGATGAAAAAGATGCCGTTGTCCAGGCAGTTAAAGCAGTCGCTCAAAATGGCGATTTTCTAATGAAAGGACAGATTACAACTTCTAATTTTCTTAAAGGCGTCTTGGATGAGAGATTGGGCTTACGTGGTGAGCGTCTCTTAAGTCATGTTGCTCTGTTAGAACTACCCAGTTACCATAAAATTCTCTTTATTTCGGATGGAGGAATTAATGTCGATCTTGATTTGAAAAGAAAAATTGATATTGTCCGGAATAGTATCCAGCTGGCTAAATTTTTAGGTATTTTGCAACCCAAAGTAGCCTTGCTGTCCGCAATTGAACGAGTCAATCTAAATCTTCAAGAAACTTTAGATTGGGCTGTAATTACGCGAATGGCGGAACAAGGAGAATTCGGCGATGTCTTAATCGAAGGTCCCCTGGCTTTAGATGTTGCTTTTTCACCTTATGCGGCAAAAGTTAAAAAGGTGAATACAAAAATCTCCGGTGATGTCGATATAATTATTGTCCCCAGTATTGCTACGGGCAATATCTTAGGAAAAGGCTTGCAATATCTGGGTAATGCTAAAATTTGCGGAATAATTGTTGGCGCTAAACGACCAGTAGTAATGCTATCTCGATCTGATACCAAAGAGACTAAGATGTATTCTTTGGCATTAGGTAATCTTACATCATAAAATTACCACAGAGTCTATGGGCCAATATGAAAAAAACTATGCGTTCTCCACGACTCTGGAAAAGAAAGAACAATTATGAAAAGAATTATCTATACTGACAAGGCACCAAAACCAATTGGTCCATATAGTCAAGCAATTCAAGTTGGTAATTGGGTCTATCTTTCCGGCCAAATCGGTATTAGTCCGGAAACAGGTAATTTAGTTGAAGGTGGAGTAGTTGCTGAAACCAAACAAATTTTTGCCAATATGAGAGCAATTTTAGAAAGTATTAATTGCTCTTTTGACGATATCCTTAAGATCACAATCTATATGACGGATTTAAGCAAATTTGGCGAAGTCAATGACCTTTACAAACAATACTTTGCTAAAGATTATCCTGCCCGAGCAACAGTTCAAATCAGCTCACTTCCTAAAGGTGCTAGTATTGAAATTGAGGCTATTGCTTTCAGTAACAATGCACAGATTTAAATATCTTAAATATCTTCATATAATTCATACCTTTAATCGTTTTCTCTTTGCCGAATAATTTTGCTAATAACGAGTATGAAAAAAGCCCTGAACTGGATTAATAATCTAATGCCCTCTGATGAAGCCATTTGAAATCTAATAACACAAGAACTTAACTTCTGTTTTATGCTGTCCAAGACAATCCACTAATCTTAAAATGAAATTAATCATAGTCAGTATTGGCAACCGGACGCGTTCTGATGATACTATTGGCAGTTTGATTATCCATACAAGAACTTAAATCTTAATTTATGCAGTCATTTACAATCCTTTAATCTCAAGATGAAATTAGTCATAGTGGGTATTGGCAACCGAATGTGTTCTGATGATGCTATTGGCAGTCTGATTGCTCAAGAACTTACATCTTATAATTTAAATGATGTCATAATTTATGATGCCGGCATTTCACCTGAAAATTATATTGATAAAGTGGTTGCGGAAAAACCTGATTGGATAATTTTTGTTGATGCATGTAATTTTGAAGGTAAACCTGGTGAATTTAAATTTTTTGAAGAAAACGAAATCCAAGAGATTTCCTATGGGTTAATGTCGACCCATACCCTACCATTAACTTTAACAATTGAATTGATAAAAAGACAACACAATTGTCGCATTTCTTTAATTGGCATTCAGCCCAAATCATTTACGATGAGTTCCGATTTAAGCACCGAGATTTTGAATGCGAAAAGTAAAGTAATTGAATATATCAAATCATTGGTAAAAAAAACCGTAAGTCCTTAAAACTCACAGAAAAATCGTATTTTATTCATTTTTATTCATTAAGCCTTTTATGATGTTTCATCGCTGTGCTATTAGATTTCCGATAAATTTCCGCATAATATCATCAGGATTCTTCAGACTGTAATATATAAATCCTTCTTGACCCACTCATCGATAAAATCAATCTAAATATAATCTTTGTTATCGGACAAAGGAATTAAACGGCAGTGTATAATATTTTGTGTAGATTCAGTATTGATATGTTGAAGAAGAATGTGTACTCCCTTCCCAGAATTTAACATAATTAGTATTATAAACACTCCTTGAGAAAACCAATTTACACAAAAACCTTGATGCTACCGCACAAAAATTTTTATTGACAATTGAGAAAATTATCATTATCATAAGGTTCATTTTATAATATAATAATAGATGAAGGCAATAAGTAAGAAAGATAACTTTCAGCAACAAAGTTCTATTTTAGGACACAGATAAATTGCAAATGGATTATTCAATTATGATTTAGAGTTTGAAAATTATGATTAAAGTAAAGATTGGCGATAAGGTTCTGACGCTGAATGTAGCTAAGCCGGTTGCAGAAATTCTTAATGATCCCAAGGCACTAGCTGCACAGGTAGATGGTAAAATCGTTGACTTATCGTTTCCGTTAGAATCGGATTGTGAAATTAGTCCGATATATTTTGAATCGGCTGAAGGCAAATCAATCTTCTGGCACTCTACTTCTCATTTAATGGCGCATGCAGTGAAATTACTTTATCCTGAAGTAAAATTAGCCATTGGTCCTGCCATTGACCAAGGTTTCTATTATGACTTTGATGCGCCGTTTACTTTTACGGATGAAAATCTCGCAAAGATTGAACAAAAGATGCGGGAACTGGTTGATGAGTCCCTGGTCATTAAGCATAATTTTCTTTCTCGCACAGAAGCCATAAAGTATTTCCAAGAGCATAACGAACCATATAAACTTGAAATTCTTAATGAAGTTACCGACGAAAAAATTTCGGTTTATGACCAGAATGGTTTTCGAGATATCTGTTTGGGACCACATCTGCCTCATACAGGCTTAATTAAAGCCTTTAAACTATTATCGGTCGCCGGTGCTTATTGGAAAGGTGATGAAAAGAATCGGATGCTTCAACGGATTTATGGAATTTCTTTTCCTACGCAAGAGGAGTTAGATGGATATATAGCAAAGCTTGAGGATGCGAAACGTCGAGACCATCGCAAAGTAGGCCCGCAATTGGGTTATTTCCTATTTTCAGAAGAACTTGGTCCAGGTCTGATGCTATGGGCACCAAAAGGTGGAATACTCCGCAGGATAATTGAAGAATACTGGATTGATTTACATCTCAAATCAGGTTATCAAATAATTTATACGCCCCATATTGCCCGCGGACACCTTTGGGAGACATCCGGCCATTTTTCTTATTACAAAGAAAATATGTTTACTCTAATGGTTGAAAAAGAAGAGTACGCCTTAAAACCAATGAACTGTCCTGGTCATATCTTAATCTATCAGTCGCAGGTTCGAAGTTATCGTGAATTACCCATTCGTTATGCTGAATTAGGCACTGTCTATCGTAATGAACGTTCCGGGGTCATGCACGGTGCTTTACGGGTTAGAGGATTTACTCAAGATGATGCCCACATTTTCTGTACACCCGAACAAATTGAAGATGAAATCTATGCTACTTTGCAACTTGCTTTAAAGATTATGGCCGACTTTGGATTCAGAGAGTTTCACATCGATTTATCCCTCCGCGACCCCCAACATACCGAGAGATATGTTGGAACTGATGAACAATGGCATATGGCTGAGCAAGCATTGATTAAAGCCTTGGACAAGTCAGGTCTTAGTTATGTCCGTCGAGAAGGCGAAGCGACTTTCTACGCGCCCAAAATTGATATAAAATTATTAGACAGTTTAGGCCGAGAATGGCAATGTCCGACAATCCAATTTGATTTTAATTTACCAACAAGGTTTAATATTTATTTTATGGGTGCTGATGGCCGTCATCATACACCATTTATGATTCATCGGGCAATTTTAGGAGCATTAGAACGTTTTCTTGGCATTTTAATTGAACATTATGCCGGCGCATTACCGGTATGGCTGAGTCCTTATCAAGTTTCTGTGCTCACTATTACCGAAAAAGAGATCGATTATGCCCAAGAAGTAGTTCGTCAATTGAAAGAGCATAATATTAGAGTTGTTAGTAATTATCAAAATGAAAAGATAAGTTATAAAATTAGTGAAGCCGAACGCGAGAAAATTCCGTATATTCTCATTATCGGTCGACGCGAAGTGGAAAATAAGACTGTTTCATTACGCAAACGTCATCAAGGCGATTTAGGTAGTAGCAATTTAGAAAATATCATTCAACAAATTAGACAAGATATCATATTAAAAAGGTGATACTATTAGAGACAATATACCAAGAGTAAATGAAAAAATCCGAGCCCATTTTGTCCGGGTAATCGGTGCCGACAAAAAAATGATTGGTATTTTACCAACCCAAGAGGCGTTACGTCTGGCACGAGCCCAAGGATTGGATTTAGTCGAACTGCAACCAAATGCCGACCCGCCGGTTTGCGGGATAATGGATTTAGGAAAATATCTTTATGAGTTGAAAACTAAAGCCAAGGCGATCAAGAAAAAACAACACACGACTAATGTTCGCGAAATGAGATTTTCTATGAAAATCAACGAAAACGATTATCAAGTAAAACTCAGAAAAATTCGCGAATTTCTTGCCGAACGCAATCGAGTGCGTGTTTTATTACCCTTGCGCGGTCGCGAAGTTTTGCATAAAAACTTAGCAATGAATGTGATTCAGCGTTTGATTAACGATTTGCAAGATTGTGCTACTACGGAAAGTGCACCCAAAATTTCGGGCGAAGGCAGACAGATTATTCAATTAATGTTAATTCCGCGAAGTTCTCCTTCGTAAAATATAATAAATGTCGGTAAGTTTTATTTTGAATGAGATTGATTGCAAGGTAATAAATAAGGAGTAAGAAAAAAATGAAATTAAAAACTTTAAGTTCACTAAAAAAAAGAGTAAAGATTACAGCTCAAGGAAAGATTGTCCGTCGGAAAGCCGGTAAAAGCCATTTATTAAGTTCGAAATCACGTAAACGGAAACGAGCCTTATCAAAAGCATCAGTGGTGAATAAATCTTACGAGAAAAAATTGAAGCAGCTTCTGCCATATGCCTAATATTCAATTTAATAAAGTGCTATTGAGCTCGCGAAATTATAACCTCACAAACTCACCCCATAAAAGGAAACATAAAAAAGATGTTCATTGCTTCTCAGCAAAAACAATGTTTGTTTCCTACTTGAGTCTGGGATGTTTATTAATTTTCATATGAGCTTCAGTAGCAAAATCATGTAAGGAGTAAATATGCCAAGAGTAAAAACAGGTCCTGCGACTCGGAAACGACGAAAAAAATGGTTAAAACGGGCTAAAGGCTATTGGGGTGCAAAATCCAAACTTTATAAGACTGCCCGTCTCCAAGTAATGAAAGCACTGCAATCCGCCTATCGCGAACGCAAACGTAAAAAAAGGGTTTTTCGCTCACTTTGGATTGTGCGGATTAATGCGGCATTAAAACCCCATAGTTTAAGTTATAGTAAATTTATTAACGGCTTAAAATTAGCCGGTATCGAGTTAAACCGTAAATCCCTTGCCGAGATCGCGGTTCGTAGCCCAGAAGATTTTAACCAAATAGTGACATTGGTAAAAAACCAGCTGAATGAAACGACCTGCGCTTCAAGTAAAAATTAAAACATATCGGCTGAAAGAATAGAATATCTTTAATCGCATCAGGAATTACTATCTTATAGCTCAAGGATACCAAAATTATCAGAATGTAAAGAGGAATTATATGGATTTGATAAGAGTTAAACAGAATATTTTCAATCACATCAGAATTGTTCTCTTATGGCAAGGATGATAAAATTATCAGAATGTAGAGAATAATTATATGGATTTGATAAGAGTTAAACAGGAAGCGGAAAAGTTAATTCAAGATGTTAAATCCCTTATTGAATTAGACCAACTGCGCATAAAATATTTGGGTCGTAAAGGTGTAATTACGCTCTTTTTGAGGGAACTTGGAAAGTTACAACTTGAAGAACGCCGTACTCAAGGTGAATTGGCCAATCGCATCAAAAAAGAACTGGAACAACTTATTGAAATTAAGAAAACAGAACTCCAAATTGAAGAAGAGATAAAGAAAGCCCAAAAGCGCATCGATTTAACTTTACCTGGGAAAAAAACATTCTTAGGCCATAAACATCCGATTACAAAAGTAATGGAAGAAATCGTGCAAATTTTCGTTGGTATGGGATTTAAAGAAAAACTCGGTCCAGAAGTAGAAACTGAATGGTATAATTATACCGCCTTGAATTTTCCCGAAGAACATCCGGCCCGAGACCAAATTGCGTGTTTTTATTTACCGACAACAGACTTAAATAATAAGTATCTTTTACGAAGCCATACTTCGCCGGTTCAGATTCGAGTGATGGAAGATAATCGACCGCCAATAAGAATTATTGCGCCAGGAAGAGTCTTTAGACCGGATGATTTCGATGCCTCGCATTCGCCGGTTTTCCATCAGGTAGAAGGGCTATTTGTCGATGAAAATGTTAGTATGGCAGAATTAAAAGGAACTTTAGAAAAATTTTGTCAGGAAATGTTTGGCTCAGGGATTAAAATAAGATTTACACCTTCATACTTCCCATTTACTGAACCGAGTGCTGAAGTTGCTATCTCGTGCGTTATCTGTGATGGTCAAGGTTGTAAGACTTGTAAAAATACCGGTTGGTTGGAAATTCTTGGGGCTGGTATGGTTCATCCGGCAGTCTTTTCTTGCGTAGGCTATGATCCGTTAAAATATTTGGGATATGCTTTTGGAATGGGCGTAGAACGAATTGCAATGATAAAATATCGAATTGACGATTTGCGACTCTTTTATGAAAATGATATTCGGTTTATTAGTCAGTTCTAACTGAAGGGAATAAATTGTTTCCGAAACGCAGAATTAGAAGACGAGAAAAAGAAATCGGGATTGTATTTCATGATCTTTTATTTGCGTTCAATGGTTCGATAGTAAACTTCATTGTTGCCTTGCATTTTCTTAAAAGTTTAGACAACTAATATGGAATTACTAAAACTATTGTTGCCTTGCATTTTCTTAAAAGTTTAGACAACTAATATGGAATTACTAAAACCACTTTTTACCGTAAATCAAAAAAAGATTTTATTAATTGTTATTGATGGTTTAGGTGGAACGCCTCCTCAAAATGGTAAGACTGAACTGGAAACAGCCCGGACACCAAACTTGGACAAATTGGCTAAAAATAGTAGTTTGGGTTTAACTATTCCGGTTGATTATGGCATTACTCCTGGTAGTGGGCCCGCGCATCTGGCTTTGTTTGGTTATGACCCGATTAAACATCAAATTGGTCGAGGCATTTTAGAAGCACTAGGCGTGGGTTTGGAAGTCGGACCTGATGATTTGTGTGTCCGAGCAAATTTTGCCACGATAGAAAATGGTATTATAATTGACCGACGCGCCGGCAGAATTTCTACTGAAGAAAATCAGAGAATCTGTACAAAATTATCCGAAACAATTAAAAAAATTGAAGATGTCGAAATTATTATTCGGCCAGGTAAAGAACATCGTTTTGTAATTGTGTTTCGGGGAAAAGATTTAAGTTCAGACTTGAGCGAATCGGATCCGCAGAAAGAAGGGAAAGCACCATTTAAAATTGCTGCGCTTTCCTCCCAAGCGAAGCACAGCGAAAGAATCGTTAATCTCTTCATCAGCCGAGTAACAGAATTACTAAAAGATGAACCCAAAGCCAACTACATATTATTACGGGGTTTCGCACACAATCCTAATCTTGAGCCGATGAGTCGTCTTTATCCAATAACACCAGCCGCAATTGCTACTTATCCAATGTATAAGGGTATTGCCAGTTTAGTCGGAATGAAAGTATTAGCCACCGCAGAGACCTGGGAATCGGAAATTGAGACCTTGACGAAAAATTCACATGATTTTGATTTCTTTTATCTCCATTTTAAAGAGGTTGATATGAAAGGCGAAGATGGCGATTTTGAGGGCAAAATCAAATTGATTGAAAAATTTGATTCTTTATTACCTGAGATTCTTCAACTGAAGTTTGATGTGCTCGCCATAACTTCTGACCACTCAACGCCTGCAATCTTAAAAGGTCATTCTTGGCATCCGAACCCGTTTTTACTTTATTCGTCATATGCACGCAAAGACAATTACGACAAGTTTTCTGAAAAAAACTGTGCTCAAGGCAGTCTGGGAATATTTCACCAGACCAAAGTGATGCCATTATTATTAGCCCATAGTCTAAAACTGAAAAAATTCGGAGCCTGAGGTCTATTGACTACAACATCAATAAATAAAGATAATAAAATGTAACGAAGTCACAATCAACTTTAAATTATGATTATTCAAAATTAATTTATTAATTTTAATTAACTTTATTATGAAGTAATTGAAAAAAGAAAATGAGCAAAAATGTTCCTAATCACTTCTCAAACCAAATTTCAATAGAACTTATTAAAACGATGAGCGGAATATTTATAATTGACCATAACGCCATGCAGTACTTTATGATTTTATATTTAAAGAATCGGACTAAAAATAATGGATAAAAGGGAAAAACCGAGTTGACCTTACATTTGAAGATAAATAATTCAATCGAGGAAGATGTGGCAAAAACGATTTTAGCACAATTATGGACAACCGGACCGAAACTGGAATTAATTACTCTCTGCGGAGTCGATGAAAAAACAGAGATACAAAAGAGAACTCTGACAAAGTCAATATTGGTTCAAAAGACATGAAATGCAGAAGTATAATTATTGGTTTTTTCTTGTAGGGTCGGTGTCTCATGAGCATTTTTCAGAGATTTCCAAAAGGTTATTTTCCAATAATTTTTTGTTCTTGGTCTATTTGACTCTTTAGGATGAGGAAAATAAAATGAAACCGAAAAGAGCCATTATCAGTGTTTGGGATAAGGAAGGTATTGTTGATTTTGCAAAAGTTTTGGAGGAACTTAATATTGAGATAATCGCAACTGGTAAAACCGCCGAATTACTGAGGCAAGAAAAGATAAAAGTAACAGAGGTCTCTGATTACACCGGTTCACCAGAAATCTTAAAAGGTCGCGTAAAGACTTTACATCCTAAAATCGCCGGCGGCATTCTTTCGTATCGAGAAGATAACACGGTCGAACCGATTGATATCGTTGTTTGCAATCTCTATCCGTTTGAAGCATCGCTAAAGAAAAATCTGACAGATGAACAGATGATTGAGATGATTGATATTGGTGGAGTAACTCTTCTACGGGCGGCAGCAAAAAACTATCAATATGTTACTGTTGTGCCGGATAAGAAATTTTATCCCATCGTGATCAAAGAGTTGCAGGAGAAAAAAGAGACAACTTTAAAAACACGACAACTTTTAGCCCTTAAAACATTTGAAATTATTGCTCACTACGATAGTCTGATTCAGGAATATTTTTACCACCAATTCCAAGCTATCAATTTTTCCGAATATTATACTAAGACTTATATTAAATCCCAAGCTTTAAGATATGGCGAGAATCCCCATCAGAAAGCATTTTATTATCAAGACCCATTTTCTAATTTTGAGATAAAACAGATTCAGGGCAAGGAACTCTCCTATAACAATCTTTTGGATTTAGATGCAGTAATCTCGATTGTTGCTGATTTTGCGGAAAATACTTGTGCTATTGTTAAACATAATACACCTTGCGGTGTTGCATCAGACAACAATCCGGCTGAGGCATATTTAAAAGCATTAACATCGGATACTAAATCGGCATTTGGTGGTATTGTCGGATTTAATTGTGAGGTTGATGAAGATACCGCCAAAGAGATGGTAAAGATATTTTTAGAAGTTATCACCGCACCGGGATTTACCCCTGAAGCCTTAGCAGTTCTGAAAACGAAGAAGAATTTACGAGTTGTCCGATATGCGGGCGAGTTGCCTAAAAGGTTAATGCGCAATTGTCTTGGAGGTATCTTAATCCAAGACAAAGATATTCTGACAGAGGATATTAATGATTGGAAAATAGTTTCTAACCGAAAACCAACGCAAGCCGAGTTATTAGAACTGCAATTTGCCTGGAAGGTTGTTAAATTTGTTAAATCTAATGCGATTGTTTTGACCAAAGAAAAAGCGACCATCGGCATTGGATCGGGTCAAACTTCAAGGGTTGAGGCAGTAGAAATTGCAATTAAAAAAGCCCAAGGAAAGTTAACCGGTGCAGTAATGGCATCAGATGGATTCTTTCCATTTCGCGATTCGATTGACCTTGCAGCACAAAATCATATCAAAGCAATTGTTGAACCCGGTGGTTCCGTGAATGATGAAGAAGTAATTGAAGCCGCAAATCAGCATGATATTACCTTGGTTTTTACCGGCGCTCGCCACTTCCGACATTAAAATCTAACAAGTCTTCAACAATAATATTTTTCAATTTAGACTGTCTAACATCAAAGGCACATAACTTTCCATTGATTGCAGCGATTAAAAATTATATGGCATCGAATACTAAAATTTCTCTTACTAATACTTACAAAAAGATTAAAACAAGAGTTTAGTAAAAATCACCTTTGTTACTCTGAACTTGTTTTGAAAGTCTATCAACCAGTGGTTTTATTGGATATTGAAACAAGTTAATTTTGCTTTGCTTCATTCTAGTTTGCACCACATGATGTTTTGTGTAAATACCGGCTTTTATTGACTCTCTTTAAGCGAACTCTGAGAAAACCAATATATACCTCAAGTGACTCGGAGTGCAGAAGCGAATTTTTTAATTTTTCTTTCGCGTCTTTTGAGCATTTTTTCGTTTTCTTAAAAATTGGTTAGAAAACTTTAAGGTATTTTATTTACATTTAGACATTGATGGCTAACGGGTAAGCGACCCAGGCTGCGGTATATAAGGTAGCCTATGCTTTTCAATATGCTAGTATTGGTCTAGGTCGGGGCTAGCCCCTAGTCTATTACCATCCTGATAAAGTCTCCTTATATAGTCAGATGTCACATGATGTCAGTTTGATCCATATAAAGAAAGATTGAACTAAAAATAAATAAATAAATAAGGCAACAACCATAAGTCGAACCTGAATACGGTTCAATCACATATAAAGATTTTTACTAACTATTAATGTCTATATCATGAACAGGTGGTGTCTAAATATTTTATTTAAGTTCAGTATCGATATGTTAAAGAAAACGATGCGTCTTTTCCCTTGTTTACCCATTAAGAGTACATCTATGAAAGAAAGAATCAATATATATAAAAATTTTGACGCTCCTTCATGAACAATAACCATTATTTGCCCTCATATATAAATTCGTTTGCTTCCAAATGAAAAAAGACAAAAACTTTTAAACAAAAGAGGATTTTCAAACTGCACAACCATTTATTTATTCTATACACACTGAAAAGATTCTGTTTTTTAATCCCTTAATATTAAATATTTACCACTATATATTGTATGTATTATTATAAAACACTACATATAGAATGTTCTTTGAAAAACCTCTATTTTTTCTATTGACATCTTGGTTAATTTTTATAAAATTTACGCGTGATCAAGTATTCGATTATTATTCCAGCTTTTAATGAAGAGGAGAATATTGTTCCGCTCGTTGAAAGGTTGTCGCCGGTTATTACCTCTGAGTATGAAGTTATTTTGGTTGATGATGGAAGTGTAGATGAAACTTATAAGAAAGCGATTGAGCTGGTTTCCGTGTATAAGTTTTTAATTGTCAAGCGACATAATCGTAATTTAGGAAAGACCGAAGCAATTTTAACTGGTGCTCGTTCTGCCCGAGGTGAATATTTAATTATTTTTGATGCGGATTTACAATATGCGCCAACAGATATTCCAAGGTTTGTTACTGAATTAGAAAATGGTGCTGATATGTGTGTCGGATGGAAACAAGGCAAATATGAAAAACGCGGAGTATCCAACATTTATAATTTTTTAGCCCGAAAGATATTTGGTTTAAAAGTCCATGATTTGAATGCTATGAAAGCATTTCGTAAAGAGTTATTATGGGAAGTTATTGCGCTCCGCAAAGACTGGCATCGTTATCTTGTTCCTTTGGCACATGATAGGGGTTATGAGATTCGCGAAATAAAAGTTCAAATTTTTCCTCGGCACGCTGGTCAACCCAAATATCAAAGTCCGTTTCGGGTTTTTGTAGGATTATTTGACCTATTGGCTGTAGGCTTTCAAATCCGCATAATGCGTAAGCCATTGTTTTATTTAGGAATGTTCGGATTTATCATTATGATGTTGGGAGTTTCCGTGGGCATCATTGCTCTGATTTTACGATTTTTCGGCCACGGCTTTAGGCCATTATTATATTTGGTAATCTTGCTCATTCTCGCTGGATTGTTAATCTTTGGATTCGGATTTATCGCGGAAGTGGTTGCCCATATTTCTGAGCGTTTGGAACGTATTGAAAAAGAAATTCAGCACTCAAGATTTTCTGAACATAAGCGGTCCGAGAAAATGTAAGGAACGTTTTGCTCATGAAGCTCACTATCAAATGGATGCGACAGGCAAAAATTCAAAAACATAATTCTTTTCAGATTTTTATATTTAGTTTACCGGGTAATGGCCGCAATTATCTTTATCTGAAGCCCGAATAGATTTTAATGAATAAAAGATTATTTTCATTATTGCAAATAGCCGTCACAGTTATCTTGCTCTTTTATCTGATTCGAAAGGTAAATTTTAAAGAAGCGTACAGTATTATGAAACAGGTCAATGTTTACTACTATCTACTCAGCATTTTTTTATGTTTTATCTTTTTGGTGCTTAGCAACTGGCGGTGGAAAATTTTACTTGATGCCCGCGACCTTAAATTTTCATTTGGTTATCTCTTAAAAGTCTATTTTGCGTCTTGGTTTTTTAATAACATTTTACCAACCGCAATTGGTGGCGATGTTATTCGTATTGCCTTTACAACTCAAAAAGATTGCGTCACGGGTCGACATCGAACTTCACCCGCATTAGCCGCCGCCTTTGTTGACCGCTTTATCGGATTTATTGGTATTTTCTTTTTTGCTTCTTTAGCATCTGGTGTTCTGTTCTTAACGAAAATGGGTACCAATCACTATTTGCTTTTAGAATTAGCCGGTTTTATATTTTTGTTAATAGTATTGTTGGCCCTATTTTCCGATAAGGTGCATCGGATCTTTTCGAAAATGTTTTCCCATATAAAAATTTTTGGATTGGGAGAGCGATTTGAACGAGCTTATCAAGAAATAAAAGAGTATCGGCAAATTAAAAATAGACTCTTATGGAGTTTTTTTCTTTCCCTGGTCGTGCAAGGTGCAATTGCTATGGTTTGGTGGATAATTGCAATTGGAATCTCAGTAAAGAAATCGATCTTATACTATTTTTTATATATTCCAGCAATCGGCGTGATAACGATGATTCCAATCTCAATTGGCGGGCTTGGAATTCGAGAGAATAGTTTTGTTTATATTTTTAATACTTTAGTGGGGGTGGCAAAAGAAAAAGCCACTGCAATTAGTGGTCTTTTTCTAATTTTGAATTTGCTCTTTGCATTTATCGGTGGTATTATATTTTTATTTATGAAACGAGCTACCCCACCAATCCAATTAGAGAGAGCAGAGTCATCAATACCGCAAGTATCAGGACTAACAAATGGATAAATTTGGTCGAATTTTTAATGAACAAAAAATGGAACTAAAAAAGTAAGAATAGATCTTGCAAAGATTATAAAGGGCAAAAATGTCGATTGGTTTTTTGCTTAATAAAAAAACAGGAGGCAAAGAATGAGTTTTTTACCCAGATCAAATATTTCGGCAATAAAACCCTATAAACCTGGTAAACCGATTGAAGAAGTTGCCCGGGAATTAAATTTGGTGGGCAAAATTATCAAATTGGCATCGAACGAAAACCCTTTAGGAGTTTCACCCAAAGCTTTGAATGCGATAAAAAAATATCTGACAGAAATGCATCTCTATCCAGACGATAACGGATATTATCTGAAACAAAAATTAGCAGAAAAACATAATGTCAGTATGGATAATATCATCTTAGGCAATGGTTCGGTGGAACTTATTTATTTCGCCTGTCTAACCTTCCTAAATCCTTATGAACGATTAATGCGTAGTTCAGGCTCTTTCTTAATGTCGAAAATAGGTACCGAGGTGGTTGGAAGTATGACTCAAGATATTCCCCTTAAAGAATATCGGCACGATTTGTCGCGTATGCTATCGGAAATCACCGCTCAAACTAAAATTATCTATCTTGATAATCCGATTAATCCTCTGGGAACCTGTATCTGGGCTGATGAACTTGATGAGTTTATGGATAAGGTCCCTAATTTTGTCTTAGTAATTATTGATGAAGCTTATTATGATTACATTACGGAAAAAGAATATCCGAATTCCTTAAAATATCTTCAAGAAGGTAAAAATGTTTTAATTTTAAGAACTTTCTCTAAGATTTATGGCTTAGCCGGATTAAGAATTGGCTATGGTATTGCAAAACCCGAGATTATTAGTAGTATGATGAAAGTGCGCACGCCCTTTAATGTTAATCGATTAGCTCAAATCGCTGCTATTGCAGCTTTGGATGATACACCTCATATTAAAAGAAGCCGGCGAGTTAACGAACAAGGTAAAAAGTATTTGTATCGGGAATTGAGTAAACTAAAAATCTTTTATTTACCTACTTATGCTAATTTTATCTTTACTAATTTTGCAACTGATTCTAAAGATATTTTTGAAGCACTGCAACAACGCCGAGTGATTACTCGAATGATAAAAGAATATGGTTTCCCTAATGCATTACGCATCAGTATTGGAACTATAGCCGAAAATAAAAAATTGATTAAAGAATTAACTGAAGTTTTGAAATCATAATGTTGACTATCGATTAATATTTTTAGGAGGCGTTATGCAACATTCGTCAGTTGTGGGAATAGATAAAGACTTAGTTGCGGTTGCGCTCAATATGGCAAAGATGAAAGGTGCGAGTTATGTTGATGTCCGATTAATTCGAAAACAGGAAGAGTACATCTTTGTGAAAAATGGCCGGTGTGAAGTATTGAAGCGAGATGAAGATGTTGGTATTGGTATTCGCACAATTGCGCATGGTTGTTGGGGATTTGCTGCGACTACAAAATTAAATAAGGACGAAATTGCGAAAACCGCAGCCTTAGCCGTCCGCGTGGCTAAAGCATCGTCAACCTTAAAATCCCAAGATGTAATTTTAGATGCCAAAGAAAAGACCGTCGGCACCTACAAAACTAAAATTGTTAAAGACCCCTTTATGATTTCTTGGGAAGAAAAATTGTCATTACTTTTACAAGTGTATGAGATAATGCGTAAGATAAAAGGAGTCACCTTGATCGAAAGCGAACTTTCTTTTAATAAGAAATTTCAAATTTTTGGTGCCAGTGACGATTCTTACATTGAACAATGGATTTATCAATCCGGTGGATTTATTGCTGCAACTGCAGTCAAAGGTAATATCACAGGTGAACGTTCGTATCCGGGGATGCATGGGCACTATAAGACTGCGGGTTATGAGTTTATTGAATCCCAGCGTTTTTTAGAGAATGCTCAGCGAGTAGCCGAAGAAGCGGTTGCCCTGACAACCGCGCGAGAATGTCCTAATATTACAACTACGGTAATTTGTGACGGTTCGATGACTGCAATCCAAATTCACGAAACTATTGGTCATCCGACAGAACTTGACCGCGTCCTGGGTACTGAAGTTAGTTTGGCTGGCAAAAGTCATTTAACGATTGATAAGCTATATAAATTTCCAATGGGGTCGCCGATTGTTAATATTACTGCTGATGCAACAATTGAAGGTGGACTTGGTTCTTTTGGCTTTGATGATGAAGGCGTGCCTGCCCAAAAAACTTATTTGATAAAAGATGGAATTTTTAATGGGTATTTGACATCTCGCGAAACTGCACCAGTTATCAATCAAAGTTCCAATGGCGCAATGCGGGCCGATTCTTGGGCCTCGATTCCGCTTATCCGCATGACCAATATTAATCTTTTACCAGGTAGTTGGACATTAGAAGATTTAATTATCGATACTGAAGAAGGCATTTATTTGGAGTCTGCCGGTTCACCCAGCATTGATGATATGCGACTGAATTACCATATTTCAGCAGAAATTGGTTGGTTAATCAAAAATGGTAAAAAGACCGAAATGATCAGACGTCCTTCTTATTCAGGTATTTCATATGAAATTTGGCGCAACTGCGATGCGATTTGTAATGAGAACTACTGGGAAGTTTGGGGTGTGCCGAATTGTGGTAAAGGTGACCCGATGCAAACAATGACAGTTGGCCACGGCGCAGCGCCAACCCGATTTAGAAACATCAGGTTGGGGAAATAACACAATTAAAAATGCCATTGAAAACACTTATAAAAAAAACTCAATGTGTACTCGGCCGATTGGGCCAAATATTTTTCTGTAAATTTATCGAATATCAGGAGCAATTAAATTTCATACGACCGAACAAGTCTTTAGTATCTACTATAAAAACTTCAAAGAAAAAGCATAAAAAATATAAGCCCGATTTTGCCAGGACATACATGTAATCTTAGTGTTTTCTGTGGCAATGGAGGAATAGGAGAATTTTATGATTGATAAGCATAAAACTCAAGAATTACTATCCGCCGCATTATCACCTTTAGATATGAGTGAAGTCGGCATCTTTTCAGTTCAGCGAGGCACCACCCGTTTTGCTAATTCAATAATTCATCAGAATATAACCGTAGAAAATCCGTATCTTTGGACTCGGGTAATCATTGATTCATCTGAAGGTAAGCGAATTGCAGGTATTTCAACACGTAATTTGACACCGACTGGCGTAAAAATGGCGGTTTGCAAAGCAGCGGAATTAGCCATGCAATCTCCGCCTAATAAAGATTTTGTCAGCCTTCCGAAACCGTCTAAACCAGAAAAATTCAAACCCAGTAGGGAGCCAATTGAAATTATCACGCCAGAGCAAAGAGCAGCAGCGGTAAGAAAAATTGTTAAGGTTGCTAAAAAATATAACCTAGATGTTGCCGGTGTGATTCATACGAGTACCTATAGTTTAGGAGTTAGAAACAGTTTCGGTATTAATAAATATGCGTACGGAACTGATACTTATGTTTCCGTTACCGCAATGACCGAAACCAGTTCAGGATTTGCCGCTGCGGCGGATAACAAATTTGGTAATATAGATTGGGAAAGATTAGCCGAAATTGCCTCGGAAAAAGCTCTATTAAGTAAAAATCCCAAAGAAGTTGCATCGGGAACTTATCGGGTATTATTAGAACCATTTGCAGTTGCAGAGATTATTATGTTCCTTGGTTGGCTTGAATTTGGCGCAAAGGCATTTGCTGAAAAACGCTCAATAATCTCCAAAAAAATGGGTAAGTTGATAACAGGAGAGAATATCACAATAATTGATGATTACGCACACCCAAAATCTTTAGCGCTTCCTTTCGATTTTGAAGGGGTAGACCGCAAAAAGGTCATATTAATTGATAAGGGCATTGCCCAAGGTGTGGTCTTTGATTCGTTCTATGCTCATAAACTTAAGAAAGTTAATACGGGTCATGCTTTACCACAGCCCAATCCATATGGACCGTATCCAGCAAATTTAGTAGTGAAGCCAGGAACAAAATCAATGGATGAGATGATAAAGATGTTAGATAAAGGGATCTTAATTACCAGATTCTGGTATACGCGAGTTGTTGACCCAGATAGAACTTTAATCACCGGATTAACTCGCGATGGGACATTCTGGGTGGAAAACGGTAAAATTCAGTATGGGATAAAAAATCTGCGTTATACAATAAATATTTATGAAACGCTAAAACAAGTTATTGCTATATCAAAAGAAACCTTTCTAACCGGCGAAAATGCATCAGTTGTTGCTCCAGCACTTTTAATTAAAGATTTTAATTTTACGGGTAAGACTCAATACTAAAAATTTAAATTGGCAGAGTCTATCTTCTTGACTTATGCCACCAATAATTTTAGCAGCAGATAAGCAATGGAAGAACGACCACTACCGGAACGGGTTGTACATGAAACGATAATCAATATTATCAAAAAGAGTTTATATAATTATCCCAATCCCTCCCAACCACACCTAATGACATTTGTCAATCATCCATTACGAAATAGAGTTATAACTGATTTTGAAGGTAATGAATATTATCCGGATATTGTTATCATCAATACCTTGAACAATAAAGTGGTGATGATTGGCGAGGTAGAAACATTCAGTAGTGTTAATGAAGAAGAAGCCCAACAATGGGCAAAATTTGCTACCTTATGTCCGGTTTTTTATCTATTCTATCCTAAAGGACTTTATGACAAAGTTAAGGCATTAACGAAAAATATTAATGTAAGTGGTTTATTTGAATATCAAAAAGCCAACGACCATTATACGATTACCCGGCATTGGCCTTTTCTTTCTTAATCTAAAACATATACCTCTGTGGGATTATTCGGTTTTAATTTAAGATATGAGTATAGATATTTGTTCAAGAACTTAAAATTGAACATCAGAAGAGTGCCCCCAAGAACCCGGACAAATCCGCAAATATTTCCTGTTGTACATACTTGGGTGTCATTATCTGCACGCCTGATTTTCACATTACCAGTAATGTCAAAACCGCAAAAATTTTCTCTGATACATACATGCTTAAAAGAAATTTTACATATTCAGAGTTCGTTGTGTTCCGAACTTGACAGCCAATTCTTTTGAGTTTAACTTAGTTCAATCGTTAATTCATTATAAAGGAGAAGATTATGAAACGATATAGGTCAATCGCCTTATTATTAGGTGTATTAATTTTGTTCATCACTTGCAAGAAAAATAAAGCACCGAATCCTCCATTGAGCCCATCTGGGCCTACAATTGGTTATCAATATGGCAGTTATAATTTCTCAACGACAACTACAGACCCTAATGGCGATGATGTTTCTTATCAATTTTATTGGGGAAATGGCAACACTTCAGCATGGAGTGACTTTATATCCAGTGGTATTTCCATAACAATGTCTAAGTCTTGGTCAAAAGCTAAATCTTATACAATTAAAGCTCGGGCAATGGATATAAAAGGAAAAGTCTCTGCTTGGTCAAATGAACATCAAATTACCATTCGTGCAAATAAATTACCCAATATTCCTTCAGTGCCAAGTGGTCCTTCATCTGCAAAACTTGGTGTGGTCTGTAATTTTCGCACTTCAACAACTGACCCTGATGATGACAGTGTGGCTTACCAAATTGATTGGGGCGATGGAATCTATTCTAATTGGTCTAATTTTATTGTAAGCGGTCAAACATGCACTATGTCTCATAGTTGGACATCAGAAGGAATTTATTTAATAAAGTCAAGAGCAAAAGATATTAAGAATGCAATTACAAATTGGTCAAATCCACACCAAATTATAGTTTCTAATGTATTACTTTGGACAAAGACCTTCGGTGCTAGCGATGATGACATTGGTTATTCAGTACAACCAACAGTCGATGGAGGATACATCATGGTTGGAACAATCGAGTCTTACGGTGCTGGTGGTTTGGATATTTGGCTAATCAAAACTGATTCGTTAGGTGCTGAACAGTGGTATAAAACTTTTGGCGGACAATATGATGATTATGGTTATTCGGTTGAACAAACTGCTGATCGGGGATATATTATTATTGGGACAACCGAATCTTATGGTGCCGGTGGCTCAGATATTTGGTTGATCAAGATCGATTCATCAGGTAATGAACAATGGAGGAGAACATTTGGTGGAACGATGGACGATTATGGAAAAGCAGTTCAACAAACGCCTGATGGCGGATACATTTTAACTGGAAGTATTGAAACACTTGGGTTAAACGGAATCGACCTTTTGTTGATTAAGACTAATTCTGTTGGTACCATGCAATGGAGCAAAAATTTTAATAAAAATGAGGAAGATTACGGTGAAGCAGTTATACGAACATCTGATGGTGGTTATATTATCGCAGGCTGGACTTACTTTGGGGACAATGATAATATTGATGTTTGGCTGATTAAGACTGACGCTAATGGAAATATGCAATGGAACAGAACTTATCATAAGGCAGACGAAGATTACGGCTTTTCTGTCCAATAGACAACCGATGGTGGCTATATAATAACTGGTTACACTTATTCTTATGATTCAGAAAATACCGATGTTTGGTTAATCAAAACATCAGCCACAGGTAGTCGGCAGTGGGATAAAACTTTTAATAAAACCGATGAAGATTATGGCTTTTTGGGACTGCAAACAACCGATGGCGGTTATATCATTACCGGTTATACCTATTCGGATAATAAGAATGTCTGGCTAATCAAAACCAATTCCACGGGCACAATGCAATGGGAAAAGACTATCGGTGGCACAGGTGATGATTTTGGTAGTTCAATTCGGCAGACACCCGATGGTGGGTATATCATAACCGGTGCGACGGATTCTTATGGCGCAGGTAATTTAGATGGACTATTAATTAAAACTGACCAAGCCGGTAATTTTGTATTACCAACAGATTTGGCAAAACCAATAGGATCTTCAACTTTCTTTTCTCAAGTTTCAGGTATTCGGCATAGACTTAAACGAGTCAAAACCATTAATAATTAGAAACTTCATAGCCAAGACTATAATGCTTAATACTGGTCTTATCAGTTTTCAGTTGTTGTGATTAGTCAGAAGCAACTCTCAGATAAATTTTGTCATTCGGCGATATCAATCAATTGTAGAAAACGAATTAAAATGTAAGTATTTACTCTTTCGAGTTATTAATTTGTTATAGAAAATTGCTTAAATATAAATTTATTATTATTAGGAGGAAGCAATGGATGTAATCGAAGCAATTAATAAGCGTCGAGCCTATCGGTCGTTGGATTCCGTGCCAATTACCCAAGAACTAATTGAAGATTTAGCAAAATCTGCTCAACTGGCACCATCATGTTTTAATAATCAACCATGGCGATTTGTCTTTGTTTATGACAAGAAAGTGTTGGAACAGATGAAAACCGCCTTACACCAAGGCAATGAATGGGCATATGATGCCTCAATGATGATAGCAGTCTTTAGCAAAAAAGAGTTTGATTGTATTATTCGGGATAGAGAATATTATCTTTTTGGCTGTGGTATGGCGGTTGGTTTTTTAATGCTTCGAGCAACTGAACTGGGTTTAGTAGCCCATCCTATTGCGGGATATAGTCCGAAAAAAGTTAAAGAAGTACTTAATATTCCCGAAGAGATGAATGTAATAACTTTAATAATAATTGGTAAGCATTCAGATATAATAAAACCGGTTTTAACCGAAAAACAAGTCAGGGATGAAAAACAACGACCAACGAGATTGGCTTTAGAAAAGTTTGTATATCACAATAAATACATTTAAACTCAAGAGACATTTTAAATTTTTTCTAATTTGTTTGATTACTTTTTGTACAACGATTTTATGTTCTGCAATATGAGGGCGACAGTTTCAGAGTTTCATTGGGGTGATATACGATTTTGTCATGATGAAAGATTTTGTAATTTCTGATCCCATTTTTAATATGAGCACAATTTACACAAAGTATTAGGCACTATCTAAAAATTAGATAAGGTAATTAGGTAAATTTCTCGGTTGCGTCTTGGGACAAACAAACTGAATTTTACAAATTTAATAGCATAATAATTATGGTGGCGAGATTTGGAAAAACAGCATATGTTCTGTAAAAATAAACATATAAAAACTATTAACAAAAAGAACCGAATTACAAATTTATTAGTCTAATAATTATGTATCGGAATCTAGAAAAACAGCATATGTTCTGTAAAAATAAAAAAGCCAAACATATAAAAACTATTAACAAAAAAATCGAATTACAAAATTATTGTTTCAGTAATTATTAGAGAAGCAAAATATGTATGTGAGTATAAATATGCTAAACAAATAACCAATCTATGAAAAAGAAAAGAAAGGAGAAATCATGAACAACATAGAAAAGAAAAGTATGCCACTTCTGGGTGATCTATTCCCAGAAATGAAAGTACAAACAACTCATGGCGAAATCGATTTGCCGAAAGCATTTGCTGGTAAGTGGTTTGTCTTATTTAGTCATCCGGCTGATTTTACTCCTGTTTGTACTACGGAATTTGTTGCTTTTCAAAAAAGATATCATAAATTTAGAGCACTAAATTGTGAACTTATTGGTTTAAGTGTTGACCAGGTTTTTTCTCATATTAAATGGGAAGAGTGGATAAAAGAAAAACTCGGAGTGGAAATTGAATTTCCAATTATTGCCGATACAGGTAAAATAGCGGATGCTTTAGGATTAATTCATCCGGGCAAAGGAACAAATACAGTACGAGCAGTATTTGTGGTTGATGACAAAGGGAAAATTCGGATCATTCTTTATTATCCTCAAGAATTAGGTCGTAATATAGATGAAATTTTACGAGCAGTCGAAGCCATGCAAATTTCTGATAAATATGGCGTTGCCATGCCAGCAAACTGGCCCAACAACGAAATTATGAATGACCATGTGATTATTCCACCAGCACGAGATATTAAAACCGCTAAAGAAAGATTTGATAAAGCAAAAGCCGGTGAATTTGAATGTATTGATTGGTGGTTATGTCATAAAAAACTATCGAAATAAGTCAAAAACATTAAAGATGTTATAGAAAAGAAAGGAATTAATATGGTTAACACACAATTAATGGATATGTTGAATAAAGCAATTGCCCGAGAATTGCAAGTCGCTATCCAATATATGTGGCAACATGTGCAATGGAAAGGTGTCAAAGCATTTGCAGTTAAAGATGAATTAAAAGCAATCGCAATTACTGAAATGAAACATGCAGAAGCTATTGCGGAACGACTTAATTATTTAGGCGGAATTCCCACAACCCAGCCGGAACCGATCTTTGTGGGTAAAAACTTAAAAGAAATAATTACTCAAGATAGAAAAGATGAGGAAAGTGCCGTCAAATTATACAAGGAAATAATTGCTTTCGCTGATAAAGAAGGTGATATTACAACGAAGAAAATATTTGAAGGTATTTTAGCCGACGAAGAAGAACATCTTGATACTTTTACTGGATTACTGGAAGAGATATAATAAGAAAAGCAAGTCTTGTTTTTAGAATACAGAAACTATATAATATTAATTAATAATTAATAAAAAAAATGGAAAGATAAAGTTAGACCAAGGAGAATAAAATGACTACAATATCTCAAATCTATAAATGTAAAATTTGTGGTAATATTGTTGAAGTTCTGCATATGGGTGGCGGCACTTTAGTCTGTTGCGGCGAACCGATGGAACTTTTACAAGAAAAAACGGCTGATGTCGGTCTGGAAAAACATGTGCCGGTGATTGAAAAGACTGCGACGGGCATAAAAGTTAAAATTGGCTCAATACCACACCCTATGGAAGATAAACACTATATTGAGTGGATTCAAATTATTGCTGACGGCAGAAGTTATCGAAAATTTTTAAAACCGGGTGATACACCAGAAGCCGAGTTTAATATCCAAGCCGAAAATATTACCGCCCGCGAATATTGTAATATTCACGGACTGTGGAAGGCATAACTATTGCCAATATATATATATATAGCACATAGAGTTCAGATTTAACCAAACACTTACTTAAAAATAAAATAAAATCTAAAGAAGAGAACTTATACTATTCTGAACTTGGATTCGGGTGCAGAGATGTAGATGTAAACTTAGCTTAATATGCCATCTTAAAAACAGATATATTTTTCAACTGATTTTAATATGCTTTATAAAGATTCAATATGTGGAATGGAGATAAAAGAATCGGACGAAGACGGTAGATTAGAATATCCAAGGTATAACTTATTATTTTTGCAGTAGGTAATGTTTGGAGAAATTCCAAGCTGACCCTGAGAAATATCTTAAATCGCAGAACCTTTTTATTACGCTTCCTAATGAAATGCAAAAGACTAAAAAGACAGAAACCATAACTATTCCTGTAAAAGGGATGACTTGTGCCGGTTGTGTTATAACTGTGGAGAATGCATTAAAAAAACTACCGGGGATTGATAAAGTCAGAGTTAATTTAGCATCAGAAAGCGCAACGATTGAATATGATAAAAGCATTATTAATCTAAAGAAAATAAAAGAGACAATTACTGCTGTGGGTTATGAGGTGCCAGAAGAAAAAGAACTTGAAGACATTTCTTATAAACTTTGGCAGAAAGCCAAATTGAGATTAATAACCGTCTGGGTAATTACGATTCCACTAATTGGTCTAATGCTTCAGCATATGGTCGTTAATATTCATATGCCTAATATTGATTACTTTTTGCTCATATTGGGTGGTCTTGCTGTCTTCGTTCCTGGGTTTAATACCTTAAAAGCAGGAGTCGTTTCGGTTAAACATGGTTCAGCATCAATGGATGTTTTAATTAGTATCGGCACCGTCACTGCTTTAATCACGGGTATCTTGAAAATCTTCGGTCTCCCAACTGAAAATTATGCTGGTATCGCAGGAATGATAATGGCAATTCATCTTACTGGTCGATATATTGAAGCGAGGGCTAAAGGCAAAGCTTCGCAGGCAATTAAAAGATTAATGCAGTTAGGAACAAAAGCAGTTAGAATCTTGGTAAATAATGAAGAGCAGGAGATTCCAATTGAACAATTGAAGGTTAATGATATAATGGTTGTGCGACCGGGCGAGAAAATTCCGACAGATGGCGAAATTGTTTTCGGAAGCTCAGTGGTTGATGAATCAATGGTAACTGGTGAATCATTGCCGGTTGAGAAAAAAGAAGGCGATGCAGTTATTGGAGCAACCATTAATCTAAATGGCTTACTCTATATCCGTGCAACAAAGGTTGGTAAGGATACATTTTTAGCCCAGATCATCAAACTGGTTGAAGAATGTCAAAATTCTAAAGTGCCAATTCAAGAATTTGCCGATAAAGTAACTGCAAAGTTTGTGCCGATAATCACTATCCTCGCAACCGCAACATTCTTTCTTTGGTTATTTTTTGCAACTTACTTGAGAAATATTCTCTTTTGGGCAAATAGTTTTCTACCTTGGGTAAATCCATCGGTAACTCCGTTATCTTTAGCAATTTTTGCTTCAGTGGCAGTTTTAGTTATTGCATGTCCATGTGCTTTAGGTCTGGCAACACCAACCGCTTTAATGGTTAGTTTAGGTATTGGAGCCGAAAAAGGCATTTTGTTTCGGTCAGGGCAAGCAATTCAAACCTTAAAAGCAGTAAAAGCAATAGTATTTGATAAGACCGGCACAATCACTAAAGGTAAGCCGGAAATTACGGATATAATTACCAATAACAATTTTCCCAAGAATGAGTTGCTGACAATTGCTAGTAGTTTAGAATCAGGTTCAGAACATCCTTTAGCCAGGGCAGTTGTTGAATCAGCGCAAAATCAAGGAATTAAAATGATTACTCCAACAGAGTTTGGTGCATTACCGGGTAAAGGGATTACCGGTAAAATTGATGGTAAAAAGGTTGTAATCGGCAATAAAATTCTTTTCGATGAGTTAAAGATAGACTATGCAATATTTAATGGTAATATAACCGAATTAGAAAATGAAGCCAAAACTGTGATACTGGTTGCCTTGGAGCAAAAAATCGTCGGCTTAATTGCAATTGCCGATGCATTAAAAGACGATTCTCTATCCGCATTAGAAGAATTAAAGAAGATGGGATTAAGTTTAGTTGTGCTTACCGGTGATAATGAACGGACTGCCCAGGCTGTTGGAAAAAAAGTTGGAATTGAAAAGATTGTGGGTAATGTTTTACCCGCAGATAAACAAAAGGCGATTATCGAACTTCAAAAAGAATATGGAATGGTAGCTATGGTTGGTGATGGAATTAATGATTCGCCGGCATTGACTCAAGCCGATGTTGGCATTGCAATCGGAACGGGTACAGATATTGCAATTGAAGCCTCAGAAGTAACATTAATCAGTGGTAGCCTTAAAGGTGTTGTGACTGCAATAAAACTTTCCCGAGCAACTTTTAATAAAATCAAACAGAATCTTTTTTGGGCATTCTTTTATAATATAATTGCCCTACCATTAGCAATCTTCGGACTGTTACATCCAGTTATTGCGGAAATTGCAATGGCATTAAGTTCAATTAATGTTGTGACCAATTCGTTACGATTAAAAAAAGAATTAAAGCACGAAAGATAACAAGAGAAGAGATAAAAAACAGATTATTTTCTTACTTTGCCTCTTGGTGTTTCCGGAGGAAGTTAAGAGTCCAAAATGAAAACAGATATTGAAATTGCTCAAGCCGCAAAACTAATCCCCATAGAGAATTTGGCGGACCAATTGGGCATAGCCGAAGCATATATTTTGCCTTGTGGTCGATACAAAGCCAAAATTTCCCTTCAGTTCTGGGAAAAGATTAAATCCAATCCGAATGGCAAGTTAATTCTCATTACCGCGATTACGCCAACTGCCTATGGCGAAGGTAAGACCACCGTGGCAATTGGACTGAGTATGGCTTTTAATAAATTGAGCAAGAAATCAATTGTCACCTTGCGGGAACCTTCTTTGGGTCCGGTATTTGGTATAAAAGGTGGTGCTGCGGGCGGAGGTTATGCTCAAGTGTTACCTATGGAAGATATAAATTTACACTTTACTGGAGATATTCATGCGGTCAGTTCCGCACATAATCTTTTATGTGCGGTATTAGATAACCATATCCATTTTGGTAACAAGTTGCAAATAGACGAAAGGGAAATTTTGATTAAGCGAGCAATGGATATGAATGACCGAAGTTTACGTAATATTGTAGTCGGTTTAGGTGGCAAGACTAATGGTCCTGCTCGGGAAGATGGTTTTATCATTACTGCTGCCAGTGAGGTAATGGCAATTCTAGGGTTATCGAGTTCACTTAAAGAATTAAAACAAAGATTGTGCCGAATTTTAGTTGCCTTTGATATCCATAATAATCCTATAACCGCCGGCGATTTAGGAGTTTGCGGTGCAATGGCGGTTTTATTAAAAGATGCGCTTAAACCCAATTTAGTGCAGACAATTGAACAGACACCAGCATTCATTCATACCGGACCATTTGCGAATATTGCTCATGGTACAAGTAGTGTAATTGCAACCAAAATGGCATTAAAACTTTCAGATTATGTTGTCACCGAAGCCGGTTTTGGTTCGGATTTAGGTGCGGAGAAATTTATTGATATCGTATCCCGATTTGCCGGTTTTAAGGTAGATGCCGCAGTAATTGTTGCAACAATCAGGGCTTTGAAATTACATGGCGGTGCTCAGGAAAAAGACTTGAAGTCCGGCACAATTGAACATCTCAAACAGGGGTTACCGAATCTGGCAAAACATATTGAAAATGTTAAAAAATTGGGAATGCCGGCAATAGTTGCACTCAATAGGTTTTTCGATGATACGGATGATGAAATCAAAATTGTTAAAGAGTATTGTGATCAAAATCAGGTTGCTTGTGTTGAAGTTCATAGTTTTCAATCTGGAGGTGAAGGCGCTATTGATTTAGCTCAAACCATAATCAAAACCATTGAACAAAATCCAGCCAATCCAAAACCAATATATGAATTAGAGGATTCAATTGCGATCAAAATCGAAAAAGTTGCAACTGAGATTTATGGTGCGAATCGAGTCGTCTATACGCCAAAAGCTGAAAAAGATATTATGCGGATTGAAAAATTAGGTTTAGCAAAACTGCCAATTTGTATTGCTAAAACCAACCGCTCTTTAAGTGATGACCCAACCCTTTATGGCCGACCAGAAAACTTTAAAATTACAATTACTGATATTAGTATTTCTGCCGGCGCAGGTTTTCTGGTACCTTTAGCCGGTGAGATTACTTTAATGCCTGGGCTTGCTAAAACACCGAATGCGATGCGTATTGACCTTGATGAAAACGGAAAGATACTCGGCTTATCATAAAAAACAGTATTTTCCTGTTCCTGGTAAATTTTCTATTGGTGGTTCAAAACTATCGTTTATGTTTGTGAAACTTTATTATTAGTTAGGCATATCTGTAAGGTCTTATTCCTAAGAGAGACATTGTCAATGTTTATGGATCGTTAAGTATATCTTCTTTTTATATAAGGTTCCATCATAAGCTAACTCTCCAAATTTAATAACCATTGGGCTGAGAAATAAAAGATATTGTCAATGTTAGTGGAAATTTATTATAGTTTAGGTATATCTTTTTCCTTTTGTAAAGTCTCATCAAGGGATTTTTATCGATACATTCAGTTTTCCCTAACATTTGATTATATCTCTGTTTATGCTGGCGGTTCAAGATAGTTCTTGACTTAATTTGATTTTTGACATAATCTTTCATGTTAATTTGTCCTTCTGCCGACACATTAATATTTTAACTGGTGTCGGCGCTTTTGTTTTACCCATAAAACGACATGTCTTCAATTTTTCACAACAGTTGTTATATTTTAATTTAGATATATTAGAGATATCTTTTTCCTTTTATAAGGTCTCATCAAGTGTTTTTATTGATATATTCAATTTTCCACAACATTTGATCATATCTCCCTGGCAATCTCCTTTATCTAATGGACAATCTCCCAGGTATACCAGAGGGTATACCCAGGGGATATCCAGGGGGGTACCCAAGGGATTGCCTGTCCAACTATCAAATCGACAGTATTTTAAACTGATTTCTGAGTAGTCTCTTGATTTAACTGATAGATGTTCAATAAGACAACAGATGAGATGAATAATTGGATTGCTTACCAAACCAAATCGGGTGCTTCGTTAAAAAATTATGTATTCTTTTTCTTTGTAAGATAATCGAATTTTACTCAAAATGTACGGGATCATTTTATTCTTTTTTTTAAGTTTAGAGGATTTTTATTATTTATTTATTTCTTAATGATAAATAGATTCTTATACCAACTTATTGGGGTATTTTGTTCCCTTACTTTTTTAAGCCAAACGGATTTTTACTCAAAATGTATGGGTTATTTTCATTCTTTTGCTTTTTTAAGTTAAGATGATTTTATTAGAGTTTACCTGTTTACTTCTTAATGATAGATGAATTTTTAAATCAACTTATTGGATTGGTTTGTTTCTTTTATTTTTTAAAGGATAAGAGAATTTATTCTAATAAGTTGAGATTTACTTGGTCACTTGTTAATGATAGGTGGGATATTATTCAATCTTATTTTGGGGTGACTTAATCCTTTTCTATTTTTAGTTGAAAAGATTTTCACACGAAATATATAGGTTTTTATTCCTTTATGATAAACGGATTTAAATTAAACCAATTAGGTTGTTTACTCTTTTTCTTTGAAGATGGTTCCAGAAAAGATATAGATTTCGGTTTCTTTATCCTTCCAGGCGTCTTGAGGTAAGCCGGCTTTCCAACAAGTGTGTTGTAAAAATGTTTCCCGGTCCCAGTTCTCTTCGGTTGCAACTTGGGGTAATAATAGTCCTTGGTTATAACCCCGTTTGATAACCAAACCATGTTTTCCAACTTGGATTTCATTAATGTTCTTAATTTTTCTTAACGGCGTCATAACCGTGATTTCGATTGTAAGGTCTTTTAATTCGTCGACGGACACGCGAGGAAATCTGGGGTCTTCAGTCGATGCGGCAATTGTCATATCAGAAACCGCTTGATATAACGGTTTTATGCCTTGGACATAACCGATACAACCTCTTAATTGTCCTTTCTTTTTTAAGGTAACAAAGACGCCGTAATGTTCTTTTAATTTTTCCGTTAGCGGTTTAAATTCCGGAATTTTTTTGCCAGTGATATGATTTTCAATGGTGGCACGAGCGATTCTTAAAAGTTCTTTTTTCTCCGTTTCAGTTAATTGAATTGTATCAGTTAACTTAGTCTCAGTCGTTTTGTCGTGTTTGGCTTTGCTCGGGATATCAGTATCAATTTGGGATTTACTTTCACTTTTATAGAATACGGCTGATGCATAACCCACGCAGTATCCACCTTTTTCTGCCATTACATCATTCGAATTAGTCTGGTGAAGAATTTGGCATTTGTCAGCTGTCAGTAATTTACACACTAACATTAAGATAACAATGGGATAACCACCACAGGCTTGGGCTTTGTCTTGTTTTAAGGCATTATACAGGCCTTCCGGGTCAAATTTTTCCAGATAACTTAAAGTTAAAGCATCGGTCTTTTTACACGCATCATAAGAATAGCCATGGTATAAATCGGAAGAGGCTAAGATCAAAACTTTCTTATTTTTAACCGCATGAGCAATAGCTTGGGCAAGAATTTGACATTCTTCCCAAGTCGGTTCTAAAGACATTATCGGTACAATCTTAAAATCCTTGAAGTTTCGCTGCAAAAACGGAATTTGAACTTCTAAAGAATGTTCTTCACTGTGGGCTTCGGGAAGATTTTTAATTTTCGGGTGTTTTTCAATAATTGCATGAGCAATGGTTTCATCAATAGTGACTTTGCCTAAAGGCGTTTCCCAAGTACCTTGACCATATACTGCAAAGCCTTGAATAAAGACACGATGAGTTGGACCCAGCATAATTACAGTTGTAATATCCTGGTCCGCAACGGCTTTATAAGCATATGCAGCGGTAAGACCGGAATAAGGATAACCGGCATGGGGAACCACTATACCAATTATGGAACCAGGAATTTTTCCAGTTGGCGCTTTGGCCAATAAATCATCTACGGTCTTCTCCAGAATTTTTTTATCTTTAGGATAAAATTGTCCTGCAACAACCGCTGGTCTTAACATCTTTGCCTCCAATGGGCAGAATACCCAAATACCCAATAAAATTATTAAATTAAATAATTTCATATATTTTTGACTTCTAATTTCTTGATTCCGATTTAATCGGAAAATATTGCTAATCGTTTTTAAAGTCTAATGCTTTTATGCTCAATGTAGGACAAGGTACTGCTCATTTGTTTTTAGGCTTTCTCCATTAATTTTTATCTGATACTCATTATCATTAATCATTTTATTGGTCTTGATTTTTGCATTCGGACTCGTTTACATTTCGGACAGACCCATTTTCGTTGCTTGTGAAAAATCCGTTTGCCTTCGACCATTTTTACTTTGCACCGCGAGCAATACACAAAAATTAAACCCGATTAATATCAAAACACACTGCGAACTAATTACAGATAGAAGGATAATTGTTATCGTTTAGGTAATGGTTGAGCATTCTTGGTTCTATTAACTTGAGATTCGGTCTAAATGTTCCGCAGCTTCTTTGAGTTGGGGGTCAAGTTGTAGGGCTTTCCGATACATCTCTTGGGCTTCGGGAATTTGATTGGATGCTTCATACGCAAGTCCTAATTGAAAATATACTTTAGCATCAGGTTGAAGCTTCAACGCCGACTTAAATTGTTTGATCGCTTCAGTATATTTTTGATTTAATATATAAAATTGACCAAGTTCAATATAATCTTGCGCGGTAACTGGTTTTTTCTTAGACATAGGGGACTATTTTACCATTATATTTTTAAGCCGTTATTAATTTGACACCAGCTCAGACAATAATTTTGCAAGACATTGTATGATAGTTTCATGCTACTTTTTGTTTCGGGTTGAATATTACATACGTTCAATTTTTTCTAAGTCCTCATATTTGCCAAGAATCGTCAGAATATCACCTTCAGATATTTCGTCGTCCGCACCTGGTCCAATAATGACTTCTTCTTTGAAATCCGGTGTACCTTTCTCCGTGACAATCGGAATTTTTCGTTTGATTGCGATGACGGAGACATTATGTTTTTCTCGCAGGGCAATTTGTTTTAAGGTTCGTCCAATGAAAGGTTTGGGAGCAGCAATTTCAATGATGCTATGAATCGGTGATAGTTCGATGTAATCAAAAATTTTTGTAGAAAAGAAACTTTCGGCTAATCGAGTGGCGACTTCACGTTCTGGGTATATGACCTTATCCGCACCAATGCGTTGTAAGATTTTACCGTGACGGTCATTAACTGCTTTGACAATAACCTGTTTGACTCCCAATTCTTTTAAGATCAAAGTAATAAGGATACTGGTATCAATACTTTGACCAACACTGACAATTGCAACATCAACATCCGCGACACCAATATCTCGGAGTGCACGTTCGTCGGTCGCGTCTAAAACAAAACTATGGGTTACGAGTTCGGCAAATTCACGAACTTCATTTTCATCCGAATCAATTACCATTACTTCAAACCCTTTTTCCACTAAAGCGCGGGCAATACTGGAGCCAAATCTTCCTAAGCCAATAACAACAAAACTCTTAGCCAACTAAAATCACCCCCTCAGGGTAAGAATAAGCTATAATCTTTTTTCTAATGAGCGCGGTAGCTAAGGTAAGAATACCAACCCGGCCCACAAGCATTGTGCTGATAATGACCAGTTTTCCTAAAACTGTAAAATCATACGAAGCAGAAAGATTGGCCATTAGCTCAGAGCCGCGTGATAAACCAACTGTGCCAAATGCAGAAAACAACTCAAAAAGACAAGTCATTATGTCCATATTGGGCTTATTAAAGATTAAGAGTAAAATCAGAGATGTCAAGAGCCAAGATATTGCCAAACCGACAATTAAAAATGCCTTAAAGATTTGTTCTTGGGTAATACGACGACGAAAAAGAAAAATTTCAGATTGTCCGGTTAAAAGCGATTTGATTTGAAATAAAATAATGCTGAAGGTTGTTGTTTTAACGCCTCCACCCGTGCCACCAGGTGAAGCACCAATAAACATTAAGATGATAAGAATAAATAAAGTCGCTGGATGAAAAAGTTTAAGACTAATCGTATTGAATCCGGCAGTGCGTGCGGTCACCGCATGAAAATAGGCATTGAGGACTTTTAATGCGGTTGGATAAGCTTTGAGTGAAGCACGCCATTCTAAGAGTAAAATTATTACAGTGCTGATAATAATTAGAATCGCAGTGGTCGTGAGAACAGTTTTCGTATGCAAAGACAGTTGCCAAGAAGTCTTCTTAACATAGGTTTTATATAAATCGGAGATGACCACAAAGCCAATACCGCCACAAATAAAAAGAAAAGAAATTGTTAAGAGAATGAAGTAATTAGTGGAATAATTGGTAAAATTTTCCGAAAAAGTTGAAAAGCCGGCATTACAAAAAGCTGAAACCGAATGAAAGATCGCATGACCTAAAGCATAAGTGATTTTCATCGGTGTGTAGCGGACAAAGTAAATAAAAAGCGCCAGCGCGCCCAAGGCTTCAAAAAATATGGTAACTCTTAAGACCGTAAAACCAAAGCGCTTAAGATTATTAAAAGTGAAAACATTAAATGATTCTTTTGCGACCAGTCGGTCTCGGAGACTTAGTTTCTGTTTAAGAAAGAAGAAAAAAGTTGTTGAAAGGGTCATATAACCTAAACCACCGATTTGAATTAATAACAGAATAATAAACTTGCCCCAAAGGGTAAAATCAGTTGCCGTATCCTTGACAATCAAACCAGTGACACAGACGGCAGAAGTTGCAGTATAAAAGGCATCAATGAGGCTAATATCTTTTGATGATATCGGTAAATATAATAAGAGCGTACCGATGACGATAATCGTAAGATAACCGAAAACGAGTAATCGCCCGGGGTTTACCTGGCTCCGCAAGCGTGCCATTTTTTTAAAGACTCCAAGCAACTTTTGGCAATCGCTTCAATTTTTTGTTTGTTGGTATCAAAGATAATAACATCAGTTCGAGATTTCAATCCATTGAGGAATGGAATATCGGATACGGGAATTGTGGCAATGATTGCTTGCTTATGGGCTTGGTTAAAAATTTCTTGAATCGTCTTCTTAAATTTATTACTTAATAATTCCATCTTCCCGATTTCGTCAATTACAATTAAATCTTTTTCATATAATGCGCGGTAGAGGCTATTAATCCCCACATTTTCTAAATCTGTTAGATTTACACCATATTTTGAGATCCGATGCGGACTTTTATAATTCTGGTGGGCTAAAATTCCTTGTTCACCAAAAGTGGTCACAAGCTTAAAACCAACCCGTTGTCCGTTCTCTTTTATCTCTTCGGTGAAAAATCCACCATAAGAAATACTAGATAATGATGATAATATCTTTTTTACTAAAGTCGTTTTACCTGAACGGGGTTTGCCCGTTATCAAGATCTTCATAATCTACTAAAACTCCAATTTCGAAGATAAGGCATCTTATTAATTTCGGGAAGTATGATGATGAGTTTTTGTAGAAGTTTAGAGAAAAAATAAACGAGAGAGTAAACGCATTGAAGATTCTTTACCTGAAGCAAGACTAAAATCATCATGCTCTGAGAAAAATTAAGATAAAAACAAGTACTTTTCATCGGCTTAATCTTGGTGACCAAGTTGGTGAAAAGGCACCGCCAATATTGGTAATTTGACGCTGTCCGGTGCCATTCCAATGCATAGTCCATATTTCATAACTGCCAGTTCGATTAGAACTAAAAGCAATATGTAGTCCATCTGGTGACCAGGATGGTTCTTCATTATTTCTTAAATTGGTTAACCGCATGCGGTTATCTCCTGTTAAATCTGTGATAAAGATCTGATTTGTGCCATCTTCAGTGCGCGAGACATAGGCAATTAAATCACCTCGTGGCGACCAAACAGGCGAAGTGTTATAAGAACCTTCAAAAGTTAAGCGTCGCATATTTGTACCATCAACATTAATAATATAAATTTGCGGTGTGCCCGTACGGTCAGAAACAAATGCCAGTTCTCTTCCCGATGGTGACCAAGTCGGTGAAATATCAATTGAATGGCCATAAGTCAGACGTCGGAGATTTTTACCATCGGCGTTCATTAGGTAGATATCCGGTGTTCCCTCAATGCTGAGACTGAGGGCAATCGTTTTGCCATCAGGTGAATAGGCCGGTGTGGTATTGAGACCATCTTTAGCTAAAATCAGGTCAATTTTGTTCTTATTAAGGTCATAAGTGTAAATATTGAGATTATTTTTGGCATAACTACAAAAGGCGATTTTATTTGCTGATGGTGCCCAGTCAGGAAAGAGTTTATAACCACCATCTTTTGTGAGTTGCTCGAGATTAAAACCGTCATAGTCAACTTTTGCCAATTCTTTGTTTTTTCCGCTTTTTAGCGAAAAGGCAATTTGAGTCTGGTTAATGCCGTCTTCGCCGGTTAATAATTTAATAATATCATCGGCAATCTTATGTGCTAACCACCGATAATTTTCCTGAATCTCATAGGATTTGGTACCAATTAATTTTCGGGCAAACAAATCATAAAGTCTGATATTTAATATGTTACGCTTCTTAATTTGAATTTCACCGGCTAAAAGCACTTGGGCGCCAATTTTCGACCATTGGTTAAAATCAATCTTTTTCTCTTGAGTAGAAAGCGTTGAGTCTGTGGGTTGAGGAATTACATCAAAATAGAGGGAGTAATTTAAATCGTCAGCGATCACTTGTTTAATATTTTTTCCTAAAGTAACAAATATTTCCGAAGCATTAGGAGCAAGCAGAAAATCGGCAATTACAATACTAATCTTTTTACGGGTCGCACCGGCCGTAATCTTTGCCCAAATTTCTTGTTGTGCCCAAAGCACTGAGCACAACGTTTGTCCAAGAATAAGAGCAGTTAAAAATAATTTATGCTTCACGTTTACGTTTCAGTTTCTTTACAATAAACTTAGGTGGTCCACCCATTATGGTTTCCGCCGTGATAATACATTCACTGAGATTCTTTTTAGAGGGCAAATCAAACATTATATCTAAGAGCACATTTTCTAAGATTGCTCGAAGACCGCGGGCACCGGTATTGCAGGCTAAAGCTAAATCCGCAATTTTTTCCAAGGCCGTAGGCTCAAAAGTTAATTTCACATTTTCTAAATCAAAATAGTACTGATATTGTTTAATTAAAGCATTGCGTGGTTTGGTCAAAATATCAAGCAAGGATTCACGAGAAAGACTATGTAGTGAAACCACAACAGGTAATCTGCCCACTAATTCCGGAATCAGTCCGAATTTTATCAGATCATCAGGTTCGACAAATTTCAAAAGTTCGTCTTTATCTCGATTATTAGAAACAATATCTGCTTGAAAACCGATGCCAGACTTTTTTAGTCGATTTTCAATTATCTTTTCTAAGCCAAAAAAGGTACCACCGCAGATAAAGAGAATATTTTTAGTGTTGATTTGGATATATTCTTGTTCAGGGTGCTTTCGGCCACCTTGAGGTGGAACATTGGCAATTGTACCTTCAAGGATTTTTAACAGGGCTTGTTGGACACCTTCACCCGAGACATCGCGCGTGATAGATGGTGAGTCGCTTTTACGACCAATCTTATCAATCTCGTCTAAATAGACAATACCAATTGAGGCTAAGTCTAAATCCCAATTAGCGGCTTGAATGAGTCGTAACAGGATATTTTCCACATCCTCGCCAACATAGCCGGCTTCAGTAAGGGGCGTAGCATCAGAAATGGAAAATGGCACATTGAGAAACTTGGCTAAGGTTTCGGCCAAAAGGGTTTTTCCAACACCTGTAGGACCAATGAGGAGAATATTGCTTTTGTCAATATCAATATTGGGTTTTCGCGAGAAGACCCGTTTATAATGATTGTAAACCGCAACAGATAAGACTTTTTTTGCCTGTTCTTGTCCAATAACATATTCATCTAAAAAGGATTTAATTTCAGGTGGGGTGGGTAATGTTGGAAGTGTAGCAAAAAAACGATGTTTCTCCTTATCCTGCATAAGATTCCAAGTTAAACGGACACAGTCATCACAGATATTAGCATTATGCCCGCCGAAGAGCATTCGAACCCGATTTTCCGGTCGATTACAAAATGAACAACGACGAGTTTTCATAAATTAGGTTATACCTCACAAGGACTATCGTTAATCTTCATAAATTCAACGATAAAATTTTCGTCGCCACGAATTAACACTAATCGGGCAACGGTATTTATGTATATCTACAAGTTTATGAGTGTTCATTACAGCCCACAAGGTTTTCGGCTTCTACTAACGAAGCCGTATTAATGTATCAAGGTTACGAGTGTTCGTTACAGGTGTCTTTTTCCAATTCATAATTTCATTTCATATGTTTTCCCAATTTCTTCGCTTTTTCGGTACTTCGTCAATAATCCGATGCTGTGTCAAGATTTCTAAGTAGTAAAATGGTTGTTTTACCAGAAATCTCTGAAAAATGCTCACAAGACACCGAACCCTACAAGAAAAAACCAATAATTATACTTCTGCATTTCATGTCTTTTGAACCAATATTGACTTTGTCAGAGTTCTCTACCAGACTAGTTGACAAAAAAGCATTTCTGCTCATTTTCTTACTCACTGCTATGACGGTCGCAGATAAAGAGAATATTTTTAGTATTGATTTGGATATATTCTTGTTCAGGATGCTTTCGGCCACCTTGAGGTGGAACATTGGCAATTGTACCTTGCCAAAAAAAGTACTGCATGGCGTTATGGTCAATTATAAATATTCCGCTCATCGTTTTAATAAGTTCTATTGAAATTTGGTTTGAGAAGTGATTAGGAACATTTTTGCTCATTTTCTTTTTTCAATTACTTCATCAATGATACCATATTCTTTGGCTTCTTCGGCGGACATAAAATAATTACGGTCAGAATCGGCAAGAATCTTTTCAATTGGCTGGTTGGTGTGTTTGGCTAAAAGTTCGGCTAATTGCTGTTTTAAGCGCAGAATTTCCTTGGCGTGAATTTCAATATCTGTGGCTTGTCCGGACAGTCCGGATACCTCAGGCTGATGAATCATAATTCGCGAATGGGGTAAAGCGAATCGTTTGTTTTTTTCACCAGCGGCTAAAAGTAATGCGGCAAGACTTGCCGCCATGCCCATACAAATTGTCGAAACTTTGGGACGAATATATTGAATTGTGTCATAGATGGCTAACCCGGACGAAACGATTCCTCCAGGCGAATTGATATAAAGAAAGATATCTTTATCTGGGTCTTCGGCTTCTAAAAACAGTAATTGGGCAATTACGAGATTGGCAACATTGTCATCAATGGGCATTCCGACAAAGATAATTCGTTCTTTTAAGAGACGGGAATAGATATCGTAAGCCCGTTCGCCCCGACTGGTTTGTTCAATTACAATCGGAATATACATAATACCTCCATTAATAAAACGTTTAATGTCTCATGGTTAAAAGACCGGGAGAAATTGACAATGCGTCATTTTTATGAGATTTCGGCTTTTTCTAAAAGATATTGTAAAACTTTATCTTGTTGAATTTGGGAAATAAATTTGGGATTTGTCCGTAGATTCTGGAGTTTGTCTTCTTCAATTCCCAGTATTGCATACTTTTTGATTTCGTTTTCAATCTCTTCCGGTGTAACTGTGATGTTCTCTTTTTCCGCAATCCGGATTAAGATAAGATCAAACTTGGCTTTGTCGATTGCTAAAGGCAGTAGTTGGCTTCGGTTCTCTTCACTATCCGGCATTCGATATCGATTAAGAATATCTTGATAGGCATAATTGACTAAGGATTGAGGTGGTTCAAAATCATAATCAGCAACCAAATGACGGTAAATTTGATTTTTCAAGTCATCTTCGATAAGTAGAGCGCGTTCTTGTAAGATTTCTTCATTAATTTGCCGCCGCATATCATCTAAATCTTTAAATCCTAAACTTACTGCCAGTTTATCGTCAAGTTCGGGTAGTTGTCGAATTTTTACGTCGCGAATATAGAATTTATAATTCAAGGTCTTTCCCCGCAAAACTGTCTCCGGATAGTCTTGAGAAAAGGTTATTGTGACACTTTTTTCTTCACCGGCATTTACTCCGATTAGGGCTTGGTTAATATTAGGATGATTGTTTTCACTTCCCAAATGGAGCATATTGCCTAATTGTTTTTTACCAACCGGTGTATCGTTTTCATAGATTTCATAGTCAACTAAGATAAAATCGCCGGTCTCTGCAGGTCGATTTGCGGAAATGAATGTGGCACATCGTGCTTGAAGATCTTTGAGCCGACGTTCAAATTCCGCATCAAAACCAACTGGTTCTAATTTTTTTAATTTTAATCCGAAATAGTTCTTCAGTTCAAAATCCGGGATAACTTCAAACGAGAGGTCAAACTTTAGAGTTTTATCATCGGAAAGTAGATAATCACTAATTTTAGCTTGCGTGATGGGTTTTAAGTTATGGTCTTGTATAATTTCTTTATATATCTCATCAAACAACTCATCAATGGCTATGGCTTCAAAAGTGGAACCATATCTTTTTTGAAGGATGGGTCTGGGCACTTTACCTTTTCTAAAGCCAGCAATTTGCACTTTACCGGCATAAGAAGCGGTAACATCTTCAATCTTCTTTTTAACCCGTTCAGGTTCTACGGTGACTTCAATTTCTCTTTGCCAGGATTTTGGCGATTTAATTTTAATTTCCATATTTTTTGTCTTTTAATTTTTAGTTACAATGCGAGGAGGGGGAGTTGAACCCCCACGCCCGTAAGGGCACTGGATCCTAAATCCAGTGCGTCTGCCAGGTTCCGCCATCCTCGCAAAATAAATCTCGTCAGTTAAATAACGACTCGGCACGAGTGCGTAGCGCATTTAACCCGTACATATTTGCGATCCCTTAAGTATAAATCCGATGATATGTTCTGTCAAGAAAAGGTTGCAATCGGTCCAACACATACTATTTAGTTTCAATTATAATGGTTGTGGGAAACCGGTTTTTTTATTAGCAAAAGTTAATTTTAAGAAATTGGGGGAAATATGCAAAATATACCCTTTATCAATATAAATAAAGTTAAGGATAAACCAGTTCCGATTAATATAACAAATCCACAAAAACATTTTGGACCCGACTATTAGACGCCTTTTAAGTATCTTAAAAAGCAGATGCCAGGGATTAATGATAAAATCCGATATGTTGTTCTGATAATGTTAGATAAAGTAGCCGGCGAATTGAGATACAATATATTGGCAACGCATCGTATAATAATAAGAAGAATGATTGCAACATCCGCATAGACAATTAATTCCTGAATGATTTTTCCGACTCCACGCATCCTGATTTTGCCAATTGCCCATAAATTGACAATTATATCTTTACCCAAACCAACACTTCCCGTAACGCCAATATTTTTCTGACCTTACTTCTCAAAACGACTTTTCTGACTATTTTTCAAGCAATCCAGAGGACTGTGGAGGGGACTGTACCCTCTTTTTAGGTCAAAATGCAAGATCTCTATAAAAAACAACAACTTATCTAAAAATCTGCCTTGTCTAAAACATTAGTTATAACTAATGTTTTTATGTTTATTTTTGCTTAAAAGATGGTGAAAAGTAGTATTTAAAAGATAAAGAACAAGTGCGCTCTATTCCAAAAGAATTTGGCGTAAGAATGGAAATTAAGTGAAAGTGTCAAGATTTTTGTGTAATTTGTTTTTTCTTATTTAGGGTTTGCTCTTTATTCTAATATATCAATATGTTTAAACTCAGGAGAGAGTACATCTTTTCTTCATATCGACCCTTAATTTACACAAAATATTAGACACTGCCTCCTTTTTCTATCAATATCTCTAACATCATAAGATCTTTGGAAAATCGCCTTTTGTGATATCTGATGGATAAAAATAGGCATTAGTATCTGCAAAGACAAGTTCATAACAATCCATTGGACAATGTGTCCAAACTTTCCAGCGGTGTGGATTAGAAAAATATCTCATTTTTGTGTAAAAAGTCAGTTGGTTTAATCTGCTGTGGTCGCGTTCACCACAGATTATCTTCCCCAATGCTGCATAGTTAAAACCTGACTGAAAAAATAAATCCGTTTTATTCTTAATCGTAATTGACTTGAGAAAAAATAAAAGAATGAGCCGCAAAAATATAAGAATTTGACAGTCTCGCAAAACATCTCTTTCAGGAGAGAAAGATAAGTTTTTCTTTTGGGTTGTATTTTATCTAAACAGATTGTTTTGTATCTGTGATTACTGATACAAACCTAATACTATCAGTTGAATTTTTTCTTATGATAAGTGTCCCAATATCTTTAAGTATCCCATCATGTTATAGTTTCTATCAAAAGTTATTTCTTGGGTATTAATTTCTCACTTTTAACAAAGATTCTAATAAGTGGATTCTTATGTATAAATTTTATCTTTTATTGAAGATTTTTATAAAAAGAAGATTATTAAATCGGCTCTAAGGTAAGTAATTTTTCATCTTTTTCTACTCTCTGACCGACTTTTACATAGACAGTAGAAACTTGGGCTTTAAGTGGACTTTTAATTACATTTTGCATCTTCATTGCCTCTAAGATTAAAAGTGCAGCACCAGCCTCAATTACATCTTTAGGTCTTACTTCCAATTTTATAACCAACCCTGACATCGGTGCGGAAACTAAAATTGATTTTTGCAGGCTAGGAGCCTTTTCGTCTTTTATTGAAGTTTGAATGATTGAAGCAGTTAATGGTGTTTTGAAAATGCTGACTTTATAAATATTCTTCTCTTTAGTTAATCGCACACCATATTCTTTACCATCAATAATCAGACCGACTATTTGTCCTCCTGAATCAAATTTCGGTTGCACCTCGTTCGGTTCACCATCAACAAGGGCTTTAAATTTTCCAACCGTCTCGCTTATCTCAATGTCAAAAGATTTATCACCAACCTGTATTCTCATAATAAAAATCAATCAAAAAATACATTTAAAATGTCAAAATCTTTTACTATATTTAATGTTAAGATACTTAAACCAAAAATATTGGTAATTTCATCTAATTCGGTAAAAAGTCTCAATTTGGTTGTGAACTTTGAATTGTTCACTTAGGGGTTTTAGGTTAGATTTTCGTATAGTCATTTTCTTAAGGCTTCTCGCCGCGCGACTGATTTCCATTCGGATACGGTTTGTCTTTTACTATACGAACTAATATTGGAAGCATATTGGGAATTAGCAGCAAGATGTTGGTGTAAAGCAACCGCAATCGCAATTATCTTCTTTTCGTCAGTGCTACTGTCTGTGGTAACATTAACTTCTGATGCTAATTTTTCTGGTTCGGTTTTTCCTTGTAAGAAACTGACCGCAATCTGCGGAAATAAAGCATAAGTTATTAAATCTTCTTCTTCGGAACCTTTTCTCAATATTCCAAGTTGCTCGGCTTCAATTTTTCTTTGCGGCAATTCAGGTTTTAGTAAATCTGCTGGCCGACAAGTAATTGGTTGCTCATCGCCAATAATTTTTTCCATTAATTCTTTCTTAATTGGTGCTGGTGGTCGTCCATAATATCCTAAACAATAATCTTTAACTTCTTTACTTATCTGGGCATATCGTTCTCCAGACAGAACATTCATTACCGCTTGGGTACCTATAATCTGACTGGTTGGTGTCACTAAAGGCGGATAACCCAAATCTTCTCGGACTCTGGGAGTCTCTTTTAATACTTCTTGATATTTATCCAGGGCATTTTGTTCTTTGAGTTGTGAATAGAGATTAGAGAGCATACCACCAGGAATCTGATGCACTGCTACTGTGGTATCGGTCATTTCCGCAATTGGACTAATGAATTTTTGATATTTCTTTTTAATCTCTAAAAAATAGTAACCAATCTCAATGAGTTTTTCTAAATCCAGACCCGTATCCCGAAGTGTTCCTTTAAGACTGACGACCATGTTTTCGCAAGCCGGTTGCGAACTACCACCAGCAAACACAGAGATTGCGGTATCAATAATATCAACCCCGGCATTAATTGCCGAAAAATAACTAATTGGTCCCATTCCACTGGTGCAATGCGTGTGTAAATCGACCGGAATATTTAGTTTCTGCTTTAAGGCGGTAACTAATTCATAAGCCGCTTGGGGCGAAATAAGTCCAGCCATATCTTTAATACAACAATAGTCACAACCTATCTCTTCTAATTGCTGGGCAAATTCAACGAACTTATCAATGGTATGTACTGGACTAGTGGTGTAAGAAATTGTTCCTTGCACCTCAGCACCTATATCTTTTGCGGTCTTAATCGCTCGCTCCATATTTCTGATATCATTAAGAGCATCAAAAATCCGAAAGATATCTATACCGTTCTTTTTAGCCAGTTTGATAAATTTTTCTAAGACATCATCTGGGTAGTTACGATAACCAACAATATTTTGACCCCGTAAAAGCATTAATAGTTTTGTATTTGGCAGATGTTCTCTTAGCAAGCGAAGTCTTTGCCAAGGGTCTTCAGCCAAATAACGAATACAGACATCAAAGGTTGCGCCACCCCATACTTCCATTGCAAAAAAACCAATCTTATCCATCTTATCGCAAATTGGTAACATATCAGCAGTTCTTAAACGAGTCGCCATTAATGACTGGTGAGCATCGCGAAAAGTAGTATCAATGATTTTTACTGGTTTGGGTTTTTTCATAATTAAATATTAAGGCTCTAAACACATACAAAGTTTTCTTAAAATTTTATTGAAGCATCTAAGTAAGGTCAAATTTATTCACGGAAATTCAAAGATCCGACGGCTTGCTTTAGATAGCAATGAATTTTATTATGCTTTTTTGCGTCTTCAAAAACCACATTTGGTATGACAAATCTTTGGATTTCTATTTCCGTGACCTATTATATAAATAAATCTTTAATCTTTTAATTGTAATGTTCCTTATGAGAAAGGTTCGATTAAGAACAATGCTTGTCCATATTCGACCGCATCACCATCTTTAGCCAAGATATCGATAATTCTGCATTTTTTCTCCGCTTCAAGTTCGTTCATTAACTTCATCGCTTCAATGACACATAAAGTCTCACCAACATCAACAATATCGCCTTTATTAACATAAGGCGGAGCATCAGGACGGGGTCGACTATAAAAGGTTCCTACCATAGGCGATTTTATCTCTTCATAATTAGTGCTACTTGTCGGTTTTTCTGATTGAGGGGTTGTGCTTGTTTGGTCAACATAGGTTTGCGGTTTAGTTTCTGCGGCAATCGGCGCTTGCGTGATTACGGGCGCACCAGCTGATTTCCGAATCTTCACCTTATTACCCGAAAATTCCCATTCCAGTTCGGCAATATTATGTTTGCTGTATAGTTCCAATAATTCTTTTAATATATCTAACCCTTCTTTATCTTCTTTCCGCATATTTTCTTCCTCACTTTGTTCCTTTTCATCAAATTGCGATGGGTTTTCCCGATACTCAAAGTATCGCAGAGCAACTTCAGGAAACAAAGCATAAGTAATATAATCTTCTTCTTTTTTAACATATTTTTTATCCAGTTCTTTTTTGACTTTATCCAGTACCGGCTCTAATAAATCCGCGGGTCGTTTGCTAATTGTTTTTTCTTCACCGAGAATTTTTTTGCGGATTGTATCTTTAATTGGTGCGGGCGGTCTACCGTATAAGCCACGGACATAGTTCTTTATCTCCTCCGGAATAATTTTATACCGCTCGCCGGCTAAGACATTAAATACCGCTTGGACACCAACAATTTGACTAGTAGGTGTTACTAAAGGCGGATAACCTAAATCTTTTCTCACTTTAGGCACCTCAGCTAAAACTTCTGGTAATCGGTCAACCGCGTTCTGTTCTTTTAATTGAGATTGAAGGTTTGATGCCATTCCTCCAGGAATTTGATGAATTAGTACCATTTCATCGATGATTTTATCTATTGTAATATTCTGTTTCTGTCGGAGTGTTTCAAAATATTCGGAGATTTCGGCAATCTTGTCTAATGATAATTTAGGCGCATAAGGTGTATCAGCGAGCATTGCAATAATTGTTTCTACTGCGGGTTGTGAAGTGGCAAACGATAAGGGACCATGAGCGGTATCGATAATATCAACCCCGGCTTCAATGGCTTTCCAATAACTCGCAACCACCATTCCACTGGAGGAATGAGAATGAAGTTGAACCGGTAGTTTAATCTCGGCTTTTAATCTTTTAACCAGTTCAAAAGCAACCCGGGGAGCAATTATCCCAGCCATATCTTTAATGCAAATACTATCAATACCTAAATTTACCTGAGCTTTGGCACATTTTAAGTAGTAATCAATAGTATGAATTGGACTAATTGTATAACATAATGTGCCTTGCGCATGTTTCTTATATTTCTTAACAAACTTTATCGCGGCCTCCAGATTCCGAACATCATTTAAGGCATCAAAAATTCGGTAGATGTCAATGCCGGCTTCGGCTGATTTTTCAATAAACGCCTCTAACAAATCGTCAGGATAATTGCGATAACCAACAATATTTTGACCCCGTAAAAGCATCTGGAGTTTTGTGTTTTTGACTTCTTTTCGAATCATTGCCAGTCGTTCCCAGGGGTCTTCTTTTAAATAGCGAATACATACATCAAAAGTTGCTCCACCCCACATTTCCAATGACCAATAGCCGACTTGGTCTAACTTTTGGAGTACCGGTACCATCTCATCAGTTTTCATTCGAGTCGCCCATAATGATTGGTGAGCATCACGAAGCGTGGTATCAGTAATTTTAATCGGCTTAGATTTTGGTGTCGTCATAATATTTCTCTGGTTTTTATGGTTTCGATAATATCAATTTAAGTTTATCATCTTCATTAAGCTCAAAGTCGTTTAAGAAGTATTGTATTGCTATGATTAGCACGGCCATAATATTGCTTGTGCTTTGTTTAAGCATTAACTGGTTTTTTCGTACTATTGCTATAGTATTCTTTAAGTTTTTCAATAATCAATTCTAACTTCATTAATCGTGAGCCTTTAATAAGTATTTTATCGTTAGGATTGAGAATGTCAACCAATTTATGAAATGCCTCTGTATGGTCACGACAAATAATTACCTGTTGCAGGTTTGCTTTGCATTGAGCCGATTCTGCGATATATTGGGCATACGTGCCCACAGTTAATAGGATGTCAATTCCTTGGGGAATTTGATTTCCAACCAATTGGTGAAGTTCTATACTCTTATCACCTAACTCCAGCATATCAGATAAGACCGCAATCTTTTTCCCTTGGTCTGGGCTAAACTTAGCAAATGTATTAAGGGCTGAGATCATTGATTCCGGATTGGCATTAAAAGCATCGTTATAAATAACAATGCCGTTAATTTCAATCTTTTCCATTCTCATTCGTGCTGGTGAAAATTCCGCCAGTCGGCTAACAATCTCATCAAACTCGCAACCGATGATTTGAGCAACACAGATTGCTCCCAGAGCATTATAAATATTATATATACCCGGGATGGTTAATTTTACCGGGTATTGTCCACATAAAAGAAATTCAGTTCCTTTTTCATAATGGTCAATAATCTTCTCAGCAAAAATATCCGCCGCTTTTTCAATGCCAAAGGTATATAACTGGTTAAACTTAAAATTGGTAAAATCATTATCGAATGATTTAACACCACAAGTAGATACCTTTTTAGATTTAATGTTGGTTATGATTGGTGTGAGCATTGGGTCATCAGCATTTAGAATTGCCATCCCAGACTCAGTAAGACTTTCTAATAACTCTAATTTTTCTTTGAGTACACCGTCGCGACTGTATAAAAATTCCAGATGCGTATCGCCAATATTAGTAATAACTCCAATTTTGGGTTGACTGATAGCACATAGTCTTTTAATACCACCTAAAATATTCATCTCCATTTCTAAGATTAATACTTCAGTCTCTTTACTTAACTGAAGCACGGTTAATGGTACGCCAATCTCATTATTAAAACTTGCCGGTGCCTTTACTACTTTATATTTACTACTAAGAATATGGCTTGTCATATCTTTAGTCGTCGTCTTGCCATTACTGCCAGTAATCGCAACAACGATTGGCGAGAATTTTTTTCGGTAATTAGCCGCAATATCGCCTAATGCCTGGGAGGTGTTTTGCACTACAATCACATTAACATTCAAGGTATCGATTGATGATACCGTTTGATGGTCAATCAAAATACCGCAAGCACCTTTTTCTATGGCTTCCTGAATAAAAGTATGGCCATCATAGGTTTTGCCTTTGATGGCAATAAATAAATCACCCGGCAGAATTTTTCTGGTATCAATTGAGATATTTTTTACTAAATAATTTCTATCACCTCGGATTAATTTACCACCAGTGGCATCAAGGATTTCATTAATGGTAATTGGTTCCATTTCAATTTAATAGACTATCGGTTGATAAATATCTTATTGAACAAATAATTTTTCTGGTTGTTAGCGTAATTATGCTCAAAAGTTATTAATACACAAAAATAATTTTAGTATTTTTTGTATCTAAGTAGCACTCCTTATTCATAGGTTATTTGTCATATCTGTCCGCTCAAAACTGCTTATTACTTTGGTGTCTGAACTGATACTTGACAACATAATTTTGCTTGCTATCCAGTATAGCAGAAATATCAGTGTTTCGCATGTCTTTGTAGCAATACTGGTTTCCCAACACGATTACCAAATATAAATAATTATTTGCATCATTAATACTATGCAGTTAAGGACCAGTTTTCGATGATATGGTTTTGTTCAAATTCATTGAGACCAAGTAGCTATCTGTTGCTTGTATCATAATACCGATTATTCTTTTCATTGGTTATCCATTAATAGATAAACATGGCATCACCAAAGCTATAGAATCTGAACTTATGCTCAATTGCATACTTGTATGCCTTTAAGATAAACTCCTTATCGGCAAATGCACAGACAAGCATTAAGAGGGTCGATTTGGGTAAATGAAAATTTGTTATCATCGCATCAATAATTTTATATTTATAACCAGGATAAATATATAAATCAGTAAATCCTCTATCGGCTTTTACCTGAAAGGTATTATCTTGGTCACAAAACGCTTGCGATTCTAACGAGCGGACAACTGTGGTTCCGACCGCAATCACTCTTCGGTTTTCTTTTTTCGCTCTATTTACAATCATTGCTGTTTCTTCGGTAATTTCAAATTCTTCCTCATGCATCTTATGCGCTTCTACCAAATCAACTTTTACTGGTCGAAATGTACCTAATCCGCAATGCAATGTTATTTTAGTAATTTCTATGCCTCGGGCTTGAATAGCGGATAACAATTCCTTAGTAAAATGTAAACCAGCAGTCGGTGCAGCGACAGCACCTTCTTTTTGTGCATAAATAGTTTGATAGCGGTTAATATCTATAGGTTTAGATTTAATATATGGGGGCAAAGCAATTTCACCGTATTCGATTAATAGGTTTCTAACATCAGCCCCTTGAAAATCAACAATTCGGATGCCCGTTTCTTTTCTTTCTAATACTTTTGCATAAACCTTATCAAATTGTATGAGTATACCCGGTTTTAATTTTCTGGCTGGTCTTGCCAATACTTCCCATTTACCCGATTCGATTTCTCTTAAAAGCAATAATTCCACAATCGACTCATTAGGCTTTTCACTCAATTTTCCATAAATCCTTGCGGGAATAACTTTGGTATCATTAATCACCAAAACATCACCCGGATAAAGATAGTTAATAATGTCTCTGAAAATACCTTCTTTTATCTCACCGGTTTTACGATTAAGCGCCAAAAGTCTTGATTCATCTCTTTTATCTGCCGGATGTTGAGCAATCAGTTCTTTAGGCAAATAATAATCAAATTCTGCAACCCGCATAATCATAGATTAATCAAAAAAGATAATTCGTCAATACGCAGTTCTGTCTTGGAAACTCTGAAAACTTAGAGAATATTAGATAGAGAATTTAAATCATCTTCTTTGGGTTTTCGTAGCCTATTTATGGCGTCACCCATGCGATTTAATCGGCCGTAAAGTGTTGGGCATTGAGAGACTACTTCGACGACTGCAAACCCTTTTTTCTTTAATGCTTGTTTGATTAATCCTTTGAGATGAGGTGTATGGTAGGTTGTGCTTCGAGCAACAAAGACCGCACCCGCAGCTTTAGCCATTTCACAAATATCAAAGGCTCTTTCGACACATCCATAGGGCGCAGTTGCTGCTCGTTTACCTTTTTATAATATTGGGTGTAGAAAAAGATAAAAAGTTTATCCCACCAGACAAGACGGAACAGTAATAATGGTAAATTTTTGAGATATGAGATAACAGAGATTGGATTGGGCTTTAAGGCACGTTGACTTTTTCCGAACGCTCATTGCTCTAACTTGACTTTTCTTAGACTGCCAGTATTATTTGTGGTATGAAACTTTTAATTTTTGGTAAGTCTACTTGCGAAGTTTGTCATAAAGTTAAAAATAAGTTAGAGTATTTTGCTAAGAATGAATTTTCCATTCCCATTGAATATTTTGATGTCGAAACCGTAGAAGGTATGGCACAAAGTGCGTTTTGGGGTATCAGCGAAATTCCGACAGTAATTCTTTTACAAGATAAAATTGAAGTTAAAAGATGGGAACAGACCGCACCATTATTTTCCGAATTAAAAACCTTATTAGGTACCGATTCACGCTAAAAACTTTTTTGACCTGCAAAATAAATGAAAATTCTCGGATTTATTGAAACTTCATTAATTGATTGGGAAAAAAGAGTCTGTTCCGTAATCTTTGTTGGCGGATGTAATTTCAAGTGTCCGTTTTGCCAAAACTATTCCTTGGTAAAAGAGTCAAAAGAACTCAAAATCTGGTCCTGGCAAGAGATTAAAGATAAATTAATCTTAAAGAAGAACTGGCTTGACGGCGTTGTGGTTAGTGGCGGCGAACCGACGATACATCCAGAAATTTTCGGCCTACTAATTAAACTAAAAGAACTTGGTTTTCCGACTAAAATTGATACTAACGGTAGTTTTCCTTATGTGATAAAAGAAATGCTTGAATTGGGTTTAATTGATTATGTGGCAATGGATGTTAAAACTGCTTTAGATGAGCGCTATTATCAGGCTTGTGGACGAAAAATTGAACTTAGTTTAATCAAACGGACAATCCAACTACTCCAAGAAAGTAATATTGATTATGAGTTTCGAACTACCTTGGTTCCCCAATTAGTCGGTGCCGAAGAATTAATTGCTATTGCCCGAGAAATTGCACCAGCGAAATCATATGTTCTACAGCAATATATTCCCCAAAATGCCCGACAAACAAAATTCAGACATATTAAACAATATAGTAAAAATGACGCTGAAGAATTTCTGCACTTGCTTCAATCGTATCTTAACAAAGTATCGCTAAGAGGGTTTTAAAAGAGCCCAGCAAGAGTCTTATAATTTCTCCCAATAGGTAAGTGTCTAATACTTTGTGTAAATTCTGTATCGATATTGGAAAGATAAAAGTATATCCTTCCCTTGCTTAAACATTACTCTTCAATAGCACCTATAACATCAACTCGTCTTTTAGGATCATTTATATTATACGATTAGGTGTCATTTGCCGCGACAAAGGTAATATTAAGCAAAAACATTAACTTATCATATATCTTTTGGAACCCAGGCATTGGTTTTCTGGGCAAACTCAAAGATAGTCTGAGATATTAGCAATGTTGAAGGACATTTATTATGGTTAAGTATATCTTGGTGATTACTTTAGAACAAGTCATTATTAATACATTCTTATCTTTTTTCATTAGAACTTTTCTTTCTGATTCTCAAGCGAGAGATATTGTCAATGTTTGTGGAAATTTGTTATAGTTAGGCATATTTTTTGTCTT
>CAYYPG010000001.1:0-56555 GCA_964473505.1 uncultured bacterium | reverse complement strand
AAAGTAGCCGTAGAATTAGGTCCTTGGAAGAGATACAATGTCTTGGCACAGCACCTCAATTTTAATTTAATTTATTATTGGTAGTGTATAATATTTTGTATAAATTTTGTATAAATTTAGTATTGATATATTAAAAAGAGAAAGGCGAATTCTCTTTAATGTTTTTATTTAATGTTTTTACATACTAACTAATTTAATATCATAAAGAAGAACATAGCTTTGGAATAAAAACCGATTTACACAAAAATTTTGACGCTACCTTATTATTGGGTAGGGTATCTTGAGTATGTGTTAAATGGTCGGCTCAAGTAAATTAGCGTTTGTCTTTGTTTCAATTATCCAAAAGTTTTCAACCAAGAGTATTTTCTGTCGGAAAATTAGGAAATTAAATTCTAAGTTCTGAATTTTTATCGAAAAGATGTACTTTTTCCGTATCAATGTAGCAAGTTGTGGTTTCGCCAATTTTTCTTAAGAATTGACTATGAAATCTTGCAGTGATTAAACGGTCATAGATTTTTAAATAAACAATGGTTTCATTACCCATAGGTTCGACAACTTCTATTTTCGCATTAAATGATGGCAGGTTTCGGCCTTCGGGGTTTCTAAAGTAAATGTCTTCTGGCCGAATGCCTAAAGTTACTTCTCTTGCCGTCAGATTTTGGAGTCGGGGATAATAACTTAAAGAAAGAGGAATATTTAATACCGCACTCTCAAATTTTATCGCTTTTCCGAACGGTGCTTGTTCGTTTTCGATTTTGATGCTACCGTCAATAAAATTAATCGGCGGACTGCCAATAAAACCTGCGACAAATTTGTTTACGGGTTCATTATATAATGTAATTGCCTTGTCTACTTGTAGGAGTTTTCCTTGTTTCATTACACCGATACGTTCGCCTAAAGTCATGGCTTCAACTTGGTCATGAGTAACATAGAGCGTAGTAGTTTTTAATCTTTGGTGGAGTTGGGATAGTTCTGCCCGCATTTGGACGCGTAGTTTAGCATCAATATTAGACAGGGGTTCATCAAAAAGGAAAACCGAGGGATTGCGAACAATTGCTCGGCCTACGGCAACTCTTTGGCGTTCGCCACCAGAAAGGGCTTTGGGTTTTCGCTCAAGAAGATGTTCAATATTTAGGATTTTAGCCGCTTCAAGAATTCTTTGCTTAATTTCGGATTTAGGGACTTTTCTTAATTTCAGACCAAATGCCATATTATCAAAAGCACTCATATGAGGATAAAGAGCATAATTTTGAAAGACCATGGCGACATTGCGGTCTTTGGGTGCAACATCATTCACCACTCTATCGCCAATGTAAACTTTACCTCGAGTTGGCTCTTCTAATCCGGCAACAATTCTTAAGACCGTAGATTTGCCACAACCAGAAGGACCAACTAAAACAAAAAACTCGCCGCATTGGATTTCTAAAGTTAAATTATCCACCGCAATAATTTTATTATCAAATACTTTGGTAATATTTTCTAAATAGACTCGACTCATTTTAAAATTAATTTAGACCATTCTTTTTCCTTTTTAATGTCTAAAAATTGCTCATCAGATAAGGCACATTAAAGATATCAAAGCTGAAATCTAGACAGCCGCTTCTGGCTTTTTTGAGTTTTTAAATTGCTCATTAGACAAGGCACATTAAAGATGTGATATGGTGAAGACGATTGAAATTCCGCTTTGAATGTTTGAAGATTACTAATCATATGGTCACAATAAAACACCTGCAGAATGCAGAGGATAAGAGGCTATAAGTCTTATTATTGTTGGATTGGTAACAACTGAGATAAATGGTAAATGAGTGAAATAGCACAAAGTTGTTTCTAAGGTCACATTAGGTAGATTAACCATCGGGTTATAGTTTTTGTTTTGGTTTTTAAATATCTTGCTGCCGCCAATAGTATTTCTGATGTCTATGCAAGTTATAATTCTGGTTTTGGTTTTAAAATATATATTGATTGTAGAGGCTTGACGCATTTTCTTCGTTATATGTCTGAAGATTTTTATGGTTAAAAGGTGTTCCGACTACATAATTCTTGTTTTGGTTTTAAAATATCCAGGATTTTTGCTAAAGTTGAGCGTAAATCTTTTCGACTGACTACAATATCAATGAATCCGTGTTTAAGTAAGAATTCCGCAGTTTGAAATCCTTCGGGTAATTTTTCGCCAATAGTTCCTTCAATGACTCGGGCACCGGCAAAACCTAATAATGCTTTAGGTTCAGCAATAATAATATCGCCTAACGAGGCATAAGAAGCCATAACTCCTGCCATTGTTGGATTGGTAACTATTGAGATAAATGGTATACGTGCCTCGGATAATAAAGCTAATTCGGCAGAAGTTTTTGCTAATTGCATTAAAGATAAAACACCCTCTTGCATCCGAGCACCACCCGAGGTAGCAATAATAACCAAGGGAATTCGTTCGGCACGTGCTTTCCTGATTGCCCGAGCAACTTTTTCGCCAACAACTGAGCCCATGCTACCACCAATAAAATTAAAGTCCATTAATCCTAAAATAAGCGGTTGGTTATTCAATAATCCGCGACCGTAAACAAATCCTTCCTTCATACCGGTCTTTTTTTGGGCTTCGGCAAGTTTTTCTGGATATTTAGGAAAATTTAATGGATCCGCGGGTAAAAGATTAGCATCAAATTCTTCAAAAGTGTTAGGGTCTAATAAAATTTCAATATATGTTTTAGTACTAATCCGAAAATGGAATCCGCATTTGGAACAGATGTAAAGGTTTTTCTCTAAACTTTTTCGGTATAAAATTTCATTACAACCTTCGCAACGAAGCCAAAGTCCATTAGGCACTTCCATTGGCTTTGTGTCCTTGGGGTTATTGGGCTGGCTATTTAATATTGGCATAAACAAAGTATAAAAGCAAAAATAATTTTGTCAACCTCGCATTGCATTAAATTTTACAATGTGTCCAAAACATACTATACAGTTTATGAAATTTAATTATAAGGGTTATGGAAAATAGGTTTTTCAATTAGCAAAGGTTAATTTTAAGAATATGGGGCAATATGTAAAATATATTCTTATCAATATCAATATAAAATATAAATAGTAAAGAAAAAATGGTTCCGATTATTATAACAATCCAAAAGAACATTCCAGAAATGACTACGAAACACCGTTTGAGTATCTTAAAAAGCAGATGCCAAAGATTTAATGATAAAAATCCGATATGTTGTTCTGATAATGTTAGATAAAGTAAGCGTATAAATAGGTCCTAGGAGTGTATACAATGTCTGGCACAGCACCAAAATTGCGCTTGGCACTTTTTGTTTTTTTAAAACTAATGTTAACTCTGTCCGTATCTTCCATTAAATACCGAAACCGAATTAGTATGCCATTCTGCCTCTTAATAGACGTTTACTGAACTCACTTTTTAATTAACCCAGATTCTAATTAACTAATTAAACTCTGAGCCCAAACTTCTTTTTGCCAAAGACCGCACAGTGCACTAAATTTTTCTAAAATTTTACATCTCGTAAGTAAAACAAACACAAAAAATATTAGTTATAACTAATGTTTTAGATAAGGCAGATTTTCAGGTAACTTATTGTTTTACTTAAAGATACCGCATTTTCCTCTAAAAAGAGGGTACAGTTCCCTCCACAGCCCTCTGGGTTGCTTGAAAAATAGGTAAGAAAGTCGATTTTAGAATTAGGGTCAGAGTAAATTGGGAAATTACTTTGAGAGTCGGTTTTGACACAAATATAATTATCAATCTGTAGACAGTTGACAGAATTAGTAAAAGAGAAGGGGAGAAAATCAATCAGGAAATAATGGCTAGAATTATGGTGTCTACAATTCAGGAACAGAATTACTTTTCTCACAAAAGACAATATCCAAGCACTTTTGGAAAGTAATTAAAAAATAATGGACAGGATTATTGGGTCCATGATTATCATTTACTTTTATTAAGACGGAATAGTTGGCTCTTTTTAGTAAACAAAATAGAAATGGGCAAAGGTTTAAAAATTCAAAAATCATAATCTCGTATTATGTAGGATCCATCATTCAATGTTAAATGTGGCACATGGATCTAAGTTATTATTTATGAAAGTGCGGTAAAAGTCGGCTTTTGGTACCCTGAACTTGATACAAAGTCTCACTTTTCTTGATTTTATTAGAAACCCCCAAAAAACACGTTCAAAAAAGCAGGAGACTCAAAAGAAAAACCACGAAATTTATTTGCAAATTGCAGAACTGCACACCTCTTGAGATAATATTGAGTTTGCGAAGTATTCTATCAGATGCGGAAAAAAGTTGATTTCACTTCAAAGTACTTCAAGCCAGCATGATATTTTGTGTAATTAGGGATTTTTTTACCGATCTCTTCATGATAATTACTTAATAATTACTTATATTTGACGAGATATTAAATTCTAGCTACTATGTGCTGTTGTCAGCCAAGCGTTCTTTTCAATATAATCTTGACACAATCATTAACAGGTATTAGTATTATATATATGTTGACAAAAATTCTCGGTAAAATCTTGGGTACGAAAAATGCCCGGGAGTTAAAACGGCTTTGGTTAAAAGTCGACGAGATTAATGAGATTTGGGAAAAGTTAAAAGACATACCAATTTCAGAGTTGCCTAAAAAAACTGAGGATTTCATAAGCCGCATAAAAGATAAAGAAAGTTTAGACGAAATTCTTCCTGAAGCCTTTGCTTTGGTTAAAGAAACTTGCCGGCGACTCTGTGGAAAGAAATGGCTGGTTTGCGGAATTGAAACCACCTGGAATATGGTTCCCTTTGATGTTCAGTTAATCGGTGCTATTGTCCTTCACGAAGGTAAGATCGCAGAAATGAAAACCGGTGAAGGTAAAACTTTAGTCGCAACCATGCCTTTATATCTTAACGCCTTAACTAAACGTGGCGTCCATTTGGTTACCGTTAATGATTATCTGGCACGTCGTGACCGAGAATGGATGGGACCAATTTATGAAACCTTAGGACTAACAGTAGGTTGTATTCAACAAGGTATGGAACCAGCTGAAAGAAAGTCCCATTATAATGCCGATATTACTTACGGTACCAATAATGAATTCGGCTTTGATTATCTCCGCGATAATATGGTGATACGATGGGAAGATAAAGTGCAACGCGGACATTACTATGCCATTGTCGACGAAGTCGATTCAATTTTAATTGATGAAGCCCGCACACCGTTAATCATTTCTGGGCCGGTTGAAGCTGCTGATAAAGGTTTTGATACGCTTACGCCGTTAGTCAAACGAGCCTATCAAGCACAAACGATTTTAGTCAATCGGTTGGTCGAAGAAGGTGAAAAACTATTAGCCGAAGGTAAAACTTATGAAGCCGGGATAAAGTTTCTGCAGGCACGTCGGGGTTCACCGAAAAATAAACGCTTGATGAAAGTGGAACAAGAAGAAGGAGTCAAGAAGTTAATTGAAAAAGTCGAATTGAATTTTATTCGTGACAAAAAGATGCATGAACTTGACGCTGAATTACTCTTTGTGGTTGATGAGAAAAATCATACAATTGATGTCACAGAAAAGGGCCGAACTTTCCTTGTACCTAATGACCCGGACTTTTTTACTTTACCTGATTTATCTGGAGAAATATCAAAAATTGATCATGACGAAAAACTCACCCCTAAAGAACGAATTTATGAAAAAGAAAAGGCGTATGAACGGTATGCCAAAAAGAGTGAAATTCTGCATAATTTTCAGGCCTTACTCAAAGCATATACCCTATTTGAACGCGATGTTGATTATATAGTTCAAGATAATAAAGTCATTATCGTCGATGAATTTACTGGTCGGTTAATGCCTGGTCGAAGATTTTCCGATGGCTTGCATCAAGCCTTAGAAGCCAAAGAGAACGTCCGGGTTCAAGAAGAGACACAAACTTTAGCCACAATTACCATCCAGAATTATTTCCGGATGTATGAAAAACTCGCTGGCATGACTGGAACCGCCGTAACCCAAGCCAGCGAGTTCTGGTCAACTTATAAATTAGATGTGATTGAAATTCCGACTAATGAACCAGTGCGCAGAATTGATTACCCGGATGTAATTTATAAGACCCGGCGAGAAAAATATAATGCGGTTTTGAACGAAATTGAAAAATGGCATCGCGAAGGACGACCGATTTTAGTCGGTACGACTTCAGTAGAAGCTTCTGAAACTCTCTCACGAATGTTGCGACGCCGCGGTATTAATCACCAAGTCTTAAATGCCAAATACCATCAAAAAGAGGCAGAAATTGTCTCCCTTGCCGGTCAACCAGGGGCGGTAACCATTGCGACCAATATGGCTGGCCGAGGAACCGACATTAAACTTGGTAACGGGGTGGTCAAAGGTGAGGGTTGTTATATTACAAAACATACGGGTGGTTCTTGTAAAATTTACGAAGAAAAAGGTTCGTGTCTCGATGAAGTACCCTGTGGTCTTTATATTATTGGTACTGAACGTCATGAAGCCCGAAGAATTGACAATCAGTTACGAGGACGTGCTGGTCGACAAGGTGATCCCGGTTCAACCCGATTCTTTTTATCTTTAGAAGATGATTTGATGCGTCTGTTTGGCTCTGACCGCTTGGCGAGCATTATGGACCGATTAGGAGTTAAAGAAATGGAACCAATTCAACATCCTTTAGTGAGTCGAGCAATAGAAAATGCTCAAAAACGGGTTGAAGCCCGAAACTTTGAAATCAGAAAGCATCTTTTAGAGTATGATGATGTAATGAATCGTCAAAGAGAAGTGATTTATCATTTGCGTGACCAAATTTTGAAAGGTGAAAATCTTTTTGAGATTTATCGCACAGCCGCCGAAGATGTCATTGGTCGATTAATTGAGAAATATGCAACGGATAAATATCCGGAAAACTGGGACTGGGAATCAATTAAGGGTGAATTTGGAATAATCTTTCTTGCAGATTTTACTATTGCCGAAAAAGAAATTCCTTTAATGAAAGCCCAAGTTCTATCGGATTCACTAAAAAAGATTGCAATTGACCGTTACTATCAACGGGAAGCGGAATTGGGTAAAGAGTTGTTTTCTGAACTTGTCAAAGCGGTTTTTTTGCGTATAATTGACCATAAATGGCGAGATCATCTTTATGACTTGGATCTGTTACGCGAAGGCATTGGCTTGGTTGCCTATGGCCAGAAAGACCCGCTTATTGAATATAAACAAGAATCATTTCAGTTGTTTAATCAAATGATAGCAGACTTTAATAAAGAGGCGGTTAGTTTACTGTTTCGGGCTCAAGTCCAAACGGCTGAAAGTCGAAGCCGGCCTCAAACAATTAGGGCTTATAAACCAACAGTGATAACCGCGGTCGGCACCGAAAATTCTTCATCATACGGTTCAACCGCAACATCACCATCGGAAAGTATCGAAACTTCTCCAAGACCAAAAGTCCAAACTACCACTGTACGATCCGTAAAAATTGGTAGAAATGAACCATGTCCCTGTGGTTCAGGCCAAAAATATAAAAAGTGCTGTGGTAAAAGCCTATGAATGTCAGTGGAAAAACATATATGACTGATATTAAACCGACACGCGATAAAAATAAACAATTTTCTTGGGTTTTATCCAATTTTTATTTATTATTTACCCAATTCAGTTGTCTCCGGTCAGCGTATGTCCGGGACAAAAAAAAGACTTATTTAGCGTTATCATAAATCACAAATGGCAGAAACGAACACCAAATTAAGTTAATACCTATCCGGTTATCCCTTCTTTGCTTCGGACTTTGCGAAGCGGATATTGGATATCGGATACATTATCGTCTGCCATCTGTAAAAATCAATAGGAGGCAAATATGACACGAATCATTATATGGACCATCGTCGGCATTTTGGTCGTAGTCGCGATTATCTTTACGGTCACTGCTCGCAGACAAACCAGACAAATGATAGCCGTGCTTCCCGTAAAAGGCGAAGCTTATGATGCTTTTGTTTCCCGCTCAGAAAAAGATTTAGCCCGATTCATGCAAAAAAGCGAAGAAGTGAAAGGCAAACTTACCACACCTTCTCCCGAACAACAAGCAATGCTCACCGAATTAGATTCTAAACTGAATGAACTCTCGACCATTGTTACTTCCCTCAAAGAAAAAGAAGACCTTAAAGAACGCGAAGAAGCAGTAATTCAGATTCGGGAACTAAAACGAGACATTCGGCGACTGATTCGCGATTTAGGGGGCAGAGTGGCTGAAACCGGAAGCGGAGAATAAAAACTTAATCCGAAGAAAATACGCTACAGAAACATAGGAACTGGACTCAAAAGATAATTTAGGGAGCGGCTGAATAACCTTTGAAGTAAAGGAAATTTCGGTCGCTCCTTGATAATATGCGGTTCACCAACAATACCCACCAAATTACTACTAATTCTAATCGCATCTTCATACGAACCTAAACTGTCAACTAATCCTAATTTTTGTGCTTGTTGACCAGAAAGAATTCTGCCATCAGCAATTTTTAAAACTTTCTCTTTGGATAACTGCCGATTTTCTTTAACCACATCAACAAATTGCTGATAAATATCCGTGACAACTTCAGATAACAACTGTTTCTCCTTCTCCGTCATTTGCCGAAATGGCGAGCCAATATCTTTATGTTGTCGGGATTTAATTACTTCCATCTTAATCCCCAATTTCTTAAACAGTTCTTCTACCATCGGATACTGCATAATTACTCCAATCGAACCAGTTAAAGTTCCGGGATTAGCCACAATAATATCGGCCGGACAAGAAATATAATATCCACCCGACGCGGCAACCGTACCCATTGAGACTACAATCTTTTTCCCTTTGGCTTTGGTCTTAATAATTTCATTATAAATTTCTTGACTTGCACTTACGCCACCGCCTGGGCTGTTAACCCTGAGAACAATGGCTTTAATAAAGGGATTCTTGGCGTAAGTTTTAAGTTGTCGCACAATGGGTTTGGCATCCAGAATCATGCCTTCAACTTCAATCACTCCAATGGCTTTTGTCTTTATAATGCTTATTTTACCCTTTTGTAGTCGGGTTATCAATAAAGATAAAAGTAGCAGATAAACAATCGCCACTAAAACAATTATTAAAACTATTTTATTTCTCTTCATATCAATCCTCCGATTTTAATTTTGAAAATTCATTTTCTGAAAAGAAACTCCACTAATTAAACAATGGGCCTAAGTAGAGTCGAACTACTGACCTCGTCCTTATCAGGGACGCGCTCTAACCAACTGAGCTATAGGCCCAAAAATATTCGTATATATGATAAACTAAATTCAAAAAATGTCAATAGTGTTCTCATGAAAGATAGCGTCAAGATGTTTGTGTAAATAGGTTTTTCTCCCAGAGGTATGTTCTCTTTTCTCACATTTATTAATAATATTATGTGAAAACATGAGAGAAAAATATGTCTTTCTCATTAATGTAGCTATATTTAATTTACACCAAATATCATAACAATACTTAATGAAACTCTAAAAAATACTTCAAGGATGCCGAGATTCAATGGAAAACCAAGAAATTTGCTTGTGCCCTTCGTACTTCTTGAGCAAATATTGATTTTGTCCGAGTTCGTTCTAATAATTCCACAAATAACTACAGGTGACTCGTAATACACGCGTCTGACAATGGCAAATATTATTCAATATTATCAAAATTTCTCTGGGCTATTTAAAAAGAATTGTTAACATGCTACATTCACAGAAAATTTGCGGTTTGCTTTTTATCGTCTACAGTGATCCGTTTGCCATTGTTGAGCAGATTTTTTAGAAAGCAAACTGGAGTTGGGTAACTAAATTCTGCTGCTTGGTGTTATTGTTGATTTTCTCATATTTATAATTAAGCATTATTTTCAAATTATCCTGCAGCAGTCGATAATTTATTCCCAGTGTCAATTCCTGATTTCGGTCCATCTTTTGTTTTTTATAAGTCGAAAATCTAATTACTGGTTGTAAAAATTTCCAACTATAACTGGATTGGATATAAAAACCGGCTCCGGGGGTTGAAGCATCTTTGGTATAGAGGAATTCAGTCTTAATGCTAATCGGATTAAACGCAAAATTAAGTTCGGCACCAAGCCGCTGAAACAAAGTAGCTGGTTCGTATTTTCCAAAATAGAAATTTATTCCCGGCGCCAAAAGCGGCACTACCATGGGTTTAACGATAATGCGACCGGCAATAGATTTATTCTTGTTATTATCCGAAACATTACGACCAGCACCATTAACACACGCAATGACCGCTTCAAAAATTTCTGGTTTATAAGACATCTGCAGACCGATATCCCGAGTTCCTTTTGGAGCACGTGTGGGAGTTCGACCAATTATCGAATATTCAATTAGTTCTAAATTCTCGGGTTTAGTTAGAACTTCAATACCCAAAGGTAATTTGAATTGTCCGAGAATAATACTTAGCTTGGTAATGGGTTTGAGGTTAATATAGAAATCGTATAAAGAACCATTATCAGCAACATCAAGATAAATTCGGCTCATTGCCCAATTGGTTAAGTTAGTAGTTAAGCCCAGAAATACATTTCTCCGATTAAAAGAGAAAGTATCTTTAGTTATGCGACATTGTGCCCAAAAACAACCATCAAAGGCTAATTTGCCCTGTCCAATTTTCACATCCTGCGGCCAAACTACACTGGCAAAAAGAATTAATAGAATTATACCGGCGTTTCTCATCCTATTTTTTCTCCTTTCTCTGAACAATAATATTCCGGTTATAGAATCGCAATTAACAATTGAGGAATTATAGTTTAACTACATTGCAATGTCAAGATTAGCCATCTTCGACCAATTATGTCCAGATTGTGGGGGATCACAGAGAAGGTACAATGTAACCAGAAGCTAGTTGGTTTGAGATGAACGGTGTATAAACTTCAATTTAAATAATGTCAGAATCGGTGAAGTGGCAGAAAGACTTTGTTGAGATGATTAAAGAAAACAAACAGCAAGGTATCGGCCAATGATGTTTAATTACCGCCAATACTAACAGTATAATCGATGAAAGAGATCATAAATTCTATATACCGTGTGCCGTTTACCCTCTGGTAGTAATGAAGAACTTTGACAAAGTCAATATTGATTCAGAAGGCATGAAATGCTGAAGCATAATTGATGGTTTTTTCTTATGTGCCTCGGCGTCTCTTGAACATTTTTCAGAGTTCTTTAATGTTATGATTGACAATTAATATTTTTATAATTATATTTTAATGCATGAAAATTGTTGGACAAATTATTAAAGGCGGAGGTAAGTATGATTATCTTAGAATCTGCCATAGATAAATTGGGTCTCAGAATAATTTCAGCTAAGGTTGATATGTATTTGTATTTAGCATCAATTTCTTAGGAGGCAACAATGGATGTTTTAGAATCTGGTATTGGTGAATTATTTCAAAAACCTGATGTCTGGGGTTTTCGAGAATGGGTACATAAAAATAAAGATAAAACGCTCACCCCTAAGTTAATGAGTGAACAAGAAGCAATTGCAAAATTCGTCCAAGATGGCGATTATATTGGAACCGAACTTTACGGCACAGTACGTGCGCCAATGTCTTTAACCCGAGAGTTGATACGGCAAGGAAAAAAACACCTACGCGTTGCCGGTCAAGGTATTCACGAAATTGATCTGTTGTTAGCTGCAGATTTGGTCGACACGCTGGATATTACTTATATTGCTTGGGAAGTTTATGGCATTTCTAACATCTTACGCCGCGCAGTAGAAAGCGGCAGAGTAAAAACATCTGATTGGTCAAATGCCGCAATCACCTGGCGGTTTAAGGCTGCGGCCATGGGCATTCCGTTTATTCCAACCTTTTCAATGTTAGGCACTGATACCTTAAAGCATAGTGCTGCTAAGGTTGTTAAGTGTCCATTCACCGGACAAAAAGTTGCTTTATTGCCCGCATTATTCTTGGATGTCGGTTTAATTCATGTTCACCGAGCGGATAAATACGGCAACTGTCAGATTGACGGTATTTCTGGTTTTGCTTTTGAATTAGCCCGGGCCTCAAAAAAATTAATTGTCAGTGCGGAAGAAATTATTGATACTGAAGAAATCAAAAAATATCCCGAGCATACGATTATACCCTATTTTTTAGTTGATGCGGTGGTGCATGCACCTTTTGGTTCACATCCTGGTGAAATGTGCTATATGTATTGGCGCGATGAAGAACACCTTAAATCTTTTTTAGAAGATTCCAAAGACCCTGCTAAAGTTAAAGCCTATTTAGATAAATATGTTTATGGTGTCAAAAATCACGATGAGTATATCAAACTTATTGGTATGGACCGTCTTAAAAAACTCCAATCAATGATTGGAGGCCGCTAATGCAAACACAACGCAAGGACTTTCTCAAGACGAATATTTTATATGGAGGTCAAAATGCCTACTTACAATGAGACCGAATTTCTTATCTGTGTTGCCGCCAAATTAATGGCTGACAGAACCGTTGCTTTTGTTGGCACTGGGATTCCGATGTTAGCAGCGGCGTTAGCCAAAAAGATGCACGCACCGAACTTGATCGTTGCCTTTGAATTTGGTGGTATTGGTGCCAGTCTGGAAAAACTTCCTTTAGGTGTTGGCGATTCCCGAACCTTTCATAAAGCAGTAATTGCCAGCGGAATCTGCGATACAATGGAGACCGCTCAACGCGGCTTTATTGAATATGGTTTTCTTGGCGGTGCCCAAATTGATATGTACGGTAATCTTAATACCACGGTTATCGGTCAATATTGGCCGCCAAAAGTTCGATTGCCGGGCTCTGGTGGTGCGAACGATGTAGGCTCTCATTGCTGGAAAACGATCGCAATTATGCGGCAACACGACACCAAACGTTTTGTTAAAAAAGTTGATTTTATCACTACCCCAGGTTATTTAACTGGTCCTGGAGCCCGAGAAGCCGCGGGTTTACCACCCAATACCGGCCCATACCGAGTTGTCAGTAATCTTGGTTTAATGGGATATGACGAAACATCAAAACGGATGATGCTTTTAGCCACTAATCCTGGGGTGACTGTTGAGCAGGTCTTACAGAATACTGAATTTGAAATGCTGGTCGCAGATAATGTCGGAATCAATCCCGAACCAACTGAAGAAGAATTAAAAATTCTTCGCGAACAAGTCGATCCTGACCGATTGTATATATAATTTAAATTACTAATTCTAAATTAGAGGAACCAAATAATGTCGTAATCACATAATGACCGTGACCCAGAAAAAGATATATTGCAATTTAGAAGAAAGTATCCTTAAGTGTAGTAACAAACTGATGCGTTGGATAAAGTTATTATCACCCAATAGGGTAAACTTCAATTATCAGACCAACTTATTAATTTTAGGCACAAGTTATCATAAAAAATGAAACGGAAACAGAAAATTATCAGAGAAAACATTCTGCAGATTTAACCAATTAACTAAAATCAATACAGAATTTATGCCACCCGTTAAAGCCATTATGTCCAACCAGTTAAAATCTTTACTATGATTAGAATAAAACACAAACAAAGGTTTCTATGCCGATTTGGAATTTAGTGCTTAATGAATTATGAATGTAATGGAGACAGATAAACCGTTATGGATAACAAACACGAGAAAATCCGGACATGATATAGAAGTATTTGAATAGCTGAATTCATTAGAGACAAGAAATTTTGAATTTTAGGTTCTATGAATATAATAGATGGACCTATTTTAGATAGTAAATACGAAAAATTTCGACAAGAAGTATCTGATTTCGCACGGAACAACATTTTACCTCTGGCGTCGGATATCTATAAAAAAGAATTATTTCCCCTTGATATCGTGAAAAAACTCGGTGCGGCTGGTTATCTCGGGATACCATATCCTAAGGAATATGGCGGTTTAGGTTTAGATTATCTGAGTTATGCAATTGCTGCCGAAGAGATTTCTCGGGTTTGTGCCTCAACTGGATTGACGCTCTGTGCGCATACCTCATTAGGTACTTATCCCATTTATCGTTTTGGCACTGAGGCCCAAAAGAAAAAATATCTTACCCAGTTGGCATCAGGTAAAAAGTTGGGAGCATTTGGACTTACTGAACCCAATGCTGGTTCTGATGCGACTGCAATTGAAACTACTGCTAAAAAGACCAATGATGGCTATATTCTTAATGGGACAAAACGATTTATCACATCCGCGGAATATGCCGGTACTGTTATTGTGGCTGCCAGTTTAGACCGAACTTTAGGCGCAAAAGGTATTACCTGTTTTATTGTTGAAGCCGGTTATAAAGGTTTTGCCATTGGCCAAAGAGAACACAAACTGGGTTTATTAGCATCCAATACTGTGGAATTAATATTTGAAGATTGTTTTGTGCCCAAAGAAAATCTTTTAGGTCAAGAATACGATGGCTATCGGATTTTTATGGAGACCTTAGATGGCGGCCGAATTAGCATTGGTGCGCATGCTTTAGGTATTGCTCAGGGTGCCTTAGATGTTGGATTAGAATGGTTAACAAAGCATCCTGTAAAATCTCAGCAAATATCAAAAATCATTGCGGATGTGACGATGCATATTTATGCGGCAAGACTTATGGTATATGATGCTGCTATGAAAAAAGATGCTGGCATGCGAGCAGACCAAGAAGCCGCAATGGCAAAATTATATGCCTCAGAACTCGGTACTTGGGCAAGTAGTGAAATCATCCGGATGATTGGCTATCCAGCATTAACCAGCGACTTAGCAGTTGAACGATTTTATCGCGATGCGAAACTATCAGAAATTGGCGAAGGAACTTCCGAGATAATGCGCTTAATTATTGCCCGAGAAATGATTAAAAAATTTAAAGGTGATGAAAAACCTGATGTGTTTAGAAAATAAAAAATTGCTCCATGCGACGAGAACACAGAAAATGAATAAAACTAAATTTAAACTCTGCGTTCTCTAAGTCGCGGTGGCTAACTTTTAGGAGAAAATATGAATTTTGATTTGACGGAAAACCAGAAAATGATTCAAGAAATGATGCGAAAATTTGCTAAGGAAGAATTAGAACCCAAAGCAACGGAATTCGACAAAACCGGCGAATTTCCAACGGATAATATTAAAAAATTGGCCGAACTTGGTATTATGGGAATGGTTGTACCAGAAGAATATGGCGGCGCAGGTTTCGATTTTGTGAGTCTGGCAATTGCAGTTGAAGAAATCTCACGAGCGTGCGCCTCAACTGGCGTGATTGTTGCAGTTCATAATTCTTTAGTTTGCAATTCGATCTATACTTTTGGTACTGAAGAACAGAAAAGACGGTTTCTACCCCAATTAGCCTCTGGTGAAAAACTCGGTGCTTTTGCTTTAACTGAACCTAATGTCGGTTCTGACCCGGCAAGTTTAGAAACCACTGCAAAACTTAATGGTGGTTATTATATTCTTAACGGCTCAAAACGGTTCATCACTAATGCCTCCAATGCTGATGTTTTTATCGTATTTGCCACCGCTGATAAATCTTTAGGTTATAAAGGGATCTGCGGATTCATTGTGGAAAGAGGTATGACCGGCTTTTCTTTAGGCAAACACGAAGATTTAATGGGTCTAAGAGCAACGGGAAACTGCGAATTAATCTTTGAAGATTGCAAGGTACCAAAAGAAAACCTTTTAGCCGAACAAGGAAAGGGATTAAAGACCGCATTGAGTATTCTCGACGTCTCAAGAATTGATATTGGCGCGCAGGCAGTAGGAATTGCGCAAGCCGCATTAGACAAATCCCTGCAATATTCAAAAGAGCGAAAACAATTTGGCCGAGCGATTTGTGAATTTGAAATGATTCAAGCCAAACTGGCGGAGATGGCAATGAAAATCCAAGCTGCACGACTCCTAACTTATTATGCCGCATTCTTAAAAGATAAAGGCCTGCCGAGATTTTCTCAAGAGTCATCCATTGCTAAATTGTATGCTTCAACGATTGCGGTCGAAGTCACTCGGGAAGCCGTCCAGATTTTTGGAGGCTATGGCTATACAAAAGACTATCCGGTAGAACGGTATTATCGCGATGCCAAATGTATGGAAATTTATGAAGGGACTTCGGAAATTCAGAAAATCGTCATTGCACGAAACCTGTTATCCTAAGAAAAGTCAAAGAGAAAACCAAAAAATCCTAAAAAAGTTCTATTGGTTTTCAATGAATTAGACAAAGTTTTGGCAAAAAATGCAAACCTTCCTTCCATGGATTTGATGACAATAATTTTCTGGCGGCATAATAATTGGATAACAGAAAAAGATAAAAAGTTTATACCCCGATTTGAATAAATAGTAAAAAGGGACCGTTTATGAGATATAAGATAATACAGAATAAGACGCCGAAGCCTTTTGAGATATCCAACATTCTCTTAAAATAAGATTCTAATACAAACAGATTACACCTAACTTACATTCTGATAAGTTTCAGTAAGAAAATTTAGTAGAAACTTATTATTTTATTAGAAAGCAGAAATTTAGATAAAATCAACTAATACTAAACCTGTATTCTGATAAGTTTCAGTAATAAAAATCGCGAGAACCCTATAAATACTAATAAAAACTTATTAATTAATAGAAAGCAGAAATTCAACAGAAAAAAACATACTTTCTTTTTTATACTCAGACAGAAGGCTTGGTTAAGTAGGTTATCCAATATATAATTGAGTTGATACTCTACTTATAAGCAGAGTAAGGAATTTAGTTAATTATTTAGCAAACAATAGGTTAGACTATCTAATGGGTAGACAGGAGGGATATCCTGGGGGTATACCTGTGGGTTATCTCCTGGGTCATCTATGGGATAGCCATTTAGACTATCTTTGAGTTTACCCAGAAGACTAAGCAGTTGCTGGTAAATAATCAGAAAAGAGATATAATCAAATGTTTGAGAAAATTGAAAACATGCTGTGTTATGGTAAAAATAAAAAAGAAATTGTCAAAATTAGCGGAAATTTTTCATCGTTAGATATAACTCTTCTTTTTCTGCAAGAGACATAGTCAGTATTAGTAGAAATGTATTATAGATAGATCTATAGTTTATATTTATGGGTATTTATTTATAGGTAGTTATTTTGTTATTCTATCTGGGATAGATAATGAGAACGGTAATGGAAGCCCATCATAAATAGGTATTTCTTTTCTCTTTCTGCAAGCACCCATCAATTTGTTTCGGTTCATACATAAAGTCATAGTATTACTTGACCTACGAGGTTGCTTTTTAAGTAATCGGATTGACTATCACCCAATTAACCCCCAGGACTACCCAGGGAATACCTCCCCTATCTCCTCTTTGGACAACCGATTGGATTATTTAACCCCTTGTCAACCAAGCAATTAATTAGATTACTACCCAATTATTGGGCATAAAATTAACTCTACTTTTAAGTAGAGTATCTATGGAGTTAGCATCAAACAAAAAAGAAAAATTTTGAGGGGGTGGATATATTTTATAAGTATAGATATAATTATATATAGATAATGTCGAGATTAGAGAACGGATGGACGCGGTTAAGTTATCTGGAATTGATTACGTCAATCGTGTATCAACAGAAACAGCTTGATGAAACCTTACACAAAGAAAAAAGATATGCTTAACTATAACAAATTTCCACAAACATTGACAATATCTCTCGCTTGAGAATCCGAAAGAATAGTTGTAATGAAAAAGGATAAGAATGTATTAATAATGACTTGTTTGGAAGAAAACGCACTGCCCCCTTGTTTCCGGACAAAAAGGAACTTAATTTATCGTACACTTTTTCATACTTTATCAATTGATAATGTCGTGACTGCTCTAATACTTTCTTTAGCAGTCTGATAGTTAAGTGATTGATGCACTCGCTCATTCTTATACCAAGTCTTATACAATTCAGCTTTGCTTCAGATATACTGCGTTACTCACAACGATAAACTCACAACTCTGCTTGAATCTCTTTAGATTATACTTTATAATTACTAAATAAACTAAAGACAAATAATATGTAATTCAAAATAATAACTAAATAATAACTAAAATATAAAAAATAAATATCATCAAAACTCTAAAAATTATGAAGCAACTTACGGGCATTGGTCTTTTATCCGGTGGTTTAGACAGCATTTTAGCCACCTATCTGGTTAATTCACTAAGTATTAAAGTTATTGCGGTATGTTTTGTATCTCCATTTTTTGATAATTCCCATCGTGCCCGTAAAGTCGCCCAAGAACTTAATATTGAGTTAAAGATTATCCATTTCGGCGATGAGTATATAAAATTAATCAAACATCCAAAGTTCGGTTATGGCAAAAATCTTAACCCGTGTATTGATTGTCATATTTATATGTTAAAGAAAAGCAAAGAATTGATGGAAGCTGTTGGTGCTGATTTTGTCTTTACTGGTGAAGTTTTAGGTGAGCGCCCACTGTCTCAAAATCGACACGCCTTAAAGTTAATTGAAACAGAATCTGGACTGAAAGGAAGATTATTAAGACCTCTTTCAGCCCAATTGTTAGAACCAACCATTCTTGAAACTCAAGGATTGATCGAACGCAACCGATTGCTTGGCATCCAAGGTCGTTTGCGTAAACCCCAATTATTATTAGCCCAGCAATATCAGATTAAAGAAATTCCCCAACCGGCTGGAGGTTGTCTTTTGACTGACCCACAATTTTCTCAACGACTCCGCGATGCCTTTCTACACCAAGAGAATACTTTAAATGATATAGAATCATTAAAAGTTGGTCGTCATTTTCGGATTCGACCAACTAATAGTGAGCAACTTCCTCCAATAAAAATAATTGTTGGCCGAGATGAAAAAGAAAATGAGAAGTTATTACAGTTGAAACTACCTACGGATATAATATTACAACCATTAGAAGCACCTGGACCAGTAATATTAATTAGAAATCTCCAATATGGAGATACTATTTGTAATGAAAAGATTATATCACTAGCCGCAGGAATATGCGCACGGTACAGCGATCATCAAGGACAATTGGTAAAAGTTTGTGTCGGTGAAAAAGTAATTGTTGCTGAGCCTTTAGATAATAAAATGTTTGACAATTGGAGAATTTAGATTTAGAATTTTACATCAAATGCTTTAAAATGTGCGAAAACAATTTACTTATACACTCAAAATTAAATGAAAAATCATATAATAACCACAGTCATAACGATTATCGAAAATCCTGACAAGTTTGACTTCTGCCTAATAGCCATTATATGCTTAAAGTAACTACTTGTTTTCTTCCGGAAGTTTTAGACTTTTTATGGCATTTTCAAAAGTCTTCTCATAATAAATTGCTGGTTGTTTTTAAGGCTGGTATTCAAACGATAATGTGCTATATGAGTAATAAATTAAAGAACAATGCTAATAGGTTTGATTTTGCTAATTTGTTGATATGCAAAAAATCTTTATGTTTTCTGTGGTTATTTAAGGAGACCAAAAATGACTGAAGAAACTAAAGAAAAAATAAAAAATTTAATTGAACAAACGATTCGACCAAGTCTTCAGGCTGATGGTGGTAATATTGAATTGGTTAAAATTTTAGATAATGGCGTTGTGCAGGTACGTTTACAAGGTGCTTGTGCTAGTTGTCCTTTCTCACAAATGACTTTAACTTTAGGTGTGGAAAAAACACTTAAAGACGCTGTTCCTGAAGTTCAAAGAGTTGAAGTCGTATAAATCTGTTCTTAAACTTTTCCAATAAGATTTAACTTTTGAATGCTTACCCCATGACCGGTTTTCCTACCCATCAAACATCTAAAATAGTGGCGAAGATTAAAAAGCGGTTAGGCATTCAAATTCTTTTCGATTTTGATAATATTCTCTCAGCTTGCGAGTTTGCTTTAGACCATAAAATTAGAGTGTTAGAATTAAATCTTAATAATATTGATTTCGCTCAACAAATTCATAATGCCAAAAACCGCCGAATCATTGCAAAATACTTGCGAAAACATAAAATGACCTTGCTTTTTCATGCTCCTGAAGGCCTCTCATTTTTTATTCCTGACCAATCAACTCAAAATTTTGTTATCAAATCATTAATCAAATTGCTCCAACAAACACAAGAAGTTGGCGTCAAGCGCGTTACCTTCCATTTAGGTACGGATATGAGTTTTGGGATCTCGGCACAAAAATTTCGAACTTTTGAGATTTACCCTGATTTTTACAATCAACATCTTTATAGTGCTTTGTTGAAACTCAAAAAAAATATTCCACCGAAAACAATGCTCTGTTTGGAAAATGTTGGTGGCTTTCGCTATCCCTTTGTGCTCAATATGATTCCGCAATTATTAGGCGGAAGATTCGGCTTAACAATGGACATCGGTCATATTAATCGTTTTTCTGGAATAGAGAAAGAACAAGAACTAAAATTCTTTTGGGACAATCACCGACATATCAAAAACTGCCATATCCACGATAACAATGGCGAATGGGATCAACATAATATCATTGGTGAAGGTAATATTAATTTTCAGCCCTATTTCGAATTACTCGCGAATACGAATGCCTATTTTATCTTTGAAGTCCGGCCTAAAGAATCCGCACTTGAATGTATTAAGAGATTTGACCAAATAATCGCTCCAACATTAGTTCAGAATAATACCGAAATTTTTCAAAAAGTAATTTAAAAAGTAAGACAAAACTAAATTTTTATCACTAATTATCAGTAATTTTATCGTTTCCCTTTAAAAAAACTTAAGTTACGAGTCAAGAATTCTTGATTAAAGTTAGCATATATAATCAAATATTAGCTATTGATAATCTATTTGTCGTACGAGATGAAAAAGCCTTTAAATCTATTTCTTGACACAGCAGTGATTACAATTTATAATTTATTTATCATTAATGATGGTATTAAAATTTATTTTCGGAGGACTTTATGTTAAATAAAATTATTATTTTTATTTTGTTAACGCTTATTAGTCTAACTTCGGCTGAATTCCTGCGAGGTGTTGGCATAGCAAACGGTAACCGATATTTACTCGGAACAATGATTGTAAAATTTAAGCCGGAATTTCGGGGTAAAATTGAGACTGAAGTTGTTGACGGTATCGCAAAAACCAATATTTTGCAAATTGACCAGTTAAACCGACAATGGCAAGTTTATAAAGTAGAAAAAATTATTCCTGATCCCAATCCCAGCGAATTGGCTAAGCAATATGGTATGGATTTATTCTATCGTTTTGATTTTCCTGAAAGCAAAGATGTGATGCAAATAATAAAAGATTACGAGAAAACCGGTGTTATTCAATATGCTGAACCTGATTACATCTTTCAAGTGGACCGCATACCTAATGACCCTTATTACAGTTCCCAATGGCACTTGTTTAAATCTCAATGTGCTTTAGCTTGGGATGGCATTTTAGGCGATTCCACTGTAACGGTAATGATTATTGATTGCGGTATTGATTATAATCATGATGATTTGAAATATGTCTATTCCATTAATACTGCTGAAGATATTAATAACAACCGACGATTTGACCCTTATCCTGCATCTCAAGGCGGTGATTTCGATGGTATTGACCAAGACGGAAACTTATATACGGATGATGTGATTGGTTGGGACTGGATTGGCAATGACCCTAATCCTTATCCTAATCCTGGAGATGACCATGGCACAAACTGTGTCGGCATTCCTATCGCTCATACTGATAATAATGTCGGGATTGCCAGTTATAGTTGGGGTTGTCGTTATGTCGATGCACGCTGTGGCCACAGTGGTTATATTTACAATTATTTACCGGCACTTTATTATGCGGTAACTCGCCGAGTTTGGGCAGTAAGTATGTCCTTTGGTGGTTCAGTTTATCAACAAGCATATCAAGATGCAATCAATTATGCCTGGGCTGGCGGTTGTGTTTTAATGGCTTCCGCAGGTAATTGTGAAACCCATCCACCAGGCGTATTGAGATATCCGGCATGTTATCAAAATGTTATCTGTGTTGCAGCAACTGATCAGAATGACTATCTTTCAGATTGGCCGGGTCCGGGACAATCAAATTATGGCCCATTTGTCGATGTTTGTGCTCCGGGCACAGCGGTACTGACCACAGACCCCAATAATGGATATGGTGCTTGGGATGGTACCTCAATGTCAACACCGTGCGTTGCCGGTCTTGCCGCACTCATAAAATCAATGTACCCTCGAATGACTAATGCTGAATGCACTCTAAGAATTTTCCAGTCCTGCGATCCAATGCCTGATCCCCAATACGCTGCAGGAAATTGCGGTTATGGACGTATTAATGCTACCAAAGCAATATATCAGCCAATTAGAAGTCATCTTAAAACCACCGACTTCCGAATAAATGATGGGAACAATAACTATCCACAAAATAACGAGACCGTAAGTTTGATCATAACCTTAACCAATGAACGAGGTTATCAAAATGCCACCAATGTATCGGCAATACTCATTACTAATGACCCAGATGTTACAATTATCAAAAACACAGCCAATTTTCCTAACATTAATGCCGGTGCATCCCAAAATTGTTCTGCGGATTCCTTTGTCTTTACTGTTAATGCCAATGCCGTACCTCATCGAGTTAGATTTATTATTCAGAAAAATGCCAACCCGCCATCTTTAAGCACTTTAGATACAATCTATGTTAACATCTGTTTTCCCCGAATTCTTTTAGTAGATGATGATGAAGGTGCTAATTATGAAATATACTATAAAGAAGCAATTGATTCGTTGAAAACCTTCTATCGACTTTGGACTGTAACCAGTGCGGGTTCGCCACCATTAGAAACACTATCCAATTACCCGGTAACAGTCTGGTTTACAGGTTTAGACAGTTTGAACACCCTAACAACTACCGATATTACCAATCTCACCAGTTATCTTAACTTGGGAAACAAACTCTTCATTTGCGGACAAAATTTAGGTCAACATATTGGTTCGTCTTCCTTCTATTCCAATTATCTTCGGGCATCTTATGTAACTAATAGTACTGGTATTCTTTTTGCAATCGGTGTGCCTAATGACCCGATTGGTGGCATTTACGGCGATACAGTTGTCTTAGGAGGTGCTGGTGGCGCCGGCAATTCTCGTTCCAATGACGGCATCAGGCCACTTAGTGGAGCTAGGGGATGCTTTTGGTATCGCGGATATCCAGATACAACAATTTACGGTGCGATCCACTATAGTGGAAATTATAAAGTTGTATATTTCGGCATGCCATTTGAAGCCATTAATCATTCGCCTTTAAGGTATATTCAAAAATGGGATGTAATGCGTCGAATTCTGACATTTTTCGGCGAACGCCTACCTGGTATCGAAGAGACCGAAACGAGAACTCCGACTCGAGTAATAAATAACCTATACACTCTATCTTTATCTCCTAATCCGTTTTCTGACCGGACAACTATTCGCTTCCCATTACCAGTTACCGATAATGCTCAATTGAATATTTACAATCTTTCCGGGGCTTTAATAAAGACAGTCAAGGTTTCTGGTTCTAGTATTAATTGGGATGGTACTGACCAAAATTCCAAAAAATTAACGAACGGCATCTATTTTTGCGAACTAAAAACTCCTCAAGGCAGTTTGATTCAAAAAGCAGTTATTTTAAGATAGAATAAATTATAGAATAAATTAGAGTTATATTCAAAAAGATTTTTCTATTTAGATTTAGCGCACAAAGACATTGAACGTTGCGCACGAAAAATTTTGCAAGCGGGAAAGTACATAATAATCAGAGACGAGGTGTTTGAGATATATAAGAGTAATATTGATAATGAAAGATGTCAATACTTTAACTGTAAGGCTAATAGGCATCGCAGAGTTAAAAAATCTTTGGTTGAGTTGATGAAGAAGACCAATAGCAAAATATCCTAAAAGGAATTTAACTTACCGCGATATTACTAAATAGAAAGTTCTGCAAAATTTCTCTTTTGTTAGCCGAAGTTGATTTCGTCTCACTTTGCTTCAGCTCAGCATAATATTTTGGGTAATCGTCGCCTTCTGCTAATCTTTCTTTATGCACGACTGCGCAAGTAGAATCCCGATATGGCGATATTTATTAGTGTTGCTGACATGAAAATAATTAAAACTCGGGTTAGGCAAGCACTTTTTAGAGTTCTCAATTAGCGGTAATACCTATGTTGGTGTTTAAATAGTATTAAAACCGAGTGGACTTAAGACTAAAATAAGGTAGTTCACAAGTTATCCAGTATGGCCAAAGCCACCTGAACCCCGAGCAGTTTTAGACAATTTTTTCTGTTCTTTCAAAGTAACTTTTGTTACCGAAGAAAACACTAATTGTGCAATGCGGTCGTATTTTTTGATTTTAAAGGTTTTTTTGCCGAAATTAAATAAAATTACTTTTATCTCACCCCGATAATCAGCGTCAATTGTTCCTGGACTATTTAGCACTCCAATTCCATATTTTACAGCTAATCCTGAACGAGGCCTGACTTGTGCTTCTAAACCTTTGGGTAATTCAATGGCAATACCCGTGTCAATTACTTGAAACTCTCCTGGTTTAATTGTTAAAGATTCTGCTGAATGTAAATCTATACCCGAAGCTTCTGCAGTTTGGTATTGGGGAAATGGGACTGGTTTTAGTCTTCGAAATTTTATTACGGTCATATTAAATTAATTCCAGAAACATAAATCAATTTACCAATAAATCACAAATAAATAAGATTAGAGCAAACTACAAATTTCTGAAATCGCTAAATCTTGCACTGAAAACAGTATCGTCATCTTTATGATAATAATTGCTTTAAGGGTTTAAATTGTTCTTGCCAGACTATTTCTTTTTCTTTTCTCAATTCCCGCATTTCGTTTTGTAATCGTTCATAGTTATTGACCAGTAGTCTTATTGCTGATGCAATTGAGTGGGCATCATTGGTTGCATGAATTGTACCTTTAGAAAAATATTTTCGCAACATTGGTAAATCAGATGTAATTAACGGCTTTGCCAAACTTACTGCTTCATAAGCTCCACAAAGCACTGTATCGGGACGATTAGTAAGGGCCATGATTGCATCAGCTGTTCTTAAGAATTTTTCATACTCATCATCAATTAGATGGCCGGTTAAGATGATATTTTCAGGAAGGAAATATTTCGTTTTTAGAACGCGAGAATCGCCGGTTAAATAGAATTCTACTTCCGGTACTAATCTGATACTTTCTAATATTATCTGCAGTGGTTCGTCTTTGCCATAACCACAAATCACCGCAATCCGAAATCTTTCTCGGTTAGGATGCAAGTTACTGTCCAACAATTTAAACGGCAATCTATCTTCTAAGACTATGGTTCGGGTATTGTTAAGTGTACTACGCTTAAGAATTCCTTCATTATGCACAAGATTCATAGTGATATATTTTAGCATTATCCGGTAGAATAACAAGTATAAATTCTGATGCCAACACTTAGGAAAAAAGAGACCAGAATGAGTATCAAATATCAGTTTTTTACTATAAATCTTCGAATAGAGAAAACCTGCCAAAGCCGAACCGAGAGGCGGAATTTGCGCGAAAACTATATCATAATTTTTTCGTGATAATTTTAAAAGCGTTAAGCCAATTATTAATGGTGTGGAGAGTAATCTAATAAAACGAGCCTTCGGCTTATACCTCATCGTAATTAAATCGGCTTTGAGTTCTTTCGCTAAGATTCGTGAACGAGTTGCGGTATACCAAGTAATAAAACCGACTTTAGGCGACACGGAACTAAACTTTGATTTTTTAATATACCGGCAAAGCATTTTTTAGTTTGTATCAAATGTCAACTGGAGATTATAGTATTTATCTAAAAGCATTTGATAAATCTTCAGGGTGTTTTGGCTAATTACTCGCCAATCATAATATTTTTGCGCCTGTTCGCGAACACCGTTAAATGATTGCGGATGATTAAAAATATATTCAATACCATTGATGATTTGCTCGAAACTTTCGGCACAAAATCCGACAGTATAAATTTTGTTCGGAAAATGAATCAAGGTTCCAGAAACAACTGGAATATTACAAGCCAGGCTTTCAATTGTGCTCACACCGATACCACCCCAACGATTAAAAATCTTCGAGCCTGGTAAAACATAAACATCTGCCGAGCGATAGAAATCGACAAGTTCCTCATGGTTAACCCGCGAAAAAATTTTGGCTCCCGCCTTAACTGCTGATTGATATAACTCGTCAGCATTAGAAACTCCTACCATTACAAGATCGATATCATACTTTGTTTTCAATTTTTGATACGCATTAATAACTTGGTCACAACCTTTATAAGTATAGGCTTTACCCACATAAACTATAATCTTTTTATCAACAGGCAGATTCAATTTCTTACGGGATAGGATTTTAGAACTGGGCACAAATAAATTAAAATCGACACCCATACCTTGTAGAAAACATTTATTTTTCATGCCCAAAAGATGTAAGACATTTTGCACTGTTGAGGTTAAACAAAAAATGTAGTCGATTCGTTTCAACACATAACGCATAAACATCTCTTCAAATAAAAGCAGCGGCAAGAAGAGAAAAAGTCGCTGGCGTCGGCCTAAAAGATAAAGTGGCGGACAATCACCATGCTGTTGAACGACAATCGGTAACTCAGGAAATAACAAAGCGATAAGATATGTTGTCCAATTAAAAAGCCCGTGAATGTGCAAAATTACCGGCGAAGCTTTTTCAGCCTCAATTGCTTTTATCAGATCAACAGAAATTTCCCGACCATAGGTTAAAGGAAACGAGGGAAAAATACGATAACGAATACCGTCCTTTTGGAACACAACTGGTTTGCGATATTGCTTTTCCACAACCCAGCACTCGATTAAACAATTAGCCATATTCAGTCTTTGTAGCGCTTTTGCGGTCCTGGTCTGCCAGCCATCAAAAATATTTTCTCCTAAGTTCTGAGAAACCCAAGACGGCGAACAATGTAATATCTGAATAATTTTTACCATCGGATATACGTTTCTATTTTAACGACAACCATTTCAGTTATCTTATGTCTATTGCGTATTCTGTATTTATTCACATAGAAAAAACCAGCTCTGTTAACCGCTACAGTTTCTCTGTTTAACCGATTAGAAAACCTACTTCAGTTACAGACTGAGATTAAAAATTTTCGTGTCCTAATAATAATGGCAAAATGTTTAACCAACTTACTTATATATGATGAATTTACGACCATTTTGCGGATGTAAGGATGTTTTTATATTACTCATCCGATCCAAATTCTTTATTAAGTTGAAATGCCTTGTGGTCGCAAGACAGATCTTCTTGTCGGGTGGATTGAATATTGTTGATTGAAAACCGAATGCGCAACACTTGAATATATTTTATCATTTTGATAATCCGTTCAGCAATATCGCAGACAAATTTTGCAGGTGTTAAAATGGATCTCAACCGTATCTTTTACATCATAGGCATATCCGCCAGCAAGCGTAACCGCCGCTGGAATATTTTGTTCTCGACAATTTTTTATTACAATCTCATCTCGTTTCTGCAATCCTTCTTTTGTCAAACGCAAAGACCCTAACTGGTCTAAATAGAAAGGGTCTGCCCCGGCAACATAGATTACTAATTCGGGTTTGTGTTCTCGAAAAATTTTGTTTACCGCGTTCTGTAAAAGTGATAAATATTCATCGTCACCTGTATAATCATTTAAACCGATATCCCAATCTGATTGTTCCTTAATCGGATAGAGAAGTTCCTGATGAATAGAAAAAGTAAAGACCGTGGGGTCATTTTTGAAAATATTTGCGGTTCCATTGCCTTGATGTAAATCACAATCAATTACCGCTGCTCGCTTGATTTTTTTTAAAGATTGCATTTTCCTTATACCCACAGCAATATCATTGACATAACAAAAACCTTCTGCGTGGTCAGCAAACGCATGATGAAATCCACCACCAATATGCATACCAATACCATCTTTTAATGCTTGTTCGCAGGCAAGGATTGTACCTTCTGCGTGCAAAAAATACGCATTGATAATTTCGGTAGTAAGCGGTAATTCCGAGCGAACAGTGCGTTGTGTCCATTTTAAATTGAGCATATCATCAATATATTGAGTGGTGTGAACTAAGGCAATATCCTTAATATCGGAATTCTGTGGACAGATAAAATCTTTTTCTTGGGCTAACCCTTCTCTAATTAATCGCTCTTTCACCAGCCGATATTTTTGAGTCACGAAAACATGGGCACCAATATTGACTTCATATTTATCTGAATAGATAAATTTCATTATTACTTACTTTCCATTAATCCATCTCAATCAATCCAACAAATAAAAACCTACGAACCGAAATTAACCTCATCCTTATCTTTTCATAATTATAACTGCTTCGTTTTGTATTACAAGTTATCTGCTTGCGCTCCCAAAAACATAAGTATCAACATTATTATTCGTATTTGTCCGAACAGATATATTCATAATAAATTAACCCAGCCGTAATTTCAGAAAATATATTTAGCAATCGCCAAATCGCGGTAAATTATTGCTGCTAATTAGGTTTTTCTCAAAAATTATTATAATGATATTAGAGATTTAGTCAATCGCCGCTTTTTCTGTTAAAGAATGGTCGATACTAGAGGAGTGTTCTCGGTTACTGATACCTATATCTTTTGGGCTCGAATATTTTGGCTCCCCTGTTTTTTCAAATGAAAACTCTAAAAAATGCTCAAGAGACACTGCGACCATAAGAAAAAACAATAATTATACTTCTGCATTTCATGCTCTTGAACCAATATTGACTTTGTCAGAGTTCTTCAAATCAAGTCTTGACATTTAGGTTAAAATTAAATATATTAACTTGTGTTTCGATTAACACCCAAAGGGCGATTAGCTCAGTTCTGGTTAGAGCGCTTGCTTGACATGCAAGAGGTCACCCGTTCAAGTCGGGTATCGCCCATTACGAGTAGGGTGTGTCTTAAAAAGACATACCCTATTTTTTTTCTACGGCCTTAAAATGGTTGAAATTCTTTCAAATCTACTAAGACTACAGAAAATTGATACGGAACTTTCTCGATTAGAAGCCAAAAAACAAGATGTTCCCCGCAGGATTGAAGGTATTCAGTTAGTCATTAAAAACAAACAGGATGAACTGGATGTTGCCAAAAATATGATTATCGAACTGAAAAAGCAAAATAAATTATTAGAGGTCGACTTAAAAGAAACTGAGGAAAAAATCAATCAGTTTTCGGCACAATTATACTCAGCCAAAACCAATGAGCAATATAAGGCGTTCTTAAAAGAAATTGAAGTTCAAAAAAAACAAAAAACTAAAATTGAAGACGAAATAATTGCAATCTTAGAAAAAACCGAAATCACTGAAGAAAAGATCAAAACCTTAGAAAAAGAACTCAAAGAATTACAACAGGAAACCCAGGAGAAAATTGCATTTTTAAAAAAAGAAGAAGCCGACCTGATTAATGCTCTTAATGAGCGAACTGTGGAAAGAGAAAGATTAATAACTGCGGTGGGTAAAGATATTATGCAAATATACGAACGTATTCGAAAAAACAAAGGCGGTATGGCGGTGGTTACAATCGAATCGGAAAGATGTCAAGGGTGCTTTAACCCGATACCAATACAAAAAATCTTAGAAATTAAGCGAAATGACCGAATTCACTTCTGTGAATACTGTGGTCGAATCATTGTTGTTCCCGAAAATTTAGAACAGATCGCAAATCAATAACCAAAATCAATTTGGTGGTTTAATTCGTAATTCTTAAATCTAATCAGTTAACAATATATGAAAGCATCATCGGCGTGGTTTACTATGAAAACCAAGATGTACTATGCTTGACTTTCAAAACGGAATCTGTAAAGATGCGTAATTATTAACGAAATTATCTTGCCCCTAACTTTACAAAAAATAATTGTCCATATTGATGGTGCCTCCAAAGGAAATCCCGGTTTGGCGGGTATCGGCGTTGTAATTGAAAACCAGTCCGCGCAAGTCTTGAAAGAAATTAGCAAATTTATTGGCCGAAAAACTAACAATCAGGCCGAATACGAAGCATTAATTAGCGCTTTAAGCATCCTGGGTCAAATGAGAAACAGTCGACAAATAAATTACGATACAGAGATTATTATTAAAACGGATTCGGCATTATTATTTAATCAGATTATCGGTACTTATAAAATACGTGACCGACAATTACAGAAACTCTTTTTCGAAGCAATGTGGTTAAAACGTCAATGGAAAAATCTAAAAATTGTCCCCATACCTAGGGCAGAAAACCGCTTAAGTGATAAATTGGCCAAAAATGCAATTAAATCGCATCTCAAAAGTGTTATTAAACCAAAGTCCGAATAGCATAGGCTAAAGAATTCCTCATATTAACACAGACACATTGTGAAAAATGAATTTTAATTATATTCATAAGAACTCTGACAAAGTCAATATCAGTTTAAAAGACATGAAATGCAGAAGCGTATTTGTTGGTTTTTTTCTTGTGGGGGTCGGTTTCTCTTGAGTATTTTTTCAGAGTTTTCCATAAAACTCTATATTAAAATAAGAACTTGTGAATTAAATTCCGAAGGAAATTTAATTTTGTAAAAGGTGCTTTTTCTCCAATGAACGCTAAACACTCCCTATTTCCTCAGAATACGATTAAAAATTTTGTGCTCCTCTTTATCGGCGATGGTATCAGCTATATTTTACTATTTATTGCCACAATCTATCTGGCACGAGTCTTACAAGCAAGCGGCTTTGGCCAATTAAGTTTTGCTTTCGCATTCTTCTCATTGGGTTCGTTTTTAACCAATCTCGGTTTAATCTCAGTAGGAATTCGAGATGTTGCTCAATATTCAACATCGACTTACCGCTTACCGTTGACTCAGTATATTCACAATGTAATAATTTTAAGACAATTGCTTGCGGTTATAACCTTTATTGTGCTATTGATATTAGGGCTAACAATTCCGAAACCGATTGAAGTTAAACTACTAATAATCTTATATGGGTTATCACTCTTTCCTTTTGCATTTATTTTAGAATGGTTGTTTTTGGGTTGGCAAAAAATGTTTTATGTCAGTCTCTCAAAAATTATTAATAGCGGTGTTTATCTTATCTTGCTCTTGTTGTTAGTTAGAACACCTATACAAATAAAGAATGTGCCAATCGCGTTTTTAGCAGGTAATGTATGTACCGGCCTATTCCTTTATGCTATCTACCGTTATTTTAAAAACAAAACTGAAAATCATAATCAGTTGGCAACTAATGGAATTTTGTTTCAAGACCACCGTTCGATGATAAAAGTGCTCGGGCAAATATTTAAGAGTGCTTTACCCATAGGCTTGGGTGCAATTTTGATTCAATTTAGCCAAAATTTCAATATCATTTTTTTAGGTTTAATTAAAGACGATACCGAAGTAGGAATTTTTAGTGCGGCCAACAAACTGGTTTTTACGATTTTAATTATTGACCGTGTCTTTTGTAATGCAACCTTTCCTAATATTGCTCGTTATGTCGCTGGTCATAAACAATACTTACCTTCAATGCTTAGCCAATTACAAAAATTAATTTTAATATTATCAATTCCTATTTGTGTTGGTAGTGTTCTGGTCTCAAGTCAATTGATAAACCTAATTTATGGGCAACATTATCAAAAAAGTATCTTAATTTTCCAAGTACTCATTTGGTTTCTGTTTTTCACTATGCTAAACACAATTTTTACTTCCGTCCTCATTGCAGATAAACGCAATAAAGCATATATATCAGCCATTGCTGTTGGTGTTTTGGCTAATGTTATTCTAAATCTCATCTTAGTCCGACCACTCGGCGCATTAGGAACTGCGATTGCCCTAATATCAGCCGAGTTGATTGCTTTAGTTGTTCTACTGCAATTGGTCAAATCTGTCATTGGCATCCTTTTAGAACCTAAACATCTATTAAAACCTTTAATTGCAACCACTATAATGGCAATATTTCTGAAACTCCTTTTGACCCAAATACCCATTGTCTTATTGATTGTTTTAGCAATGCTCGTGTATGCTACCATGCTATGCTTAACTAAAGGTATAACTAAAAAGGATTTTAGTGTATACTATAGTAATGATGTTAACTAAAAGGACGAAGATTGCGCGGGGTACTATTTTATTTAGGAAATTATTTATTATTAGAATATTAAAACTAAAAGTATCAAAAAAACCTAATTTCGTGGTAGGTTAAAAAATTTCGGGTTAAATGAGATACGGGTTAAAAATTGAATATCAAAATGAAAATGTAAAATAATATTATAGGCATTATTATTTATATGTCATTTTACGTTGTGAATATCAACCAGATTACGATAATTTGTGGAAATCTATGATTATAATTTACAAGATAATAATTTATAATATTAATATTTAATATACAATTTTCCGGCGTGAATATTTGCTAATTGGCTGCATTTTATGATTGTAACTAATAAGAAGATTATGTAAAATGCAATACAAAATAGAATGATTGGATTATTAAAAAACGAACCGGGTTGGTTGCAAATTTTAGAACAAGAGGGCATTGCGTATAATTTATTGCCTCAAATACCAGAAAAGTACGCTTCGCCAATAATTATCAATCGTGCGCTTAATAAGGATGAAGTTGTCTATATAATTAATCTCTTAAACGCCGGTGTCGGTATTATTACGGACTTTCTTAACCTGAAAAAGATTATTCCTGATATACGATATAAAACTTCTCTTTTACATTTTATCTATGGTGAAAGTGACCTGTTTAACAATATTCCGATTCTTGACTTAAAATTAAAAGGCAACAGACAAATCGCGCGTCCAATATCAAAAAATAAATCTCAAATTATTTTTGAGACAGAATACAGCAAGGGACACATCATCGCATTACCATTTGATGTTAATCGAGCAATCTTAGATACCCGAAGCGAATTAAAACCATTCTACTTTCCACATCGTAAATTTCCTTATGAACATGTTGCTCTCATCAATAAAGGAGCGGTCAGAAAATTAGTTATAAATTGTCTCAGAAAGTTGTATCAAAAGATGAATTTGTCGTATCTCCATCTCTGGTATTATCCTAATATTTATCAAACCTGCTTTTGTTTTCGAATTGATACTGACTTTGCTCCAGAGAGTGCATTAAAAACAACATTAGAACTTTCACAAACTAAAGATATTAATTTTACATATTTTATCAATACTGGTCATTTGCCTAAGATTCAACACCCAAAGTTTTGCGATATTCAAATTCACTGCTTTCATCACCAAGTCTTCAGAGACTATCGGAGAAATTACGAAAACATCAAAACTGCCAAAACAATCTTAGAAAATAATGGCATTAAGCCAATAGGATTTGTCAGTCCTTTTGGAATGTGGAATAAACATCTTCAGTGGGCAATGGAATCTAATGATATTAAATATTCTTCTGAATTTTCTTTAGATTATGATAACTTGCCATTCTACCCAATTGTCGATAATAAGAAATCATCGGTCTTACAAATACCGGTTCATCCAATTTGCCTCGGCCGATTATTACAAGCCGATCTTTCAGCAGAACAGTGCAAAAGATATTATGAAGATTATATAACGACTCAATACCGAAGCAATGAGCCTATATTTATTTATGACCATCCGCATCGGATTCATCAGTTTTCAGAACTTTTTGGACAGATTTTAGATAAAGCAAGATTACTGAATAATATCAAGATTACAACCATGACCGATTTTTATTATTGGTGGATAAAACGACTAAATATTTACAATACATCTCGGTGGCACATCGAAAACAACACCTTAAAAATTGAGAGCGAAAATGCATCAGATAATGTTTTTTTACACATTATCACTCCAGATACAAAAGAAACCTATATTCCCGTCAAAAAAGGACAATACGAATTGACTAAATTGCAATACAAACCATTAAACCTACCTTATCGGCCAAAAGACGCTGACAAAATTTTATATACTCGGTCATTCCAAGCAAAAATTCAAACCATCTTTTATGAAACTCTTAAAAGGCTTTTTAAAATTTAAACCCGCCAAACTTCAAACTATCCTTGTATGAAATAATCCTTGGAGTTTACCCACATGAACTTAACTCACAATTATTATTGTCCCTTGAATAAACTACAGAGATTAATAAAATCGGGCAACAGTTCCAAACCTTGGTTGGTAATCTATCCTGAGGTTTAGGATCTCAGTGAGAGGATTTAATATGAAGATAATCTTTGCTAGTTTCCAAGCAATCTCAGTTCTTGAAGGTGGAGTTAAGACCCAAGTATTAGCCTTAAAGAAAGAACTAGAAAAACTCGGCGTTGATGTCGAACTTTTTGATATCTGGCAAAACTATTCGTTTGGTTCTGTAGACTTTGTGCATCTTTTTTGTGCTCATATTGGAACTTTTCATTTTGCCCGTAGTCTCTACAATCTGGGAGTAAAGACGATACTCACGCCAGTGTTTTTTAGTCATCGTAATCCAAGATTTATTAAAACTACTCTTAGAATATCAAAATTTTTATCCTTCCCCGGTGGTTTTCAGTCAGAATACCAGATAATAAACGAGATGTGCCGAATGGCTAATATTATTGCTCCCAACACGAAAAAAGAAATAGAATTACTTCAACAAAGTTTTGGGCTGAACCCTAAAAAATTTCGATTATTGCCTAACGGTGTTGATGCGCGCTTTTATGATGCTGACCCGAATCTCTTTATTAAACAGTATGGAGTAAAAGATTTTATCCTGTATGTTGGACATATTGGTTGGGGTCGAAAGAATCTCTTATCATTACTGAAAGCATGTGAAGACGTTGATTCTCCTTTGGTGCTAATTGGTAAAGTCTTAGAGAATGATTATGCGCAAAAATGCTTAGCCCTTATCAAATCAAGACCGAATACGCTTCTTATTACTGGATTAAATCACGATGACCCTATTTTGGCCTCAGCATATTCGGCTTGCGACACCTTTGTTTTGCCTTCTTATTATGAAACGCCCGGACTTTCTGCCTTAGAAGCCGGTTTAGCCGGAGCAAAAATAGTTATTACTAAATTTGGAGGCACTGCAGAATATTTTCAAGACTATGCTCAATATATTAACCCATTTTCTTTTCAGTCCTTACGCCATGGCATAATCAAGACTTTAGCACAAAAAAAACGGCCAGAATTAAAAGAACATATCCGAAACAACTATTTGTGGAAACATTGTGCAGAAAAGTTGATTAAGATATATGAACAAAAATAAAACCAAAAGGTAAAATATCTTGCTTTGATCGGATGAATAGCTTCTTTTTTCCAAACTCGTAGTCAGTTAAAAACTTCTTTACCCTTCCTGTTAAAGTAAGTGTAAAGTAAGTGAAGCCTTTCTAATACTTTTATTTTTTATCTACCCCTAGTAATATAAATTGCTAACATTTTACAGCAGTTAGAATTCATTGTCCTGAGTGAGTTCGAAAATGGCTGGTTTTCTTTTATCTTGGTAATACCAACGTTGCACTTATGGTCTTAAAAAATAGAAAAACTTAAAGGTCAAAATAAAGCAATTGATAAAAATTGTAATTTTGCCTATAATAAAAAGGTAGAAGCCTAATTATAATTTTTGAAAGAAGTTGCTTTTTATTCGTGATTGAGATATTAGATCAGAATCCAACGCATATAATATCAATCTTTAAGATCAAGAAAGCAAATCCATGATTTTTACAATTAGATAGTTGAATATATGTCCGATTTCAATTGTTACTTTGAAGAGATGATTGAAATATTGACTGAGTGTTACGAAAGATATAATATCTGTCTTAAAGAAAAATATTGGCTTTTATTAATGAGAATATGACGGATTACAATTTTATAACTTGAATGTTTTATTGAAATATTGGGGTAAGAATTGTGAAAGATAATGATATTTCAGACTTATTTAGAAAAATTGGCTAATCTTATTAAGAATATGTCTGATTCTAATTGTATAATTTGGATGGTTCATTGAAATCTTGCAAGGGAATCAAGAAGGACTCAAGACCGTCCTTGCTGGGAAAATATTGGTTTCAATATAATGTTAGGAGATAATATGAGTAATATAGATGCCATCGTTGCGATTGCCAAAAAATTAGAAAACTTAAATGAAAAATATTCGCAGTTGTCTTGGACGCAATATACAACTGGAGGGTTTTTTAGTCATCGTAATCCAAGATTTATTAAGACTACTCTTAGAATATCAAAATTTTTATCCTTCCCTGGTGGTTTTCAGTCAGAATACCAGATAATAAACGAGATGTGCCGAATGGCTAATATCATTGCTCCCAACAAGAAAAAAGAAATAGAATCACTTCAACTTTTGATTTTGTTGTCAATCAGGCATATGAAAAACTAACCCAAGTCTTAAAGAACAAAAAATACTACGAAACCATTTTGGACTATCAGCAAAAATCGCTTGCTCCCTTGGATAAACGACGCGTAGACATTATTGCCCTGATTTTCAAACCATACCATTTATCTGGGGAATTAAATCAACTAGACTTAAAGATTCAATAGAAGACGACCGATTTGTCTAAAATCTAAAATATTGAATACTTTTCGCTTTACGCTTAATGGTAAAGAAGTCCGCACCATGGAAATCACCCAAATTCTAAGAAGTGAGCTGGACCGCAAAACACGCAAACAGGCATATTTGTGCCGTGCGCAGATTAATAAATCTTTGGCTGATGTTGATGCGCGCTTTTATGATGCTGACCCGAATCTCTTTATTAAACAGTATGGAGTAAAAGATTTTATCTTGTATGTTGGACATATTGGTTGGGGTCGAAAGAATCTCTTATCATTGCCGGTTTTATTGATTTATTAAATATGCGCAAAGAATATGCCCATCTATAGGGTTCAAAAAGTTTTGTTGAATTCCGCCTGGAATTTGATGAACTGGAGCCTCAAATCTTTGATAACTGGTCAGGGTCCATCAAACAATTTTTACCGAGAATGAAACAGACCTATCAAACTTTGGGAAAAAAGTTTATTTATGATGAGAAAGTAATGCCTTGGGATTCGCTATACATCGGTGCCCAGATTGTTCCACAACTCAATCAGGTTGTTGATATGTCCAAATACTATGAGGTGCTTAAAGATTTTTTCCTAAAATTCGGCATTGATATTAGCAAGTACAATATCACTTATGATTTATTTCCTCGCAAGAATAAGTCCGAATGGGGATATAGTTTTACCATCCGCACTGGCAAAGATAATCGGGTCTTAGCCAATGTAGAAAACCGCTATCACGAATATGGTGTCTTACTTCACGAAACCGGTCATGCGATTCATTCTTTTATGCTTGACCCAGATGATAATCTGTTAAATATGGGTATTTCCGGAATTATTTCTGATGGATTTGCTAATCTTTGGGGTAATTTTTTATATGAAAAATCTTTTATCAACAGTTTTTCCAAAATGATATTCAAAGTGTCGAAAAAGCCTTCAACAATCTTAAACAATGACAGAAGATAAGTCGCATTCGGGCTGTACCCGATATATTCTTTGACCAATTATTATATACGACTGAAATTAAAACTTTAAATGACATCAATGAACTTTATCTCAAACAGTACAAACTATATCTTGAAGAAGAGCCTTATACGGACAATCCTCCTTGGGCATATCGTATTCACCATACAACCCATCCAATTTATCTGCACAGTTACTTTTTAGGTGATTTGACCTGCGAAATGCTAAAATATCGTTTCTTAAAGACCGAAAGAATAAAGTCGGTTGGGGAAAAACCTAAAGAATTTAGTGACTTTCTTTTCCAGAATGTTATTCAACCATCAGGAATCTATCCGATTCTAAAATTATTTGAGAAAATTAGCAGTGAAAAAATTCTCGTTGAAATATTTGGCATGAGTTCAACTACGAATAAATATCAATAAACAAGTTTTATAAAAAATTTGCGCTCAAAACCAATCACATTACCACGAAATTAGATTACCTATTGGCACCAACTTCTTGATAATTGATAAAATGACGCAGTTTGTATCCTTAAAATAAATATTTTGAGTCAATCTTGACGCATCTCTCAAGCTTTTTCCTACCTCAATTACAATTTTAAAATACGAGTGCCAAAGAACACTTACAATCACCTTTCGATAATTGTACTTTATAATTGCTTTAATTAATCGACCGAAATTTAGAGCGCTCATAACCATTTACTACTGCATACACTTATCAATCGTAAATTGCTAACTCGTTTCTAACGAATAAACTCCAAAGTCAAAAATATGACAAAAAGCCTTCTTTAACAACTTCTAATTAAATCTCATCAACTGCATAGTATCTCTTGAGCACATTACATTCCTCCCTTGACTATTTGATTTTTCTTTGATATAGTTTTATTTTATTAATATATGAATTATTGCTATCGGTATTTAGAAAAACCGCTGACATCAAGATTAAATATTAATACCCAGTACCCCAATATTATACTGGATGTATTTATTTTGGTTGCGAAATTAACTAAATTGTTCTATTTTTTATTTATAAAAAAGAAAAAACAAAGTGAATTTTAAGTTCGAATGAAGAAGTTAAAAATTGTTGGATTAGGTGTTGGATTGCCCGAAAAAATCTTGACGAATTTTGATTTAGAAAAGATAGTTGATACCTCAGACGAATGGATAACTGAACGAACCGGTATTAAAGAACGACGGATTGTAGACGAAGAGACCGCGACTTCGGATTTGGTTATCACCGCAACCAAGGAAGCTTTAAAACAAGCCGGGATTAAAGCCAGTGAATTAGATACGATTATTGTCGGCACTTCAACGCCAGATACCCTCTATCCAGCAACTGCCTGTTGGGTGCAAAAAGGATTAGGCGTTGCCGGTTCGGTCGCTTTTGATATTAGTGCGGGTTGTTGTGGATTTTTATTTGCTTTAGAGATTGCCGCTAATCTGATTGCTGGCGGTAGGGCCAAAAAGGTTTTGATCGCCGGTGCTGAGATTCTATCCAAAGTGATAAACTGGCAAGACCGCGCAACTTGTGTTCTGTTTGGAGACGGTGCAGGTGCGTGTATTGCAGTCGCAACGAACGAGAACCGAGGTATTATCTCATCCAATTGGGGTGCAGACGGTAATTTAGCCAAACTGTTATATCAGCCGGCAGGTGGTAGTCGCATACCAGCCACTTGCGAATCGGTGGAGAAAAAACTTCATACGGTTCATATGGCAGGTAATGAAGTTTTCAAGAACGCAGTACGAGAAATGGAAACCGCAACCCTTACTGTTTTACAAGATGCTCAAATGACCGCGGATGATATAGATGTCTTTATTCCCCATCAAGCCAATATCCGAATCATTGATGCAACTATCAAACGAGCTAATATCCCTTTAGAAAAAACCTTTATTGTGATTCACAAGTATGGCAATATGTCTGCAGCTTCGATTCCTGTTGCCTTATATGAAGCCTATAATGAAGGTAGAATTAAAGATGGCACCAAGATACTATTTGCCGCATTCGGCGCTGGTTTTACTTGGGCCGCATCAATTTTAAAATGGTAGATATAAAAATTATTTTACCAAGACACAAAACCCGTCAAGCAAGCATAAGAATATTTCAATATGTTTGTCTGTGATTTCGGTCTTTGTGTAGTGGTGACGAAGAAGAATAAACGATGATTGAAATTAGATTTCATGGTCGAGGTGGCCAAGGAGCAGTAATTGCTTCTGAGATTTTAGCCACCGCCTTATTTGCTGAAGGTAAATATGTTCAGACTTTTCCAGAATTTGGTGTCGAACGCCGAGGTGCACCGGTTCAAGCGTTTTTGCGCTTTGACGATAAACCAATTTCCCTACGCTGTAAAGTTTACACGCCAGACCATATTATTATTTTAGACCCTGTACTGATTAAAACGGTAAATGTTACCCAAGGCTTAAAACCCAATGGTTGGGTGCTTTTAAATTCCCATAAAGTTCCTAATCAAGATATCTTTAAGAACTTTCGTTTAGCAATTGTTGATGCCACTAGAATTGCTATAAAACATCGCTTAGGTGCCAAAACTGCTCCCATTGTCAATACGGCAATTTTAGGCGCTTTTGTCCGAATTTCTAATTTTGTTAAATTAGAAGAGGTCATTAAAGGAATTAAGGAATATGTACCGGTTAAATTGGAAGAAAACATCGCAGCAACCAAAGAAGCTTATGAAACAGTCCGTGTTGTATAATTTCAATATTAAAGGAATTAAGGAATATGTACTGGTTAAATTGGAAGAAAACATCGCAGCAACCAAAAAGAAGCCTGCGAAACTATCCGAGTTGTATAATTTCATTAAAGAATATATGCCTGTTAAATTAGAAACAATTTATTACTACTAAGGATATTTATGAAGTGGTTAGAAAAGTATAAACCAACAATTCCTAAATTAGAAAAAGAATCAGATTATCCTGAATGGGCAATCAGTATTGCCGAAACACTCTTAAACAAGACCGGCACATGGCGGATTTTCCGTCCTGTCTATGAGAATAAAACTCCGCCCTGTAATAATGAATGTCCGGCTAATGAACAAATACAAAAGTATCTCGATTTAGTAAAGCAAAATAAGTTTCAAGAAGCATATGAAACTATCATTGAAGATAATCCGTTTCCTGCCATTACCGGGCGTGTCTGTTATCATCCTTGTGAACAGGCATGCAATCGTAAAGACTACGATGAATCTTTAGCCATTCATGGTTGCGAACGGTTTTTAGGTGATTTCGGACTCAAGGCTAAAATTCTTCCGAAACCCCAAGAGAAACGAAAAACAAAGGTAGCGATTATTGGTTCAGGTCCAGCTGGAATGAGCGCGGCTTATTATCTTGGCTTAGCTGGTTTTCAAGTAACCATTTTTGAAGCCCTGGGCAAACTTGGCGGTTTGCTAAGATATGGAATACCTTCGTACCGACTGCCGAAAAATATTCTTGATGCCGAATTAAAGAAATTATCCGCCTTACAAGTTAAATTCAAAACCAATTGCACAATTGGTAAAGATATTAGCATATTACAATTAACTCAAGAGTATGATTTCGTCATTATTGCTACTGGTTGTACGAAGAGTCGACCACTGGAGATTCCTAATGAGAAAGGGAAAGGAGTATATTCCGGTTTAGAATTTCTTTCTGAAGTTAATAACAACAAACGGCCTAAATTAGGCAAACGGGTTGCGATTATCGGTGGTGGCAATACCGCAATCGATGCGGCACGCGTCTGTTTGCGGCTTGGCTATAAGCCAATCATCTTGTATCGACGAACTCGGGCGGAAATGCCGGCAATTGCTGATGAAATCAACGCTGCAGAAACCGAAGGCATTCCCATTGAATTTTTAGTCGCACCAGTCAAAGTCATTCGCACCAAAAAAGGTACGGTCAAGGGCATTGAATTAATCAAAATGAAATTAGGCGAACCCGATGCTTCGGGTCGAAGACGACCAATACCAATTCCTAATTCTAATTTTGTTAAAAAGGTTGATTCGATTCTTAGTGCAATTGGTGAAGAAGTCGATTTATCCATATTACCACCGGAACTAAAAACTACTGGCTGGAGTGTTGCCGCTGACAATTTTGGTCAAACTAATATTTCTAATATTTTTGCCATTGGCGATTGTGTTACTGGTCCCAAAACCGTGGTGGAAGCAATTGGTGCAGGCAAAAGAGTGGCCCGATTTATTATTGGCCAAGCCAATGGTATAGAATTATCCAAATCGGATAACAAAAAAGAGGTCGTGACCTTTTCCCAACTGAATCCAATTTATTTTGAACACCAGCCAAGAATTCCGATTCCCCAGATATCTCTTGGCCAACGTAAACGCAGTTTTAAGGAAGTAAATATCGGGTATGATGAGCATATGGTCAAAAATGAAGCCGAACGATGTTTCTCCTGTGGTGTATGCAATAAATGTGATAATTGTTTTGTCTTCTGTCCGGATTTATCGGTTATGAAAGATAATGGAGAATACGAATTCGATTACGATTATTGCAAAGGTTGTGGCGTTTGTGCTCGAGAATGTCCTCGTTACGCCATAGCAATGATTGAAGAATCAAAAGTAGAAACCGAATGAAATTCATTATTAAGGAAAATTTAGGTTAAATATGAAAAAAGTAATTACAGGAAATCATGCCGTTAGTTATGGAGCACTCTTATCCCGAGTGCAAGTAATTGCCGCATATCCGATTACGCCCCAAACCCAAGTGGTGGAATTATTATCGGAATTTTGTGCCACGGGAAAATTAAATGCTAAGTTTATAAAAGTGGAATCAGAACATTCAGCAATGAGTGCCTGTATTGCCGCCTCTGCTACTGGTGTCAGAGCTTTTACCGCTACTTCGGCTCATGGTTTGGCTCTAATGCACGAAATGTTACACTGGGCAGTAGGTGCTCGTTTACCTGTGGTGTTAGCCAATATCAATCGAGCAATGGGACCTGGTTGGTCGGTTTGGACTGACCAGAATGATTCCCTATCCCAACGTGATGTTGGCTGGATTCAGTTATACTGTGAATCAAATCAAGAAGTATTAGATACTACAATTCAAGCCTTCAAAATTGCTGAAACCGTCCATTTACCGGTAATGATTATATTAGATGCCTTTGTCCTTTCTCACACCTCAGAAGCGGTGGATATTCCTGACCAAGACTTGGTTGATAAATTTTTACCACCGTTCGAATTGAAAACAAAATTAGATGTTGCCACGCCTAAATCCTATGGTGGTCTGACAAATCCTGACCATTATTATGAGATTCGCTATAAAATACAAAAAGCCCACGAAAAGGCACGACAAGTAATTAAAGAGGTTGATGATGAATTTAGCAAAATGTTTGGTCGCAAATATGGTGTAGTTGAAGCCTATCGTTGTGAAGACGCTAAAGTAATTTTAGTAACATCCGGGACCATCACCGGTACAGCACGAATTGTAGTCGACCAGATGCGCGAAGAAGGAAGAAAAGTCGGATTATTGAAACAAAAATTGTTTCGTCCAACTCCGGTGGATGAACTACGTGAAATCTTATATAAAGCACAAAAGATTGCGGTCATCGACCGTAATATGTCCTTTGGTCACTCCGGTGTGTTTGCCCAAGAAATAAAATCTGCACTCTATGGTCTGCCAGGCGCACCACCAGTTTTTGATTACATCATTGGACTCGGTGGCCGCGATGTAACTCCCAACGATATTAGAGAAATTATTGATTATACGCTTAAGACCGAAGCACCTCAAGAACCGATAATTTGGCGAGGAGTACGCTTATGAAAGATATTAGGATTGAATATTTTAGTTTTATCTTAAAAAACAAATCAACCATAAACTAATCGGAAAGATATGAGATACACGATACAAGAAAAAGAATATATGTTTCCTGGACATGTTGCCTGTCCAGGTTGCGGTGGTGCTTTAGCAATGAGATTGGCACTTAAGGCATTAGGTGAAAAAACCATCGTTGTAATTCCTGCATGCTGTTGGACTATAATTGATGGGCCATTTCCTATCCATTCGCTTCGTACCCCGCTGCTCCATACTGCTTTTGAAACTGCTGCTATTGCAGCTTCCGGAGTAAAAGCCGGTCTTGAAATTCAAGGGAAAAAAGACATCTCTGTTTTGGCTTGGGCAGGTGATGGTGGAACATTAGATATTGGTATTCAAGCCTTATCCGGTGCCGCCGAAAGAAATGATGACATTATATATGCTTGTTATGATAATGAAGCCTATATGAACACAGGCATTCAACGGTCTTCAGCCACACCGAAAGGAGCCTGGACGACGACTACTCCAGAAAAGACGCCAAAAGCCGAACCAAAGAAAAATATTACTGAAATTATGATTGCGCATCGGATTCCTTATTGTGCTACTGCAACTTTGTGTTATCCGGATGATTTGATAAATAAATTTAAAAAAGCCAAAGAGATAAAAGGCACAAAGTTTATCCATATCTTTGCGCCCTGCCCAACAGGTTGGAAAATGGCACCAGATTTAATGATAAAAATCTGCCGATTAGCGGTTGAATCCAATATTTTTCCTATTTATGAATGTGAAAACGGCGTTAAATACACTATCAACATCAAACCGGAAAAACCAATCCCAGTTGCTGAATACTTAAAACTTCAAGGACGATTTAGCCATTTAACTCAAAAAGAGATTGAACAAATTCAAGCCCAAGTCGACTTTGAATGGCACTTGCTTTTAAAAAAAGCAAGTCTCTTTGCCCAAAGGTAAGGTTATTTTCTAACTCATCTGGTCCACAAAATACCAGCAAGTTATCAAAAATAACCTTGTGCTACCATAATCTTCAAATTGCTAATTTAGACATCTCTTGTCTGCCAACAAAACTTCGACAAAGTCAAAATTAATAAAAAAGAGACCTCTGAATAAGTCATAATACTCCCAAGCATTTTATACTCTCACACCTCACAAATTGGTCATCACAACCATTGCTTTTTTGATAGATGGAAGGTATAAACTTTTTATCTTTTACCCGTCCTGCCGCATTACAGCATCGGATATCAGATAAAAATCTCCGTATTCATTTTTCATTATCTTCAAATCCCTAGCATAGAGGCTTGTATCTTTTATCAAAACTTTCAGGTTAATTTTGTGCAACTCATTTAAAAAGGGGACATCGCAATTTTTGTGTAACTTGATTCTTTTCTCTTAAGAAGTGATCTCCTTTCTAACTATATTGTACTTATATGTTTAAATAAAGGAAAACACTCACCTTTTGCTTTAACATATCTATGCTGAATTTACACCAAATATTAGACATTATCTTGATAAACATTCGAACTTATTCAAGGTCTTCAAAAACATCTTAAGAATAATTGTATAAAATCTAAATTCCAAAACCATGCTATCTTAAAAAATAGATTCAACCGGCGACCCACCTGACACCATCGGTTGTTGAGTAAACCTTCGCCTCATCTATCCCTTTGATAACCCAGCGGTTGAATAGCTGGGCGCCCCGGAATACAGTCTATAATATGTCCGTTTTGGTAGTCTGGCGGATAACCCCCAGGATAACCCGGTGGATATCCCCCTGGTATACCCCTAGGATAGCCTTTGGGCTTGTCTATAAGACAACCGAGAAAGCCGAAGTCGGTTAAAAGATTATAATTCGTCTGGTTAAACTCTTTTCACCGATATCAATTTTTAGAAAATAAATGCCCGATGATAGTTTTTTCTTATTATCGTCAATCGCAGGCCAATTTATTTCATAAACTCCTGGTTTATGAATACGATTTACTAATTGAACCCGATTTCTACCAGTTATATCATAGACGCTTAATGCAACTTTACATTCAAAAGGAACGCTATACTGAATCAAAGCGTTGGCAGTAAATATGTTAGGAAGAATATTAACGGTAATATTATGTGTATTTTTTATCTCAGTAATTGCGGTTGCTAATACTTCTACGTCATCAAGCATACTAAATTCACCCCAGCCATGAGTTGCGTTATAACCACGGACTCGATACCAGTAGCGCCCAGGTTGGTTAACTAACACGATATAAGCAGTATCCGTAATATTCGATGCAAGAATTCGGGTATTATTAAACATTGGCACTGGATAAACATCATCGAGATAGAATCCATTTTTCAAAATGCTGCCGTCGGTCATGACTCGGAATTGAATGTAAATTGATTTTCCAGCAAAAGGTTCCAGCGAATAAGCCATTCTGCGCCATCCACCAGAAGTATCGGTCAGCCGAGCTCCTAATTGAAACCACTCTTTGGTATTAAATGATACTTCAGCCACCGCAACATCATAATTCTTCTCTAAGTTATACCAACACCAGAAAGTCAAAGAATCGCCTGGATTCACCACATATGGATAGGTTGTCCGGATATAGTTGGAAATGTTATTAGCCGAGTCTGACCACATACTTCTTAAACCCGAATATGCTCTTCGTGAACTTAAGACAAATCCTTGAACCTGCCAAGCTGGTAAGATAGTATCAAATTGGTCTTGAAATACAGTATAATTTGACAATTCTTGTAATTCCCACATACTAGGATTGTTATACTGAGGATTTTTAGGTTTCCAGGCAACGACAAAATTACTACTTGAACTAGTCTCGGGAACTGTGATGTTTGGGGGCGGAACAAATCCTTTCATCAGAATTCGGACACTATCCGAAAAATTGGTCAAATAGACTACTGCCTTGAAATTCTGACGGATAATATGGTCAACATCCGTAAGAGGTTGATAAAATGAAGTACCTATTTCATTAGTAAAAGCCAAACACGGAACACCATTAACATATTTATTCCAACCATAAATCCAATCATCACTTCCACCTGAGACCGGATAGAGCGAGGTGCTTTGTTGTGGGGTATAAGTTCCTCCTGACAATTTTTGAATCATACTTGCCATTCGTGTACCAACTCTTTGATATAACGCATTGTCCAGAGTAGGAATGCTTTGATAGCCCCAGGGCCAAAGCACTAATTCCGAATAAGAATGGAAGGATAAGCAAGCATTAATATTATGGGTTCTAAAGAAGTTATTAAGCGCGGTTATCTCTGGACTAGAAGCACCATATTGCCCCATAAAAGTTTCACTGGATGGCAAATGAGAAGATTGCGAACCAGAAGTTAAAGCACCCCAAAGTCCAAATCGATCACCGTTGCAAGCTCCTAAATAATTACGATTCAAATCAGTTCCAATGGAACCGCCGAACGGTTGACGATTCTTCCGCCACGAGCGTCGTAAAGGATAATCATAAAAATAACCATCAGGGTTAATAACCGGAAAAACCCAAATCTCATGATTATTAACTAAGTTTTGAATCTCGGGTACTGTACGATAAGCACGAACAATGGTATCAATAATAAATAGACACATTTCAATTGTTGCCCATTCTCGAGCATGGTGCAAACCACAAAAAAATACCCCCGGTTCTTGAGGTTCGGAAATTGATGGATTATCAGAAATTTTTACTCCATAGATTTGACGATTCTCGTATGATAAACCAAGACTTTCCAGCACACAAATCTGTGGTGCTGAATTGACCAAGGTCCGTAACATCAAGTTCACGGAATCTAGACTACGATACTGGGCACGAGAAAGAACCTCGGCTTTTTGAAGCTCTAAATCTTCAATTATAATTTGACTTTTGAGTCCCGATGCTAAGACTGCAGGATAATCTTCGGATTCCACTACTAATTCATACCATTCTTGCGGTTTCGCTCCAGCAATTTCAATATTAGTTTGCTTAAAGTCAATACGACGAGCCAATTCTTCATAATTTCGCACATAGACACGAACAATCATTGTCTTGGCATTTGCTACTGAAATTCCCAAAACAATTATTAATAATCCGATTAAAAATATCCAATATTTCATATAATGCTCCTTTAATTAAATGTTTTCATCTTAAAATTATAAATCATGCACCTAACGATGTCAATTGTGAAGTGAAAAAGAATACATTCTGACTGATGTCGGTACATAGTAATTAGAATTCAATATACCGTCAATATTATCTAAACTATTAATATCAACGACAACTTAAAGACCGTAGAGGATACAATGTTATTTACCTCCTTTAACCAAATCAACTCCTTGCCATAATTAGTACGCTTATGGTTGAAATATAAAAAAATACAAATTTTTAGGAAATTCGATTTATGAAGCATATAGAATCCAGAATTTATTGTTTGTCAATATACTTGTCTAATAATAAGGGTGGCCAGTCGAATATCTGGATGATTCTTTGGCATTTGTTTAGAAAATTTGATTTAAGAAGGCGTACAGAAACCAGAATTTATTGTTTCGTCAATATACTTGTCTAATAATAATGGTAGCCAGTTGAATATCTGGAACGATACTTTGCTATTTGTTTTCTTTATTAGCCAACCAGTAGTTCCTTGTACCACTTCACTGATTTTATGCTTCTAATTGAATATATACACCTTGCATTAACCAGGATTACTTTCATATGCCTCAAAACAATCATCTTCTGTTAACGACCAACCAATGAAATAAAAAATCAAGAAACCGCAAAAAAATAATTGTCTGGAACCACAAAACTTTGCAGGGATTACTACTTATGGGCTGTTGGGAAAATTATCTTTCTTTATTTTCCGTAATCTATTACCTCAATGCTTTTACTTGACTCTATTAACGCTTATATAATAATTGAAATTACTGTCGTGTATTTTTAGGTTCTACGGATATCTTTAACCCTTACCGTGTTTTATTACTCTGCCATCAACAATAAATATTACATCTTCACTAATATTGGTTGAAAGGTCAGCAATACGCTCTAAGTTATGGGCAATGCGAATTAAGTGCAGTGAGCGTTCAATGGTTTTGGGGTCTGAGGTCATATAGGTTATCAGTTCGCGAATTACTTGTTCTAATAAATTATCAACCATTGAATCTTGTTCACATACTGATTGGGCTAATTTTGCATCTTCATTAACGAATGCGGTGATGCTATCTTTTAACATCTTAACTACTAAATCGCCCATCTTGGGAATATCAATTAACGGTTTGACCGGTGGCCGTTCAATTAGATATAATGCGCTTTCCGCAATATTAACTAGATGGTCACCAATTCGTTCTAAGTCATTATTAATTTTTAACACCATCAAGACAATTCTTAAATCTTTTGCCTTAGGTTCATATTGGGCAATCAGCGTCGTGCCAAGTTCTTCGACTTCTAATTCTAATTGATTGGTTTTCGGTTCATCGTGTTCAATTAGTTCTTGTAACAGACCATTCTCTTTTTTCAAAAGTCCTCTCATCACCTTATCAATCATATTTCCGATCAGCGTCGCATAGTCAATGAGTGCTTTTTTCAAAGCCAATAGTTTCATATCTAACAGTAGCATACGATCTCCTTAGCCAAATTTTCCAGTCAGATAGGCTTCAGTTCTTTTATCTTTAGGCGTGGTCATAATCTTTTCGGTCAAATCAAACTCAATCAGTTCGCCTAAATAGATAAAAGCAATGTAATCCGAAATGCGTGCGGCTTGGGCAATATTATGGGTAACCTGAATAATCGTTATTTTGTTCTTTAATTCTACCAGCAAATCTTCAATCTTGGCGGTTGATTGTGGGTCTAAGGCTGAAGTCGGTTCATCTAAAAGAATAATTTCTGGGTCGGTGGCTAACGCGCGCGCAATACACAATCGTTGCTGTTGTCCGCCTGATAAGTTAAACGCATTATCATGTAAGCGGTCTTTCACTTCATCCCATAACCAAGCATCCTGCAAACTCTTTTCTACTTTTTCCATCATTTGACTTTTTGATAACTTGCCCTGAATTTTTAATCCAAATAAAACATTTTCTAAAATTGACTTCGGAAATGGATTCGGTTTTTGAAAAACCATACCCACTTTCATTCGTAGTTCATAGACATCCATCTTATCAGAATAAATATCAACTCCGTCAATTAAAATGCTTCCTTTAATTTTTGCTTCCGCTATCAAATCATTCATCCGATTAAAACAACGGATTAAAGTTGATTTACCACAACCTGAAGGACCAATAATCGCAGTCAGTTTTTTGCAGGGTACAGTCATATTAATATTCTTAAGAACATGCTTTTCACCAAACCACAAATTAAGGTCTTTAACACATAATACATTACAAACATCAACGGATTCTCGAACTTTTGCTGTTACCATTTTTTTCTCTTTCGCATGCGGTACCGAATAATTATCGCTACCAAATTAACCGTCAATACTAACAATAACAAAACAACTGATGTGCCGTAAGCAATGGGCACTTGTTGCTTTGGGGCGGTACCTTCAGTCATTAAAGCATAGATATGATAAGGCAATGCCATCACTTCGTCAAGAATTGAGGTTGGCATTTTTCGGGTATAAAATGTTGCCGCAGTAAAAAGAATTGGCGCGGTCTCACCCGCGGCTCGGCCCACACTGATAATCGCACCAGTAAGAATATTGGGCAAAGCAGTAGGTAATACTACTTTAGTAATAGCCTGTCTTTTAGTTGCGCCCAAGGCATATGCTGCCTGACGAAAACTGTCCGGCACCATCTTAATTGCTTCTTCGCTGGCATTGATAATTATCGGCAGAATCAAAATTGCCAAAGTCAAAGAACCTGATAAAATTGAAACACCAAACCCAAACATATTTACGAATACCGCTAATCCAAAAAGTCCAAAGACGATTGAAGGCACGCCCGCCAGTGTATTGATTGCGGTGCGAATTATATTAACCAAGTGTCCTTTTTGAGCATATTCGGACAAATAGACTGCGGCAAATACACCCAAAGGCAACGCCACAATAATTGCTAATATTACTAAATAAAAAGTTCCTAAAATTGCCGGGAAAATACCTCCAGCGGTCATCCCTTCTCTCGGTGGTTGAGTTAAAAACGAAATCGATAAGACCTTACTTCCTTTAGCAAATATCATTAGTAAAAATATCAGTAAAAATAAAATACTGATGAGAAGCGCAACACGAACCAGAATAAGCCAAACTGTTTGATTTACTTTTCGTTTCCGTCTCATATGTTATGTAAAGACACAATTTGCATTTCTGTTCTAATAGATAGCGTTAAGATTTTTGTGTAAATTGTTTTTTTCTTCCATCGGCGTGTTCTTTTTAAACATATTAAACAAGGCCGAAGTTACATATTTTTCCTAACTTCTCCAATACTGAATTTATACAAAACCGCTCTGATAACATCAGTTTTTGCTTATATTTTGAAGTCTTTAATTTCATAAGTTCTGTGAACGCATCACTTTCCTTTTTATTGATTCTGTAATTAAATTTGAAATCAAGGTAATGATAAACAAGATGATAGCAATGCCGAACAAGGCATGATAATGGTCACTGCCGACGACCGTCTCGCCCATTTCTGCGGCAATAGTTGCGGTCATGGGTCTGACTGGAGAAAAAATCGATTGGGGTATTATGGCGGAACCGCCCGCAACCATTAAAACTAACATCGTTTCGCCAATTGCTCGACCAAAACCGAGAATAATACTCGCATAGATCCCGGATTTAGCCGCAGGCAGAATAACTTTATATACTGTCTCCCATTTATTAGCACCTAAGGCGTAGGATGCCTCTCGTAATTCCATAGGAACAGATGAGATTGCATCCTCGGAGATACTAGCAATAATTGGCACTACCATAATACCTAAAATTATCGCTGCGGTAAAAGCATTAAGCCCGGTAGGCAAGTTAAATAATCGCATCACGAACGGTGCCAAAAATGCCATACCAAATAATCCGTAAATTACCGAAGGGATGCCGGCTAAAAGTTCGACAAATGGCTTTAAGAATTCCCGGGTCTTAAATCCTGCAATCTCCGATAAATATATTGCCGAGCCCACACCTAAAGGAATAGCAACTATTAAAGAACCAGCAGTAACTACGAATGAGCCGATGATTAAAGCCAAGATACCAAATGAAGGTTCTTCATGTGTTGGGTGCCAACTGGTCGTAAACAAAAATTTTATAAGACCATAAATCTTAAAGATGGGATAACCTTCTTTAAAAATACTAAAAATAATTCCAAAAAGAAAAATTACCGAACATAAAGCCGAAAAAAATGCAATATATTTAAATAAAGACTCTTTAAATTTCATTTATGGCAAAATAGAGGTTAAAACATTAATTCAGATTCATAATGCGACATTCAAAGCTAAATGTCGAGATTTAAGAGAATGTGCCAAATCATTTTAAGAGTAGACCCAAATTAATTCCTTATTATTAAGTATGGTGTAAAATAAATTTGTTTGCGATCAAAAGTCTTACTATCATAAAATGACCTTGGCACATTCTCTATAAGTCTTTACGACATTAAAAATTCGGTTTTATTTAACTGGAACAAAACCGGCTTCGGAAACTAATTTCTGACCCGTGTTTGATAAGATGAAATCGATAAATTCTTTAACCAAACCTTTGGGTGCACCGTTGGTGTACATAAATAGTGGTCGGGCTAATTTGTAACTACCATCTTGCACTGTTTTATTGCTTGGAGATACTCCATCTACTTTCAGCGCTTTGACACCTTCAGAGAGATAACCCAGCCCGACATAACCAATTGCTCCAGGAGTATCTTGCACAGTAGTCGCAACTGCTTTATTAGAAGCGAGCATTAGCGCATCATCCTTAGTCTTATCGCCTTTCAGCACTTTCTCCTTAAAAACCTCAAAAGTACCTGATGCCACATCGCGTGATACGACCACGATTTCGCGGTCAGGACCACCTAATGCTTTCCAGTTGGTAATCTTACCGGTGTAGATATCTTTTAGCGTCTTTATTGTAATTTCATTAATGGGATTTTGGGAATGGATAATAACCGCTAAACCATCTAACGCAATTATATTACCGACTGGATTCACGCCTTTCTGTTTTGCGGTCGCTAATTCTTTATCTTTAATTGGTCGAGAAGACATACCAACATCAACAGATTTTCCTGCAAGCGAAGCAATGCCCACTCCTGAGCCACCGCCTCGGACTGAAATATTTACTTTCGGATTTATATCCATAAATGCTTCAGCGCATTTCTGGGCAATCGGTAAGACAGTGGTTGAACCTGCCAAGGTAATATTCTTCCGCGCAGCATCTAAATTGGTTGTGGTAAAGATTGTTAAACCAACAATTAATAATCTAATTAGATGTTTCATTTTTTCCCTCCTGAAATTTAGTCACGGATAACCTCGGATAAGATATTTTGTAGCGTCCCAATGCTGAATTGGCGAATTTATCTTTATCCGGATACATCCGTGATCCTTTTTTAGTTTAAACTTGTAAAACTAAATTTCCACTAATATTTATGTAATTACCCAATCCTATATTGAGGCATTGGGAGTTATGATTATCCATATACATCAGCAAGGTTTATTTTAATTTAAAATTGTAGAACTAAATTTCCATTTTAGCTGAACATAAATTTGGTCTTCTGGTTTTTTAACCTCAGCAATGGTGGCGTCCTCTTTCTTAAAAGTTTTGCGCTGCCAGTTTATCTGTAGGGTTAAGACCGGGTCGGCACTCGCACTCCGGAGAATATTGTAATTACTACCAATCACCATGGTCGAAAATGCGCTCTTGTAGTCTTTAATCTCAATATTACTATCCCAGAAATCATATCGAAAAAACAACTCAACATCAATGCCGGTTAATTGATTCAAAGATAAAATCGGCGTCAACGAATAACCTCTGCTTTTGTAAATGTAGGTCGTGGTTGTTATTGTGTCGGTAACATTCGGACGGGAAATCTTTTTCGTTATGGTCGAGTCATAATAATTAGTCAAATATTCACCCCAAAGTTCAACCGGACCAAAAGCCAATTTGGTAATACCCGCATAGACTTTACGATTATCATAGACTTTTTTGAATAATGATTCTGCACGACTTGAGGTTGTTGTATGCCTTACTAAACCAATCACCCCGGGTTTATCTAATATCATTGAGCCGCCAACGGTAATTCCAGCAAACGGAGTTAATCTCAGATTAAATAATGGAGCAAATTTTGTATTCACTTTACTTTGGGTTTTCGTATATCCTTCACCATTATACAAACCAACCGCATATTCGCCGAAACCTTTTGGCAGATAACCAGTATAAGCGATACCATAATCGACTGACGCGGCAATTTTTTCTTTGTCTTCTATTGCTTTTTCAACCACCGGATATGCCCAGTCGTAGACTAACCCGAAATAATTTTTAATAAGACCAAGTTCCAGATTGCTTTCCCTGCTTGGTAATAGTTCGGCAAATTGCAAAAATCCGTATTTCACTTTAATCCCAGCACCGTCATTATACTTCTCACTTGAGAAGAAATCAAGCGTAAATCGGCCTTTGATTTTATCGCTTAATTTAGGTTCTAAGGTGAGATAACCACGGTCAAATGAGAATTGATTTAATGTCGTTTTACCGTCTTTGCGTAGCATAACATAACGATTCCAGATTTCGCCTGCAACTTTAGTTTCACCGGCTTGTAAAGCCACAGTACCGGTTAAAAAAATCATAGCTATTATTAATATGTTTTTTTTGTGCATACGAACTCCTTTTGCATATATGTTTTTATTTGTTTTTTATTGTTATTAATTTTTTTACGATATATTTTTCGAACCAGAACTTATCATTAATAAATAGTGTAATGTGGTAGTCCTTATTAACTTGAACCGTTTTATCCTTTTGATAATATTCTGGTTCTTGTTGGTGGTTATTTATATGTTTTCGATTAGCAAGCATAATCCTTGCCTAAATCGACGTTATTAATCCGAAGCGGATTTTGATTTGACAGATAAAAATCCGGTTCGGTATCTGAAAAAGGCGGAAGGGAAAATGGTCCTTTTTCTTTTTTATAATTTTTCCGTCGTTTCTTTTTGGATAACAATGTCGTAATTCCGATACCAATGAAGAACAGAACCATTAACACATTAACCACAAATGTGAAATAATCGTTAAATTGTTGAAATCTGTCGATTCGGTTAGCGGATTTGACTGAAGGTGTGTACTCGGCGGTGACGATAATCTCCTCCATCATGCCTTCGGCTAAAGTTAATGCTTCTCCACTATCTGAATATAATCGTAACTCAGATATCTTATTCGGTTGATTTTCTAATGCAGCGATTGGGGGACTCAGTAGCATCAAGCTGGTTAAAAACATTATGCCAATGTTCGACATTATTATCTCCTTCCTTTTATCATTTTAAATGAATTAAATAATAATGAGTGCATATATTTAACGAATATCTCCAAAACACAAAAGAGTTTTATGAAAATATCGCCCTTTTGTAGTTTGGGATAAAGATACGCATATTTCTTTTTTGTTCTTTTTGTTTTCAAAGTATCTTTGTCTATCTAATTCTCCTTTCTTTAGATATTTAGTGTTAACCCCGCGCTAATTTGAAAACCACAAGGAAGGCACTATGTGGTGAATTTTAGCAGGGTATGGCAAATCAGCGCGGAGTTTAACACTTTTTACAATATAAAGTGGCCCGAAAATCTTCGCGGTCGCAAGCCTGTGCTCAAATTTATTATTCATACGCCTAAAATATACTCTAACTGCGTTAAGATAATATAAATGAATTGTTAAGATTCGGTTAAGCGAATATACGCTATTTTGGGAGATTATTTAGGAATTTATGTTTAGAACTAAGTTAAGAAATTAAACCTACGACATCATCTCGCTAGTCACACCGATGATTATGTTCGAACCAATGATTCAGACACATTGTTTGTTTAACTTATGGATAAATTCGGTTAGTACTAATAGATTTAAGACGCCATCAAATGAACTATCTGTTAAACAATCTTTCTAATTAGCGGTTAGCTTGCCGATTAAATTTACAAATGAATAACCCTTCAGATTAAACAAAAGATACAGACATCAAACAAGGAATTCAATTACAACACCTTCTTTTTGTTATTATCCTCTATATTAGCGCCTCTATAGTCTGGTTGTTGCTATATTTTATCCAATGGCATAAAATTACACGATTCAATTTTTCACAAAGTTTGATTATAACTCATTAAACTGAAATTCCTTAAATAATCTTATCTTTTTTTACTTACCAAAACAATGCTGAAGACAAAACTATTTATTGTGAACTATTTTAACAGTTATATATAATGCTAAGGAGGAATATAATGTGATTTGAGGAAGTTTCTATTGCAATTGTGAACTATTTTAACTCCACAAATTTCTTATCAATTTCATTCTGCAAATCATTGCCGGCTTGCTCAAAAAGCATCTCGTAAATTTAATTTGCGATTCAAGCAATTTTTTACTACTAACTCTAAAGCGCTTGAAAAATATCTACCGAATCATCATAAACTTTATGTTGCCGACAACAATCCAAAACCTTCATCAATCAAAATTTCGCCGTTATTCAAATCAGACAGACTTTTTAAAGTCCAGCGTCCATAAGGTTCGGGATGATAAAAATTATATGGAATTGCCAATCGGGTAAATACTTTTATGTTTTTATTTTGCCTCAATCTTAATACCGTCCATCTTAACAAGTTAGACAAATTCCTTCATATTAAGTTTAGCACTAATTATGTTAAAAGTAATTTTCTACATCCTCTTTAATTTTGCCAATAAATCAATAACGCATTGGAGTTGATTTTAACCTTACTGGCTTTAATTATCGGCGTCAAGATTTTTGTGTATATTTTATCCAATGGGGTGGTTTTCTATTATTATGTTTTGTTTAATTGTGAATTGACTTACACACATTTTAATACTGAAATTAGACAAATATTATTATTATACACAACCCAGCACCTAAATACTCTAATCTAACATCTCTCGTGATAGCGCGGACACACCTATGCTTTGTTATCCTTTGTAATTTACTTTCTTTAACTTTACCAATATTTTTGTATCGGCATTGATTTTTACACTTATAATTGTAATTGTATACACCGCTCATTTTAACCAGTGATACTTTCATAAAATCCCAAACCAATTATTTCTTGAATATTACATCTTTTCAGCATGAGTTCATATAAAGCTCGATTCACTTTTTATTCTCATACAAATCTTTTTTGCAATCGACCGCGCTGTGCCTAAATCTTTTTAAAACTTTCTACTATCTCTTAAGTAAAGAATAAACACAAAAAAACATTAGTTATAACTAATGTTTTAGATAAGGTGATTTTTTAGATAAGTCGTTGTTTTTCTGCAAGATACAGCATTTTACCCTAAAAAGAGGGTACAGGTGCCTGTGCAAAAATGTGTATTTTAGACTTGACTA